>NZ_CALFLA010000010.1 GCF_937880195.1 uncultured Blautia sp.
CCGGAAACGGAAAGACAGCCGGAAAAGGACATAAAGGACAGTTAGCACGTTCCGGTCACAAGAAACCGGGATTTGAAGGTGGACAGATGCCTTTATACAGACGTCTTCCTAAGAGAGGCTTCAAAAACAGAAACTCCAAAGAGATCATTGCGATCAATGTTGACGTTCTGAATCGTTTTGAAGACGGCGCAGAGGTTACTGTTGAGAGCCTTCTGGAAAGCCGCGCAATTTCCAAAGCTGGTGACGGCGTTAAAATTCTTGGAAACGGTGAGCTGACCAAGAAAGTTAATGTTAAAGTAAACGCTGTCAGCGAAACTGCAAAAGCAAAAATTGAAGCTGCTGGTGGTACAGTAGAGGTGATTTAATGTTTGAAACTCTCAAAAGTCTTTTCAGAGTAAAAGAAATGCGTCGTAAGCTGTTTTACGTGATCGGCATGATTTTTATTATCCGTATCGGTTCTCAGCTTCCTGTTCCTGGTGTAGACAGTGACGTATTCAAACAGTGGTTTCAGAGCAATACCGGTGATGCATTCAACTTTTTTGATGCCTTCACCGGAGGCTCCTTTGAGAGTATGTCGGTATTTGCTCTGAATATTACACCATATATTACATCATCCATTATCATTCAGCTTCTCACAATCGCGATTCCCGCTCTGGAAGAAATGCACAGAGACGGCGAAGAGGGAAGAAAGAAGCTGACTGCAATCACCCGTTATGTTACCATTGGACTTGCTCTGTTTGAGTCCATTGCAATGACTATTGGATTTGCAAAAGGCAATATTGTTCAGGATATGAACTTTATGAAGGGTGCTGTTGTAGTTCTTACCCTGACAGCAGGATCTGCTATGCTGATGTGGATTGGTGAGCGTATCACAGAAAAGGGAATTGGAAACGGTATCTCTATTGTACTTGCAGTAAATATCGTATCCAGAATACCAAGTGATATGATGACTCTTTATGAGAATTTCATTAAAGGAAAAACAATTGCCAAAGGAATGCTGGCAGGCGTGATCATCGTAGCTATTATTCTTGCAGTTGTTGTCTTTGTTCTGATTCTTAACGGTGCAGAAAGAAGAATCCCGGTACAGTATTCCAAGAAGATGGTTGGACGTAAGCTTATGGGCGGACAGTCAAACAACATTCCTCTGAAAGTAAATACTGCCGGAGTTATTCCGATCATCTTTGCTTCTTCCATTATGTCTTTCCCTGGACTGATCGCTCAGTTTGCCGGAAAAGCAAATGGAACCGGAATTGGAAGTGAAATTTTAAGAGGATTATCTTCCAGTAACTGGTGTGATCCGTCTCAGTTAAAATATAGCTGGGGACTGGTCGTATATATTATACTCTGCGTATTCTTTGCTTATTTCTATACTTCTATTACATTTAATCCATTAGAGGTAGCAGACAATATTAAGAAGCAGGGCGGCTTTATCCCGGGTATCCGTCCAGGTAAGCCAACGTCAGATTATCTGCAGGATCTTCTTAATTATATTATATTTATAGGCGCAGTTGGCCTGATCATTGTAGCAGTTATCCCGTTCTTCTTTAACGGTGTATTCAAGGCGCAGGTTTCTTTTGCAGGAACCTCACTTATCATTGTTGTAGGCGTTGTCCTTGAAACTGTGAAGCAGATAGAATCTCAGTTGCTTGTCCGCAACTACAAAGGCTTTCTGGCTAACTAGTGCATGACCCTTTGATATAACCGGGTACTGTACAGGAAATTAAGGTTGCGGTGTGCTTTGCATACTGCAGCCATTTTAAATATAAGGAGGGTATTTTTATGAAGATCATCATGTTGGGAGCGCCGGGCGCCGGAAAAGGTACTCAGGCAAAAAAAATCGCTGAGAAATATGGAATCCCCCATATTTCCACAGGAGACATTTTCCGTGCCAATATTAAAAACGGCACAGAGCTTGGCAAAAAAGCAAAAACTTATATGGATCAGGGGCTTCTTGTACCTGATGAACTGACCTGCGATCTTGTAGTTGACAGAATCCAGCAGGACGATGCAAAAAACGGCTATGTTCTTGACGGTTTCCCCAGAACCATTCCTCAGGCAGAATGTCTGACAGAGGCTCTTACCAAGCTGGGAAGCAAAATTGATTTTGCCATTGATGTAGACGTTCCTGATGAAAATATCGTAAACCGTATGGGCGGAAGACGCGCATGTCTGAAATGCGGAGCTACCTATCATGTAGTATACGCAGCGCCTAAGACAGAGGGTGTTTGCGATACATGTGGAGAAGCTCTTGTTCTTCGCGATGACGACAAGCCGGAAACTGTTCAGAAACGTCTGAACGTATATCATGAGCAGACACAGCCGCTGATTGATTACTACACTGAGCAGGGAGTATTAAAAACAGTAGACGGAACACGTTCCCTGGATGAGGTATTCCAGGAGATCGTGGGAGTTTTAGGAGAATAAGAAATGTCAGTTTCAATTAAGTCAGAACATGAAATAGAACTTATGAGACACGCTGGCCATCTTTTGGAAAAAGTCCATGATGAGCTTGCTTCCCATATCAGACCAGGAATCAGCACCAAGGAACTGGACCGCATTGGAGAGAAAATGATCCGCTCTCTGGGCTGCACTCCCAATTTTTTGAATTATAATGGATTTCCAGGATCTTTTTGTATCAGTATTAATGATGAGGTGGTACATGGGATTCCGTCAGAGAAGAAAATTATTCAGGAAGGGGATCTCGTAAAGATTGACGCAGGATTGATCTATCAGGGATATCATTCCGATGCTGCCCGTACCTATGCAGTAGGAGAAGTGTCAAAAGAGGCACGTCAGCTGATGGAGGTAACGAAGCAGAGCTTTTTTGAAGGAATCAAATATGCAAAGGCCGGAAATCATCTGAATGATATTTCAAAGGCAATCGGAGCATATGCTGCAAAATACAATTATGGTATTGTGCGTGATCTGGTGGGACACGGAATTGGAACACACCTTCATGAGGATCCTCAGATTCCTAATTTTCCGCAGAAACGCCGCGGAATCAAGCTGATGCCGGGCATGACTCTGGCTATTGAACCGATGATCAATATAGGTCGCGCAGATGTGGCCTGGGAGGATGATGACTGGACAGTTGTCACAATGGACGGATCTTTATCCGCTCATTATGAAAACACCGTTCTGATCACAGACGGCGAACCGGAGATTCTGACTCTTACAAAATGACAGATGACATAGGAGGTTAATAATGTCAAAAGCAGATGTGATTGAAGTGGAAGGAACTGTACTGGAGAAGCTGCCAAACGCAATGTTTAAGGTAGAGCTGGAGAATAAGCACGTAGTGCTTGCTCATATCAGCGGTAAGCTTCGTATGAACTTTATCCGTATCCTTCCGGGAGATAAAGTAACAATCGAGCTTTCTCCGTATGATCTGTCCAAGGGCAGAATTATCTGGAGAGATAAGTAAAGACAACCTGAATCCAAATGATTCAGGTTGTCGATACTGCTTGACAGTGAGTCAAGCAGGTTCCATAGATAATATGTGAGGGGGAGCGCTCAAAGTTGCGAAAGCCCGCAGCTCCCCCTCACACTCCCCCTGTGGGCCCGCTGGTTTGTGGGCGCTGCAGGGGGAGTTTTTATTTACCGTCGTATGTAAAGAAAAAAGGTAGCATATGAGCTGCCTTTTTCTTGTATTCGTCATTTGTGGAATTTTCTTTTTTTACAAACATAAATTTCAGGAAATAACAGCCTGCTCACGTTTGAGAAGGTGTTTATCAATGATCAGAAGAAACACAATGGTTGAAACGGATGCGCTGATCACATCGGAAAGCGGTTCGGCGTAAAAAGCCGTGGAAGCCTGATAGAAAGCCGGAAGAGCAATGGTTCCTATGATGTAGAGAGATTTTCGAAGTACGGACAGAGAAAGCGCAGTCTTAGTTCTCTCCAGAGCGGTCAGCGCGTCTACAAACACATACTGGAAACTTAAAGGAATGATCATCATGGTAAATACCCGGATTCCCCATATAGAAAAGTCAATATATTCCTGATTGGAAGTAAAAAGAAGAACAAAGACTTTTGGAAGGAACTGGGACAGGATAAACATAGAAGTTGTAAATCCAAGCATCAGTTTCAATATGGTGCGGATAGCTTTTTTGACCCGCTTTGTTGCCTGGGCTCCATAATTATAGCTGATAACTGCCTGTGTGCCTCCGCTGATACCGATCATGGGAGCGGTGATCATCAGCATGTAGCTTTGTACAATGGTGGCGCAGGTGATCAGCATATCACCCTGGGCCGGACCACCGTATTTTTGAAGCACAGCATTCATTACAATCAGAAGAATACTGTCTGTTGCCAGAATCAGGAAGGGAGAAAGCCCAAGATAAACAATATTCAGCATAAGGCGTCTGTTATAATTTCCAAAAGAAATTGGAACATGTACCTTTTTGCTAAAAAGAAAAAGAATAGCAAAGGTACAGGACGCCATTTGGGAAATCACTGTGGCGATAGCGGCTCCGGCAACATCCATATGGAACAAAAAGATAAAAACAGGATCCAGGATAATATTGGAGATTGCTCCTATGAGCACAGTCATCATTCCTGCAACAGGGAACCCCTGACAGTTGATAAAATAATTTAATCCGGCTGCCATAAGGGCAAAAAAGGTTCCGGCAGTGTAAATTGTCATATAGGTATTGGCATAAGGAAATGTGACTTCGCTTGCGCCAAACCAGACAAGAAGTCTGTCCTTCATAAGAAGAAAGGTAATTGTAAGCAGAATGGAAATGACAGACAGCATTAAAAACGAGTTTGACAGAATCTGCTTTGCTTTTTTTAAATTTTTTTCTCCAAGGCGGATTCCAAGAAGGATAGAACCTCCAAGTCCAACCAGAGTTCCAAAGGAAGACAGAAGCGTAACAATGGGGCCGCAGACCCCTACCCCTGCCAGAGCCAGTTCACCAATCTTGGGAATATGGCCAATATACATACGGTCAATGATGCTGTACAGTACGTTGACAAACTGGGCGATCATGGCCGGAATGGCAAGGCGGAATACAAGGGAAGAGACAGGGTCTTTTCCCAGATCTGTTGAATGTTTCATAATAATTTTTAATCCCCCGACGAAAAAAGTGTGCGGAAAATCCGCACCAAATACTACTATAACAGAAGTATACATGCAATTCAACCAGTGAAAAAAACTTTTATTTTCAGAAAATATTACAAAATTACAAAGAGATTTTTGTATAATATTCTGATTTTGATATTAGTGAAAAAATTAACTTGCAACTGTCCCAGGAATATGGTAACATTCCATTCAAAGAAAAGGGAGTAGCGGCCATTTGATAAAAACGAGATTGCTTTTTTGAAGGTGGTACATATTTGCGTCAGTACGGTATCTTAACAGGACGATATTCGCGATATGAAGTAAGCAGCAAGACTTTTGTTTTGAGGCAGAACATAATCTGTCCGGAACAGAAGTCTTTTTCTTTTCTTTAAAAATCAGACTGTTGTCGGAAACATACCTGAAAATTCAGAAAAAGATATATCTGTATGTCAGATGACAGACGGCAAGGAGGACACAGATGGAGGAATTTAATAATAATACCGGGAACATGAAAAAGAAATGGTCCGGCAAAAAAACAAAGGCAGGTAAACATGCGAAAAAAACGGCGGTGATTGTCGGAGCAGTGGTCGTTGCGGGGCTTTTTGCAACAGACTGTACCTATCAGATCCAGGAACAGGAACAGGCGGTTCTGTCTACTTTTGGCGTTCCAAAAGCAGTAACGGAGACAGGACTTCACTTTAAACTTCCTTTGATACAGAAGGTACACAAAGTTAATACCACCATTCAGGGTTTTCCCATTGGTTATAACCAGCAAAGCAATGAAGTGGTTGAAGACGAGGGACTTATGATTACCTCAGACTATAATTTTATTGATGTAGATTTCTTTGTGGAATATCGGATTACAGAGCCGGTAAAATATCTTTATACGTCTCAGCAGCCGGAAGAAATCCTGAAAAGCATTTCACAGAGCTGCATCCGTACGGTAATTGCAAGTTATACGGTTGACGATGTTCTTACTACCGGAAAAAGTGAAATACAGGCAAAGATTAAAGAAATGATCATGGATAAAATGGAGGAACAGGATGTGGGGATCCAGCTTGTGAATATTACGATCCAGGATTCCGAACCCCCTACGCAGGAGGTTATGAAGGCATTTAAAGCAGTGGAAACTGCCAAGCAGGGAAAAGAGACGGCAGTAAATAATGCAAACAAATACAGAAATGAAAAGCTTCCTGAGGCCGAGGCTCAGGCAGACCAGATCGTGCAGGATGCGGAAGCCCAGAAACAGGTGCGAATCAATGAGGCCGAGGCGGAAGTGGCAAGATTTAACGCCATGTATGAGGAATATGTAAAGAATCCTACCGTAACAAAGCTTCGTATGTTTTATGAAACAATGGAGGACGTTCTTCCGGGCATGAAGATCGTCATCGACAATGGCGACGGCACACAGAAAGTCCTTCCCCTTGATTCCTTTATAGGAGAAGAAGCGGAGAAGGAAGCGCAGGAGCAGCTGGCGGAACAGAATGTCCAATTACAGAACAGCGCAGAAGGAACCGGAACATTACAGGGGGGTGAGGCACAATGAAAAAGAAAAATCTTCTGATAGGAATTGCAGGCGTTTTTGTTTTTGCTGCAGCGCTTACGTCTGTTACAGTGACAAAACAGAACGAGTATAAACTGATCCGTCAGTTCGGTAAGGTTCAGAGAGTCATTGATAAACCGGGAATCAGCCTTCGGATACCGCTTGTAGAGACAACGGCGACTCTTCCAAAGCAGACCCTTCTTTATGATCTGGCTCCTTCTGATGTTATCACAAGAGACAAGAAGACCATGATTACAGACAGTTATGTTATATGGAAGATTTCTGATCCTCTGAAATTTGCAAGAACCCTGAATTCTTCTATAGAAAATGGAGAAAGCCGTATTAACACAGCCGTATATAACGCCACAAAAAACGCTATCAGCAGTATGTCCCAGGATGAAGTGATCACAAGCCGCGACGGAGAACTGGCAGAAATGGTTATGGGTTCTGTAAAAGGAAATATGGAACAGTATGGCATTTCTGTAATGCTTTTTGACACCAAACAGCTTGATCTTCCTGATGACAACAAAGATGCTGTTTATGAGCGGATGGTTTCTGAAAGAGACAACATCGCGGCTACCTATACGGCGCAGGGTAATTCAGAAGCCAAGGTGATCCGCAACACAACAGATAAAGAGGTCGCCATTCAGATTTCAGAAGCCAAGAAAAAGGCAGAGATCCTGGAAGCGGAAGGCGAGCAGGAATATATGAAGATCCTGGCAAATGCCTATGGCGAAGAAGGAAGAAGTGATTTTTATTCCTTTGTAAGAAGCCTTGACGCTCTGAAGAAATCCATGAAGGGCGAAGATAAAACAGTGATCCTTTCACCGGATTCTCCTATTGCCCAGATTTTCCAGGGAAATACAGGAACAGTGGAATAAGGAAATAAATATAACAGAATAAGTACATAAAATACAGCAGGTCTTTATCCAAACGGGAGAAGAGGCCTGCTGTATGATTTTTGCAAAAATATTTAAAAAGTGCTTGCATTATGCTGGCTTTGGTGCTACACTATAATACGAACGCGCTATGAGTGCGTCCGTAACTGCAGATTCAAGTCGAAACTACGAGAGGAGGATTTCCAGTGAAAGTAAGATCATCTGTGAAGCCGATCTGCGAAAAATGCAAGATCATCAAAAGAAAAGGATCTATCAGAGTAATCTGTGAAAATCCAAAACACAAACAGCGCCAGGGTTGATTCCGGCAGTTTGTGAAACGTGCGGCTGCAGTTTGATACACCCGGAAGGGTTGTTCGGACTGTTTGAATTTAAAAAAAGCATGTATTGCCTAATACCGAGAGGCAACAGCGGCTTATATTGCTGCAATTTCGGAAAGGCTGTCTTACGCCAAAGACGGCTGGGTGTTTTACCGAGGCACCCCAATTAGGAAACTAGAAACAGAAAGCAGGACTTAAGATACACCCCATTTCACCTTGCCTCAGGCAAGTGGTGTAGATTGAAAAGCTTTCAAAAAAGAAAATGGAGGAAACAGTACATGGCTCGTATAGCTGGTGTAGACTTACCAAGAGAAAAACGTATTGAAATCGGCCTTACCTATATTTATGGTATCGGCAGACCAAGCGCAGACAAGATTCTTGCGCAGGCAAATGTAAATCCTGACACACGTGTCAGAGATCTTACTGATGATGAAGTAAAGAGAATCAGCGCTGTCATTGATGAGACAATGATGGTAGAAGGTGATCTTCGTCGTGAAATCGCTCTGAATATCAAGAGACTGCAGGAAATTGGATGCTACAGAGGAATCCGTCATCGTAAAGGACTTCCGGTTCGTGGTCAGAAGACTAAGACAAATGCAAGAACCCGCAAGGGACCGAAGAGAACAGTAGCAAACAAGAAGAAATAAGTAGATTACTTAAATAGAAATAATTGTAACTTAAAATAATACAAACAAGGAAAGCGTAGGTTAGTTTTAAAATGGCAAAAGCAACCAGAAAAACGACAACAAAACGTCGTGTCAAGAAAAACGTTGAACACGGACAGGCACATATCCAGTCTTCTTTCAATAACACAATCGTTACACTGACTGACAGCGAAGGAAACGCTCTTTCATGGGCAAGTGCCGGTGGTCTGGGATTTAGAGGTTCAAGGAAATCTACTCCTTATGCAGCGCAGGTGGCAGCAGAGACTGCAACGAAAGCTGCTTTAGTTCATGGATTAAAAACTGTTGACGTTATGGTAAAAGGACCGGGATCCGGTCGTGAGGCTGCAATTCGTGCGCTTCAGGCATGCGGCCTTGAAGTTACAAGTATCCGCGATGTAACACCGGTTCCACACAACGGATGCCGTCCACCAAAACGCAGAAGAGTCTAATTAAGGAGGAAGCTTGAAATGGCAGTAAATAGAGTTCCTGTACTGAAAAGATGCAGATCCCTTGGTCTGGATCCGATTTACTTAGGAATTGATAAAAAATCTACAAGACAGTTAAAACGTGCAAACAGAAAGATGTCTGAGTACGCTTTACAGTTAAGAGAAAAACAGAAAGCAAAATTTATCTATGGCGTTCTTGAGAAACCTTTCCGTAACTATTACAAGAAAGCAGACAGAATGCCGGGTCAGGCAGGCGAGAACCTGATGATCATGCTTGAGACAAGACTTGACAACGTAATCTTCCGTATGGGATTTGCAAGAACAAGACGTGAAGCTCGTCAGATCGTTGACCACAAGCACGTACTTGTAAACGGAAAATGTGTAAACATTCCGTCTTACCTTGTAAAAGCCGGAGATACTGTTGAGATCAAAGAAAAATGCAAAGGTTCCGAAAGATACAAAGGAATCCTGGAAGTAACAGGCGGAAGACTTGTTCCGGAATGGCTTGATGTAAATCAGGACGCTCTCAGCGGAACTGTAAAAGAGCTTCCGAACAGAGAAGCGATTGACGTACCTGTAGACGAGATGCTTATCGTCGAGTTGTACTCTAAGTAAAGCATAAAAAGTATGACGCAGCTTTCCAGAAGGAGGGAGCCTTATAGTGTTTGATTTTAATAAACCCAAAATCGAAATTACCGAAATATCAGAAGATAAGAAATTTGGCAGATTCGTAGTGGAACCGCTGGAAAGAGGTTATGGTATTACTCTTGGCAATTCTCTCAGAAGAATTATGCTGTCTTCCCTCCCGGGAGCAGCAGTAAGCCAGGTGAAGATTGACGGCGTACTGCATGAATTCAGTTCTATTCCAGGTGTGAAAGAAGACGTTTCAGAGATCATTATGAACCTGAAAAGCCTTGCGATCAAGAATACAAGCTCTGACAATGAGCCAAAGACTGCATATGTTGAATGCGAGGGCAAAGGCGTTGTAACAGCGGCAGATATCCAGACAGATCAGGATATTGAGATCATGAATCCGGATCAGGTGATCGCTACGCTGAACGGCGGCAAAGACTGCAGACTTGCTATGGAACTTACCATTACCAAAGGCCGCGGTTATGTAAGCGCGGACAAAGGCAAGACTGACGATATGCCTATCGGCGTGATCGCTGTGGACGCTATTTATACGCCGATTGACAGGGTAAACATGTCTGTAGAAAACACTCGTGTAGGACAGGTGACAGATTATGATAAACTGACGCTTGACGTATTTACAAACGGTACTCTTGATCCGGACGAGGCAGTAAGCCTTGCAGCAAAGGTTTTAAGCGAGCATTTAAGCCTGTTCATTGACCTTTCTGAGAACGCAAAGACTGCTGAGGTTATGATCGAGAAAGAAGACAATGAAAAAGAGAAAGTTCTGGAAATGAGCATTGACGAGCTTGAGTTGTCCGTTCGTTCCTATAACTGTCTGAAGAGAGCAGGAATCAATACAGTAGAAGAGCTGTGTAACAGAACATCTGAGGATATGATGAAAGTTCGTAACCTTGGACGTAAGTCCCTTGAAGAGGTTCTTGCCAAGCTGAAAGAACTGGGACTGCAGCTTCAGCCTACAGAGGAATAATAAGGCTTTGTAAGTCAAATATTACCGCGGGATGCCAAAGCATCAGGGCAGTAAGACCGAACAAGCGTGTTCTGATGTCCCGCAGATGGAGGAAAATATAATGGCAAAATATAGAAAATTAAGCAGAACATCTGATCAGAGAAAGGCTCTGTTAAGAAACCAGGTAACAAACCTTCTTTATCATGGACAGATCCGCACAACAGAAGCAAAAGCAAAAGAGATCCGCAAGATCGCTGAAGGTCTTATTGCTATGGCTGTTCGCGAGAAAGATAACTTTGAGACAGTTACTGTAACTGCTAAGGTTGCACGTAAAGATGCAGAAGGCAAGAGAGTAAAAGAAGTTGTAGACGGAAAGAAGAAAACCGTATACGACGAAGTTCAGAAAGAGATCAAAAAAGACGCTCCTTCCAGACTTCATGCTCGTCGTCAGATGGCAAAAGTTTTCTATCCTGTAAAGGAAGTACCGGCTAAAGGCGCTGGAAGAAAGAAAAACACAAAAGACATCGACATGGTTAAGAAAATGTTTGATGAAATCGCTCCGAAGTATGCAAACCGTAACGGTGGTTACACAAGAATCGTTAAGATCGGACCACGTAAAGGTGACGCTGCAATGGAAGTACTGATCGAGTTAGTATAATATTGATTGCTAGCAGGGATATCCGCAAATGCGGATATCCCTTTTTTGATGCAAAAACCCCAGAACTTACAGTTGATAAATTAATGGAATTATCGTACAATCATAGACAGATAAATTTTGCCTGCAGAAGTATTTTGGGGCAGAAGGGAAATACTAATATTGCATATTACATTCAAGGCAGTTTGAGAGTTTTCTATCCAAATGCCGTGAAGGAAATACCATACAGAGGATCAGATATATGAATATAAGAAGAATTGCTGCCATATGGGCGGCTAAGGCGGCCGGTTATGCCTGCAAAAAAATGGGAAGACAGGGTGTAACATGGGCCGGAAAGATCGCGCTTAAAATTTATCCCCCAGTCTTGGAGGAACTTGCAGCAGAAGTACGAAAAGATATTTTTGTAGTCTGCGGCACAAATGGAAAAACTACAACAAATAATATGCTCTGCGCAGCCCTGGAGGCAGAAGGCCAAAAGGTTGTATGCAACCATACAGGCTCCAATATGCTGAACGGTGTTGTGGCGGCTTTTGTCCTGGGAGCCGGGCTGAACGGACATATGGATGCGGATTACGCCTGCATTGAATCAGATGAAGCATCCACAAAATATATTTTTCCAAAAATAAAACCTGACTATATGATAATGACCAACCTTTTCCGGGATCAGCTTGACCGTTATGGAGAAATTGATATCACCATGAATATCCTGGAAACAATGATCAAAAGCCTTCCTAAAATGAAGGTGATCGTCAATGGAGACGACGCCCTTTCCGCATATCTTGCCAGCGCCAGCGGAAATCCCTGTATTTATTATGGAATCAGCCGTCCGGTAATGAAAAATGATACAAATGAGATCAGGGAGGGGCGTTTCTGCAAAAAATGTGGAGCGAAACTTCAGTATAGCTTTTACCATTACAGCCAGCTTGGAGATTATTCCTGTCCGGGGTGCGGATTCAAACGTCCGAAGCCTGAGTTTGACGCAGAGGACGTGCATGTAGGCGACAGACTTTCCTTCAGGGTGGAAGATAAGCTTATTTCAGCAAATTATAAAGGATTTTATAATGTATATAATATTCTGGCTGCCTATGCAGGAGTCAGGACAGCAGGATTTGAAGGAGAGCATTTTGCAGACATGCTCAAAAAATTCAACCCGGAGAATGGGCGTATGGAACAGTTTCGGATCCAGGGCGCAGGGGTGACTTTGAATCTTGCAAAAAACCCGGCAGGCTTTAACCAGAATATAGCTGCTGTTATGCAGGATCCCTCGCCAAAGGACGTGATCATAGCCATTAATGATAACGCCCAGGATGGAATTGATATTTCATGGCTTTGGGACGTGGATTTTGACCGATTTGGAGAGGAAAGCATTCGCAGTATTACTGTAAGCGGAATCCGGGCGCAGGATATGGGATTGCGGCTGAAATATGTGGATATTTCCTCTATTTTGGAAAAAGATGTGGAAAAAGCTATTCGAGACAGAATCCAGGACGGAACAGGAAACCTTTATGTTCTGGTAAACTACACGGCGCTTTTTGGCACCAGAAATATTTTAAAGAAACTGGAGGGAGAGCAGAAATGAAACTGAGAATTGGACATTTATATCCAGATCTGCTGAATCTCTACGGTGACAGAGGAAATATCCAGTGCCTTATGAAAAGATGCCAGTGGAGAGGAATAGAGGCAGAGACGGTTGCATTTGAACTGAATGACAAAATTGATTTTTCCGGACTTGATATCGTTCTCCTTGGAGGAGGTTCAGACCGTGAACAGATGCTTGTATGTGAAAAGCTGAGGAAAATCCGTGAAGAATTTAAGGCTTACGTAGAAGATAACGGCGTTGTGATCGCTATCTGCGGCGGCTACCAGCTTCTTGGAAAATACTATAAAACAGGCCAGGGAACCATAGAAGGTCTGGATCTGGTAGATATGTATACGGAGCAGGGAGAGGGAAGACTGATCAGCAATATTGTACTGAAAAGCGATCTTTTTGATATGCCCATCGTTGGTTTCGAAAACCATGGAGGCAGAACCTGCATCAATGAGACAAAACCCCTGGGAAAAGTGCTTTATGGCTCAGGAAATGATGGAAAGACAGGTTATGAGGGAATCGTATATAAAAATGTGATCGGCACGTACCTTCATGGTCCTCTCCTTCCCAAAAACCCACAGCTTGCAGACTGGCTGATCCTTCACAGCCTTCAGAGGAAATACGGCGAAGAGATAAGTCTTGCCCCTTTGGATGATTCCCAGGAAAAGGAAGCCAATGATTATATTTACAAAAGGTTTGTGAAATAACACTTGCAATGGAAAAAAGCTGACGTTATAATGAATCCATGAAAGACAAAACATTGCTTTCATAGATGATAAGCTGAAAGGAGTAAAATACAATGCAGAAATATGTATGTGAGCCATGCGGATATGTATATGATCCAGAGATCGGTGATCCGGACAGTGGAATTGAGCCGGGAACATCTTTTGAGGATATTCCAGAAGATTGGGTTTGCCCGATCTGTGGAGTAGGCAAGGATGAATTTGTACCAGAAGATTAAGTGACTGGTGTGGAAGGTGCCGAAAGCAAGCCGCTTTTGACACCTTTCTTTATATCGCAGGAAAGAAGTATATTCTGTACTGATTTTCCTGACGCATAAAAACACAAATAGGTTTTTAGGAGTTCTTGGAAAAGGGGGATTTTCATTATGCCCAAATCACACAATCAAAAAGCAAAAATTCTGATACTGGAACAGCTTCTCTGTGAAACAGATAAACACAGAACAATAAGTATGCAGCAGATCATTGATGTTCTTGCCGGATATGGAATCTGCGCAGAGCGCAAAAGTATTTATGACGATATGGAGGCGCTGAGAGATTTTGGATATGGAATTTCCTATAAAAGAGGAAGAAACGGCGGCTATTATGCAACGTCTTTTCCAGAATACAGACAAATAAGAAAAGACGCACAAGTCTTGACGGAAGAAGCGAAAACATCTGAGGAACCTCCGGTTTCTGAAAAGAGGACAGAGGATTCCCAAAAAGGAGTGGAAGAGACTAAGGAAAAAAGGACAGAAATTTCTCCAGAGAAAAGCACAGAGGGAAAACCAGGTATGTGCCTGGAAGAAATCTGCAATACAGAAAAGAACATGAAACTTGTCTATCCGGCAGACAGAGCAGAGGAAGTAAGCGCATATTTTGGGGAAAAGGGAAAATATAAAGAAAAGAGCCAAGGACATTGGACGGCTTCCATTCCAAGGCTAAAAGGACCGCATTTTTATGGGTGGCTTGTTTCTATGGCAGGAGAGGTACATATTTCAAAGCCTAAAAAAGCCGCAGAAGAGTACAGGAAGTTTCTAAAAGATCTAATAAAAGAGTATCGGAAGTTATAATATAGAAAGAGGAATTTATCATGAAAAAAAAGACAGCAGTTGTATTATTTGGACTTCTTGCAGCCATGACTTCACTGGCAGGCTGTGGAAATAATGAAGCTACCGAAGCTGCCAGCGAAAGCGCGCAGACAGAAGACGAAGGAGCCGGAGATGATGCGGAGATGCAGGAGGCTCAGGAGGAGGAAGCAAAGAAACAGGAAAAAGAAGAGAAAAAGGCAGAAAAAAAAGCAAAGAAAGAGGCAAAAAAAGAAGAAGAGAATAAGGATAAAGAAGAAAAAGACAATAAAGATAAGAAAGCCTCTGAGGAGATGGAGGAAGAAGCAGAAGAGCCGTTGGACAAGGTTGCCGTTCTTCTCCCAAATACGGAGGAATGGGCAGATGACGCAGAGGAGCTGAAGGCAGATTTTGCAGAAGACGGCTATGAAGCTCTGGTTGAGTATGCTGCGGATGACGTTTCCAGACAAGTTTCTCAGATTCAGGAAATGCTGGATCAGGAGGTAAAGGCTTTTGTGATCACCCCGGTAGATCCCTATGGCCTGACAGATATTCTGGCATCTGTTAAGGAGGCGGAAATTCCTGTCTTTTCTTATGACGAGCTGATCATGGAGACAAATGCAGTAAAATATTATACAGCTTTTGGCGGACGCAAAGCAGGACAAATGATAGCAGAGGAGATCATAGAGAAAAAACAGCTAAAAGAACTTCAAAAAGAAAAAGGCTCTATGAGCATTGAGTTTCTTATGGGATCTCAGGACGACGTACAGGCTTTATTCCTTTATAACGGAGTTATGGAAGGACTTCAGCCCTATTTTGATGACGGAACTCTTGTGTGTACCTCCGGCAAAACAAGTTTTGATGACACCGGGATCCTGAGATGGAGCAGCGATCTGGCAACAACAAGACTTCAGGATATTCTGGATAATTCCTATGAAGAAGATGCTATCCCTGATATCATCTGTACAGGCTTTGATCAGGCGGCGCTTGCGGCAGCCGATGTGCTGGAAGAAGAAGGGATCATTCCAGGAACAGATAAGTGGCCAATGATCACAGGCGTTGGATGTGAAGCGGAGGCAGTAAAGGCAGCGGCATCAGGAAGAATTTCCTTCAGTCTTTTTATGGATTATCGTGTGCTGGCAGACAGATGCGAGCAGATGGTTTACGAATATCTGGATGGAGAAGAGGATCCTGAGGTAAATGATTATGAGCAGTATGACAATGGAGTAAAGATTATTGGAAGTTATCTCTGTGAACCCCAGGTGATCGATGGAGATAATTTTGAACTCCTGATCGATAACGGTTATTATGAGGATGAAGAAGTTCGTCCAGAAGCAACTCCAACCCCCACTCCTGAGGCAACGCCAACTCCTTCACCGGAAGCAACGCCTGGAATCACTTCAAAACCAGAAGAAGAGGAAGACGTAAAGTCTCCTGTAATTTTAAAAGAGGAGGAAGAGGAAAAACCAACCCCTTCACCTACAGAAAAAGCAAGAGTGACATTAAAAAAGAGTAAATCATAACATAAAAACACCGCAGATATTCCCACTTTTGTATGTGGAATCTGCGGTGTCTGCTTTTTACCTGAAACTTAAAGAATCATCAGTCATAGAATCAATAATGGCCAGAGACTCCAGTCTCACGCCCATATCACGGATTTTCTGTCCTCCGGTCTGGAACCCTTTTTCGATTACAATACCTGCGCCTTCAAGCACAGCGCCGGATTCTCTGACAATTTCGATCAGACCCATAAGAGCGCATCCGTTTGCAAGAAAATCATCGATCAGAAGAACATGGTCTTCCGGTCCAAGGAATTTTTTGGAAAGAATAACGTCATAAACCTTTTTGTGAGTATAGGATTCTACTTTGGAACAGTACATATCGCCATCCAGGTTCAGACTCTGTGATTTTTTTGCAAAAATAACCGGCACATTGAAATACTGTGCTGCAATACATGCGATTCCAATGCCGGAAGCCTCAATAGTGAGGATCTTGGTGATCGGACATTCTGAAAAGCGTCTTTTAAATTCCTTACCGATCTCATTGATAAGAGTGATATCCATCTGGTGATTCAAAAAACTGTCGACTTTTAAGATATTTCCCGGTTTTACAATACCGTCTTTGAGAATACGATCCTTTAAAAGTTGCATGATTTCTCTCCTTTAATCAGTATACATTGAAATTATATCTAATATACGCTATTCTTCGCGGAAGTTCAATTCTTTTCGAGAAATAATTACAAAAATTTTGTGGTCTCCTGTATAAAATGTAGTGTTCCCTGCCGTTGCAATGCCGGGAAAGGTCTGGTACAATGAAAAAAAGTGAGGGATTGATTATGAAAGAATACGAAGTAATCTGGGAAATATTTAATAAATGTCCCCGCAATCAGATGCGGGACGTTTTTGTGGAGGAAATAGAGATCAATGACCCGGAGGAATATGTAAAGCAGAAATTCCAGGGAAAAGAAGTCTCCTATGAAAAAACTGTACTGGAAGACGGCACGGTTATTTTTGATATTATCACCTCCGGGATAAAACAGAGATGTTCCTTTACAGAGTTTTAGAAGCTGTGCTATAATGGCAGATGGCGGCATTTACCGCAGCCATTCTTTAAGGGGTGAGAAAGGAGCACACATGAGCGAATCAAAAGAACCCCATGTGCATATCATGGAGGACGGAAGTGTTATAGAACATACCCATGAAGAGCATGGACATTATCACAGCCATGCGCAGACAAAGGCTGTACTGAACCGTCTTTCCAGAGCTATCGGTCATATGGAATCTATTAAACGTATGGTAGAGGAAGGCCGGGACTGTTCAGAAGTTCTGATCCAGCTTTCGGCAGTTAAATCTGCAATTAATAATACAGGTAAGATCATTCTCCAGGATCATATTGAACACTGTATCGTTGACGCGGTGGAGCATGGAGACAGGGATGCCATTAAGGAACTGGAAAAAGCCATTGACCGGTTTGTAAAATAAATTACAATTATTATATATAGAAGGAGAAATAAAATGGCAAAAGAGTGCAACAGCAAAACATGTGACAAATCAAGCTGCGAAGGCTGCAGCAACAAAGGTAAAAACATGGATCTTATGGCAGAAGCAAACGCCATGTCCAACGTAAAGCATGTGATCGGTATTGTCAGCGGTAAGGGAGGCGTAGGCAAGTCCTTTGTAACAGCTTCTCTTGCAAACCGTATGGCGGCGAAAGGATTTAAAGTAGGTATTCTTGACGCAGATATCACAGGACCGTCCATTCCTAAGATGTATGGTCTTAAGGGTGCTGCACAGGGAGATGAGAGCGGAATCCTTCCAATGGAAACTGCAAACGGAATCAAGGTTATTTCCGTAAACCTTCTTCTTCCTACAGAAGAGACCCCTGTTATCTGGAGAGGACCGATCCTTGCCAATATGGTAAAGCAGTTCTGGACAGATGTGATCTGGGGCGACATTGATTATCTTTTTGTAGATATGCCTCCGGGAACAGGGGACGTTCCTCTGACTGTATTCCAGTCTCTTCCGGTTGACGGTATTGTAATCGTAAGTTCTCCTCAGGATCTTGTAAAGATGATCGTCAAAAAAGCCTTCAATATGGCAGAAATGATGAACATTCCTGTACTTGGCATTGTAGAAAACTACAGCTATGTGAAATGCCCGGACTGCGGTAAGGAGATCAAGGTCTTTGGCGAAAGTCATATTGACGAGATCGCAGCAGAACTGGGAGTTCCGGTTCTGGGCAAAATGCCTATCGAAGCCTCTTTTGCAGAGTATGCGGATAAAGGCGAATTTCATCAGGTAGTCAATACTTATCTCGAAGAAGCAGACGGCCATATGCCTGCCTGAAAACGAGATAAGTAATGAATATAAAATAAGCTCAAAATACTATGGCCTGTTGGCCGGATCGAGAAAGGAGTCTCACATGAGCAACGTAAGACGTGTTTATGTAGAAAAGAAACCTGCCTTTGCAGTTCAGGCAAAAGAACTGAAGCATGAAATCAGCAGTTATCTGGGAATCAAATCTGTTACCAGCGTAAGAGTGCTGATCCGTTACGACGTGGAGAATATTTCTGATGAGGTATTTGAAAAAGCCTGCAGGACAGTATTTGCAGAGCCTCCGGTGGATGATCTCTATAAGGAAAGCTTTGAAACTGGCGCGGACGCCAGAGTATTTTCAGTAGAGTATCTGCCGGGACAGTTTGACCAGAGAGCGGATTCCGCAGTACAGTGCGTACAGTTCCTTGACGAGAACGCACAGCCGATCATCCGTTCCGCAACAACCTATGTAATCGAAGGCAAGATCACAGACGAAGAGCTTGAGGCAGTGAAGCACCACTGCATCAACCCGGTAGATTCCCGTGAAACAGGGGCTCAGAAACCGGAAACTCTTGTGACAGTATTCCCGGAACCGGAGGATGTAAAGATTTTTGACGGATTTAAGGATATGAGCGAGGCAGAGCTTTTGGAGCTTTACAGTTCCTTGAATCTTGCTATGACATTTAAGGATTTCCAGCATATCCAGAAATATTTCCTGGAAGAAGAAAAGAGAAATCCGTCCATGACAGAGATCCGCGTACTGGATACTTACTGGTCTGATCACTGCCGCCATACTACCTTCTCTACAGAGCTTACAGAGGTGAAGTTCGGTGAAGGCGACTACAAAGAGCCTATTGAGAAGACATACCAGCAGTATCTTGGTGACAGAGCAGTTCTTTATAAGGACAGAGACGATAAATTTGTCTGCCTGATGGATCTTGCTCTTATGGCAATGAAAAAACTGAAATCCGAAGGCAAGCTTCAGGATCAGGAAGAATCTGATGAGATCAATGCCTGCAGTATTGTAGTTCCGGTTGATGTAGACGGTAAAGAAGAGGAATGGCTCATTAACTTCAAAAATGAGACCCATAACCATCCTACAGAGATCGAACCTTTTGGCGGCGCAGCTACCTGCCTTGGCGGAGCAATCCGTGACCCGCTTTCAGGAAGAACTTATGTATATCAGGCAATGCGTGTTACAGGAGCGGCAGATCCTACCGTTTCTGTAAAAGATACACTGAAGGGCAAACTTCCGCAGAAGAAGCTGGTAAGAGGAGCGGCTCATGGCTACAGCTCCTATGGAAACCAGATCGGTCTGGCAACAGGCTATGTAAAAGAAATCTATCATCCTGACTATGTTGCAAAACGTATGGAGATCGGCGCAGTTTTAGGCGCAGCTCCAAGACGCGCGGTAATCCGTGAAAATTCTGATCCAGGCGATATCATCATCCTTCTGGGCGGACGTACCGGACGCGACGGTATCGGCGGCGCTACCGGTTCTTCCAAGGTACATACAGAAGCTTCTATTGAAGTGTGCGGCGCAGAGGTGCAGAAGGGAAATGCTCCTACAGAGCGTAAGATCCAGCGTATGTTCCGCAGAGAAGAAGTAAGCTGCATTATCAAGAAGTGCAACGACTTTGGAGCAGGCGGCGTGTCTGTAGCTATCGGCGAGCTGGCAGCAGGACTTCGCATTAATCTGGACAAGGTTCCGAAGAAATATGCAGGTCTTGACGGAACAGAAATCGCTATTTCTGAGTCTCAGGAACGTATGGCAGTTGTTGTAGATCCTAAGGACGTAGATAAGTTCCTTGGATTTGCCAATGAAGAAAACCTGGAGGCAGTTCCGGTTGCTGTTGTAACAGAGGAGCCGAGACTTGTCCTTACATGGAGAGACAAAGAAATCGTAAATATTTCACGTGCTTTCCTTGATACAAACGGAGCCCATCAGGAAACAACGGTTGAGGTGGAAATTCCAAACAAAGAAGGCTGTATTCTCACAGAGCGGGAAGACGTACCGGACGTAAAGGCAAAATGGCTGGAAACACTTGCAGATCTGAATGTATGCTCTCAGAAGGGACTTGTGGAAATGTTTGACGGTTCCATTGGAGCAGGAAGCGTTCTTATGCCTCACGGCGGTAAATACCAGATGACAGAAACACAGGCAATGGTTGCCAAGGTTCCTGTTCAGAATGGAAACACAAATACAGTGACTATGATGAGCTACGGCTTTGATCCATATCTTTCTTCCTGGAGCCCGTACCATGGAGCTGCTTATGCAGTTACAGAATCTGTGGCAAGAATCGTGGCTACAGGCGGAGACTATAAGAAGATCCGCTTTACTTTCCAGGAATACTTCCGTCGTATGACAGAGGATCCGAAGCGTTGGAGCCAGCCTTTTGCAGCTCTTCTTGGCGCATATGCGGCACAGCTTGGCTTTGGCCTTCCGTCTATCGGAGGAAAGGACAGTATGTCCGGTACATTTAATGATATTGACGTACCGCCGACACTGGTATCTTTTGCCGTTGATACAGGTAAGCTTCAGGACGTAGTAACTCCAGAGCTTAAAAAAGCAGGAAGCAAGCTGGTATGGCTTCGCGCTCCAAAGGATGGCTATCAGCTTCCTGATTATGCAGGAATTATGGATCAGTACGAAAAACTGCATAATGATATGAAGGAAGGACGTGTTCTTTCCGCATATGCTCTTGACCGTCATGGTCTTGTAGCAGCAGTTTCCAAGATGGCATTTGGAAATGGAATGGGACTTAAGATCGAGCATAACCTTGATCCGAGAGACTTCTTTGCACCGGGCTTTGGAGATCTGGTACTTGAGGTTCCAGCAGAGAAGGTTGGACAGCTTTCTATTACATACACTGTGATCGGTGAAGTTACAGATGACGGCAAGTTCTCCTACAGCAGCACAGAGATCACCTTGGAAGAAGCAGAAAACGCATGGAAGGGAACCCTGGAAAAAGTATTTAAGACAGATTCCGGCGAAAATAATGGGGCAGCAGCATTTTTTGCAGGCAAAAATGATTCTGTAGATGGAGAGGTGGATGAAAACGGCCTTTTCCATACAAACCATGTATATATCTGCAACCATAAGATCGCAAAACCTCGTGTATTTATCCCTGTATTCCCTGGAACAAACTGCGAGTACGACAGTACGCGGGCTTTTGAACGTGCAGGCGCAGAGGTGGACGTTAAGGTATTTAAGAACCTGACAGCTGCAGATATCCATGATTCTGTGGAAATCTTTGAAAAATCCATTAGCCAGGCACAAATGATCATGTTCCCAGGCGGTTTCTCAGCAGGTGATGAGCCGGACGGATCTGCTAAGTTCTTTGCTACTGCGTTCCAGAATGCAAAGATCAAAGAAGCAGTAATGAAGCTTCTTAATGAGAGAGACGGTCTTGCTCTTGGTATCTGTAATGGTTTCCAGGCCCTTATCAAACTGGGACTTGTTCCATACGGCGAGATCTGCGGACAGAAGGAGGATTCTCCTACACTGACATATAACACCATCGGACGTCATATTTCCAAGATGGTTTATACGAGAGTAGTAAGCAACAAGTCACCATGGCTTCAGAAGGCAAGCCTTGGCGGTGTTTACTGCAACCCGGCTTCTCATGGAGAGGGACGTTTTGTTGCAAATAATGAGTGGCTTGCAAAGCTGATGGCTAACGGACAGATCGCTACTCAGTATGTAACAGCAGACGGAGAGCTTGATAACAGCGAAGAGTGGAACGTAAACGGTTCTTACCTTAACATCGAGGGTATCACAAGTCCAGACGGACGTGTTCTTGGTAAGATGGCTCACAGCGAGCGCCGCGACAATGGTGTGGCTGTTAATATTTACGGCGAGCAGGATATCAAGATCTTTGAATCCGGTGTGGAATATTTCAAATAAACAAATATGATCAGACACGGTTCAGTCATTTTATGTGGCTGTTCCGTGTTTTTTTGTTTATAAATTCTTTATAAATACATGTGTTGCATTTTTTTTTGAATGTGGTATAGTATGTTCCACTGTCCTATAGACAGCGCAGATTTTAGAGAAATCGGCGGAGCTTGTGAATCCGCTGCAGGAGGTAATTTTTTATGATGATCATTACAGATTCCGCTTCTGATATTACGGCAAAAGAAGCGGAGGAGATGGGTATCCGCATTGTCTGGCTGAAAACCAGATTTTCTGACGGAGATTTTCCAATGGAAACAGAAGAAGATTTTGACCGCTTCTTTGTAAAGCTGGCAGAGGAAAAAGAGCTTCCTGTTACCAGCCAGCCATCGCCGGAGGAATACCTGAAATATTTTGAAGAGGCTAAGGAGAAGGATGAAGAGGTTCTTGTTATTACCCTGTCCAGCGGTTTAAGCGGAACTATCAATGCGGCTAACGTGGCAAAGCAGACCAGCGAATATGATAAGATCACAGTGATCGACTCAGAACAGGCCATTATCACCCAGCGTTTTCTTGTTCAGAAAGCAGTAGAAATGAGAGACAGCGGAAAAAGCATTGCTGAAATTGAAAATGTCATAAACGATCTGAAAAAGCGGGTGACAGTATGCGGAATGCTTGACACACTTACCTATCTCAAAAAGGGCGGAAGAATCCCTGCTGCTCTTGCTGTTGTAGGCAATCTTCTTCATATCAAACCTGTGATCGAGCTTAGGGACAAGACCCTTACCATGCTTGGAAAAGCAAGAGGAAGAAACGGAGGAATGAAATACCTGTGGGATGAATTTGAATCCTATGAAGTGGATCTTTCTGAACCGGTTTACTTTGGATATACCTCAGATAAAGCCCTCAGCGAAAAATTCATGGAAGATACTGTAAAGAAATACGGAATACAAAAATACTGTCTGTATCCTGTAGGCGGAATCATCGGAACCCATGTGGGCCCCTCCTGCGTAGCCATCAGCTTTGTAAAAAAGGCAGAATAAAGAAGAAAAAATGAAATATGCCTTCTCTGTTTGATACGACAAACAAAAAAGAAAACAGGAAGCAGAGACACTATTTGGTAAATATGTATAGATATGGATGTGGATTTATGACGATTTTTGCAGGATTTTTCATTCTAATGAAAAAAGAGGTTGAATAATCCTGTAAAATCGGATATAATGTGTAAATGCAATAAAGGGCAGGAAGGAACCTGAAGAAGTTCTATTTTTTTTACTTTAAATGTCCGCTGTTCAGAGACAGTTGTTTACTCTAAAGTGATAAAAAGACGAAATGAACATGCTATTTAATATACAGTTCCGAAAATTAGAAAAACAATAAAGACCCTTAAATATTGTCAGAAAAAAAGAAAAAAAGGAGTGTATTTACGTGGGAAAATACGTTACAAAGCGAGTTCTTCTCGCTATTGTCACCGTTTTTATTGTATGCGGCATTACATTTTTTGCCATGAACGCCATTCCGGGCGGACCCTTTGACGGTGAGAAAGCACTTTCTCCGGAAGTAAGAGAAGCCCTGGAGAAGAGATTTAATCTGGATAAACCGGTTTCTGAGCAGTTTGTTCTTTATATGAAGAATCTTGCTCACGGAGATTTCGGTGTTTCTGCAAAAACAGGCCGTGATATCAAGACTACTATTTTTGAGTCCTTTAAGATCTCTGCCAAACTTGGCGGTATGGCCATCCTGACAGCGCTGGTTCTGGGACTGATCTTCGGAAGTCTTGCAGCTCTTACAAGAAACCATCTGCCTGACCGACTGATCATTTTCTTTTCAACCTTGTTTACGTCGCTTCCCAGTTTCGTGTTTGCGTCGCTGCTGCTATTGGTGTTCTGCGTTACTCTGAAATGGGTTCCGGTATGGAGTCCAAATAACCAGAATTATCTGCTTCCGGTAATTGCGCTGGCAGCATATCCGATGGCATATATTACCCGTCTGACAAAGAGCAGTATGCTGGACGTTCTGGGACAGGATTATGTGCGTACAGCAAGAGCAAAGGGTGTTTCCCAGATTAAGACGATCTTTAAACATACATTAAGAAATGCTCTTATTCCAGTTGTTACCTATGTAGGACCAATGACAGCATCCATTCTTACAGGAAGCCTTGTTGTAGAAAGAATCTTTACCATCGGCGGCCTGGGTGCAAAATTCGTTGACGCCATTACAAACAGAGATTATCCTCTGATCATGGGAACAACAATTTTCCTGGCGGTTCTTATGGTAACTATGAACCTGATCACAGACATTGTATACAAAGTGATCGACCCAAGAATTAAACTGGATTAAGGAGGTAACTACGTGGATAACACCAGCAAGAATCTGGACGAGATGCCGAAGAAGTCGCCATTGAGCTTCCAGATTGATTTGAAAAAATTTGAAAAAGCAACTGATGAAGAGAAGAAGCAGCAGGAGGTTATGAGTGAGTCCACCTCTTTTCTGAAAGACGGACTGCGCAAACTGAGAAGAAATCCTCTGGCTATGGGAAGTATTGTAGTTCTGCTTTTGATTATTGTAATGATCATTGCAGTGCCGCATGTAGTACCTTATTCTTATTCTCAGATCATTACTGTGAATGGAAGAAGAGACAAAACAGCTTCCAACATGGCTCCTTTTGAGTATTCTGATCTGGAGCAGAAATACATAGAAGAAGGCGGTAAGGTATTCCCTCATATTATGGGAACAGATGAGATGGGACGTGATTACTTTGTCCGTGTTGTTTACGGAACAAGAGTATCTTTGGCAGTAGGTCTTTTTGCCAGCATCATTGTCCTGATCATCGGAGTTTTGTACGGAAGTATTTCCGGTTATTTCGGAGGTAAGGTAGACCTTATCATGATGCGTATTGTGGACATCATTTATTCTCTTCCCGATATGCTGATGGTAATCCTGCTTTCCGTTGTACTTCGTGAGACGCTGAAGGTAGACGCTATCCCCTTCCTGCAGAAGCTGGGACCAAATATGATTTCTCTGTTTATCGTATTCGGACTTCTTTACTGGACAGGTATGGCTCGTATGGTCCGCGGACAGATCTTGACTATTAAGCAGAATGAATATGTGCTGGCTGCAAAGATCAGCGGCGCAAAATCAGGACGTATCATTCGCAGACATATCCTTCCTAACTGTATCAGCGTTATCATTGTAGCCGGAGCTCTTCAGATTCCGTCTGCAATCTTTACAGAGAGCTTCTTAAGTTTCATCGGTCTTGGCGTACAGGCGCCAATGCCTTCTCTTGGTTCTCTGGCAAATGCAGGACGTGCAGGATTGACTGCTTATCCTTATAAGCTGATCTTCCCTGCAATTATGATCTGTCTGATCACACTTGCATTTAACTTACTGGGCGACGGCCTCCGTGATGCCTTTGACCCGAAACTGAGGAGGGAATAAGATGAGCGAAAATATACTTTCAGTTGTTGACTTAAATACCTCTTTCCGTACAGACAGGGGAGAGGTTATGGCGGTAAACGGCGTTTCCTTCAATCTGGACCGAGGCAAGATCCTTGGTATTGTTGGAGAGTCCGGTTCCGGTAAAAGTGTTACGGCATATTCCATTATGCAGATCCTTGAAAAGAACGGAAGCATCAAAAAAGGTCAGGTTCTTTATAAAGGAGAAGATATTACCCAATTTACAGAAAAAAAGATGCGGGAATTCCGTGGAAAATGCTGTTCTATTATTTTCCAGGATCCTATGACCAGTCTGAATCCGGTGTTTACTATCGGAAATCAGTTAAAAGAGGCTATTGAACTTCATACAGAGCGAAAGGGCAAAGAAGCCATGGACCGCGCTGTGGAGATGTTGACCCTTGTAGGTGTTAATGAGCCGGAAAAACGAGTGAAACAGTATCCTTACGAGCTGTCAGGCGGTATGCGTCAGCGTGTTATGATTGCAATGGCTCTTGCATGCGAGCCGGATATTCTGATTGCAGATGAGCCTACAACAGCTCTTGACGTTACCATTCAGGCACAGATTCTTGAGCTGATGCAGAGCCTTCAGAAGAAACTGGGAATGGCCATTATCATGGTAACACATGACCTTGGAGTTATCGCAGATATGTGCGATGAAATTATTGTAATGTACGGTGGTCGTGTCTGCGAGAGAGGTACAGCAGAAGACATCTTCTATCGCCCGGCTCATGAATATACAAAAGGACTTCTGCAGTCTATTCCAAGTGTAGACCGTATGGGCGAGAAGCTGATTCCGATTCCGGGAACACCGATCAACCTTCTGAACATGCCTAAGGGGTGTGCATTCTGCCCACGGTGCGAAAATGCCATGAAAATCTGTATCGAGGAGATTCCGCCGGAAATGCAGATGCCTGACGGACATTTTGCTTCCTGCTGGATGAATGTAAAGAAGCAGATGGAGGCACAGCAGGAGGGAAAGAGCAATGAGTGAAATGAAGAAAAAAAGTGAATATCTGGTTGAGGTTAATAACCTGAAACAGTATTTTCCTATAAAAACCGGTTTTATGAAAACAACTCCTCTGAAGGCAGTAGATGGTGTTTCTTTCAATATTAAACCGGGCGAGACACTGGGACTGGTTGGAGAATCTGGATGCGGTAAAACAACAGTTGGCCGTTCTCTTTTAAGACTGTACACTCCTACTTCTGGAGACGTATTCTTTGACGGTCAGAGAGTTGACAAAAACAGCATCGGCCATATGCGTAAAGAAATGCAGATGGTATTCCAGGATCCTTATTCTTCTCTGAATCCTAGAATGACAGTAGAGGATATTATCGGAGAGCCTCTGGACGTACATAAGCTGTACTCTGGAAAAGGTGAGCGCCGTGACCGCATCCTGGAGCTGATGGAGCTGGTAGGACTGAATGCAGAGCATGCTACCCGATATGCTCATGAGTTCAGCGGCGGTCAGCGTCAGCGTATCGGCATTGCCAGAGCCCTGGCAACAAAACCTAGGTTTATCGTATGTGACGAGGCAGTTAGTGCTCTGGACGTTTCAATTCAGGCACAGGTTATTAATATGTTTGAAGAACTTCAGGAGAAGCTGGGAGTGGCTTATCTCTTTATTGCCCATGATCTTTTGGTTGTTCACCATATTTCAGACCGTATTGCAGTTATGTACCTTGGACGTATTGTAGAGATTGCAGATGCAGATGATTTAAATGCGTCTCCGATCCATCCATATACACAGTCTCTTTTAAGTGCGGTTCCATACCCGGATCCGAAAATGGCAAAAGAACGCCAGCGTATTATTCTTGAGGGAGATGTGCCAAGTCCTCTGAACATGCCTACCGGCTGTGCTTTCCGTACACGCTGCAAGTATGCTACAGAGAGATGCGCGAAAGAATGTCCGACACTGACAGACAGAGGCAACGGACATATGGTAGCATGCTTTAATAAATAAGCAGTCAGATCACCAGATATGGCATAAAGCCATATGATCAGGAATACAATTACCGTGCAGTATCTGTGGGGTGTTTGTATAAAAGACAGTGAAAACTGTTAAAAAAATCCAGACAGGAGGAATTTTTTATGAAGAAGAAACTTGCAGCAATGGCTCTTGCAACAGCCATGGCAGTGACCACCGTAGGGGGAGCAACTGTATTCGCTTCTGAGGAGCATGGTCCGTCCAGCGAAGCAGCTCCGGCATGGGAGGCTTATAACGCGCGTATTGCTGAGATCAGAACAGAGACAGATCTGGTTAAGCGTGAAGCTCTGATGCATGAGGCAGAGGACGAGCTGATGAACACATGGGCAGTAGTTCCGCTGTACTACTACAACGATGTGTACATGCAGAAAACAGATGTAGAGAATATTTACTGCAACCTGTTCGGCTTTAAGTATTTCGGATATGCAAAAACTCCGGACAACAGCTTAAGCCTCCAGGTGGCTTCTGAGCCAAACAAACTTGACCCGGCTCTGAACTCTAGTGTAGACGGCGCATGCCTTGCAATCCTTGCTTTCTCTGGACTGTATTCCTATGATGCAGAGGGACAGCTAGTTCCTGAGCTTGCAGAAAGCTATGAAATGAGTGAAGACGGAAAGACTTATACCTTTACTTTAAGAGATGGTTTAAAATGGTCTGACGGTGAAGAGCTGAATGCAGAAGACGTAGCATACAGCTGGAATCGTCTTGCAAATCCGGAAACAGGTGCTGACTATGCATATCTTGCAAGTGCTATTGCAACTAAAGAGGATGGAACTCTTGATATAGAAGCTTCCGAGGATGGCAAAACATTTACAGTTAACCTGAACGCTCCTTGTGCATACTTCCTTGACCTGTGTGCATTCCCGGCATTCTATCCAGTACCGCAGCAGAACGTAGAGTCTGCAGAAGGCGCTGCAGAGAATCCTGGCGCATGGTGCGTAGAGTCCGGTTTCGTTACTTCCGGTCCGATGACATGTACAGAGTGGAAACACAATGAGTCCATGACTTATGAGAAAAACCCGAACTACTTCAGAGCAGACGAAGTATCTCTGGAAAAAGTTCAGTTCATGTTAAGCTCTGACGATACAGCAATCTGGAACGCATTTGAGGATGGCTCCCTTCAGTTCATCGATACAATCGCAACAGATATGATGGAAACAGCAAAAACAAAAGAAGAGTATCACAATGTTCCTACACTGGGAACCTACTATGCAGGATTCAACGTAAACAGCGAGCTGTTTGCAGGCAAAACTGTACAGCAGGCTGCTGATATGAGAAAAGCTATGACACTTCTCATTGACCGTCAGTACATCGTTGACACAATCGCACAGGCTGATCAGGAAATCGCAAACACATTCATTCCTACAGGAATGGCTGACGGCAACGGCGGCGAGTTCCGTGTAAACGATGATGCTTACACATATCCGATGGAAGATGTAGTTGGATACTTTGATCCAAGCCCAGAGGCTTATGAGGCAAACCTGGAAGAAGCTAGAAAACTTCTTGAAGGCGCTGGATATCAGTTCGACGAAAGCGGAATGCTTTCTGCAGATACTCCGATCAACATGACTTACCTGACAAACGATTCCGAAGGAAATGTTAAGATCGGCGAGTCCATCCAGCAGGATTTTGCAGCAATCGGTATCAACGTAACTGTTGAGACTCGCGAGTGGTCTGTATTCCTTGACGAGAGAAAACAGGGTAAATTCGACTTCTGCCGTGAGGGATGGCTTGCAGACTACAACGACCCGATCAACATGCTTGAGATGTGGGAGACAGAGTCTGGAAACAACGACATGCAGTTCGGTAGATAATTCTGTCTGACAATTATAAAACACTGTCTTTTCCGGTAAAGAACCGGAAAGGGCAGTGTTTTTTATACGGCTTTAGCCTGTTCAAAACATCTACGCATCGTGTAGGTGTTTTGAACTATAATCCACCTGCTTTGCGGGTGGTGGCCATCGTTATACGCAAAAATCACCTTTCCGCGTTATAATAGAGGTGTCCAGCCACTATTAAGAAAGGAAAGGTGATTTTATGGCAAAGAAAACCAATGATTTATCACACACAAAATGGATGTGTAAATATCACATTGTTTTCACTCCAAAGTATAGACGAAAAATAATTTATAATCAATACAAAGCTGATATTAGGGATATTATAAAACAGTTGTGCTCTTACAAAGGTGTGGAAATTATTGAAGGGCATCTTATGCCCGATCATATCCATATGTTAGTTATAGCACTCCAAAAAAATACTGCACACTCTTGACAACAGGACTATGATAGAGT
>NZ_CALFLA010000011.1 GCF_937880195.1 uncultured Blautia sp.
CAAAAAAATCCCTCTGCAGATGCACAGGGTTTCTCTTCCTGTATATCACAAAAGCAGAGGGATTTCAATAGATTTCTACATATTTTACATGAATTTTAAAAAAAACAGAAATATCAAACAACAAAATTCCTGAAATTTTTCATGGATGAAGCCATCCGCTTTCCAACTTTGCCAGAAGCCGGGCGTTATGATATGCCATCTTTAAGGTCAGACACGTTCTTCCCAAATACTTTTTGCCATCTGCCGTTTTGACACATGCCAGAGCCAGATCTGCCTTTCCCGGAGACTGGAGACAGACAGGGATCAAAAGCTGTATTCCATGATTATAATACTGTGGAACCGCAGTCCGGTAATCGGCTTCCAGCATATGACGGGTCTGGCGGAGCGCTCCGTCAAAAAGCTGTACCCGCATTCTGCTTGTCCTGACATTTTCTGGAAGTCTCTGGGAATTTTCTTCCTCTCCAAAAATATGTTCATACTGAGGCACAATATCAAGACTGGTATCAAACACAAGATCAGCGGGATTTTCCACATATTCCGCCCGCCCCGGAAGACTGGTAATTCCTGATTTTAATAAATAGTATTCTGTATAAAAACCTTCCAAAAACCATTTCTGACGATCTGGAACAAGGTTTTGTACAAAAAATCCATACACCGGCTGATAATAATCATTAAAAAGTCCTGTATTAAAGATTGCATACTCTTCTGTTTCCAATACCTTCCCCTCCTCATATACCCGCTGGAAGGTATGCTCCAGATATCCTTTCAGTATTCCATTATCATCCGTTCCGTCAAAGCTCCATTTTTCCGGCACGATTCTGGAAAGATTCCGAATGTGCCGGTTATAATTGCCGCAATAGGTAAAATCAAATAAATTCATAGCGCTTCTCCGCCTCCTTTTTTGTCTTTCTGCAAAAAAAGCTTTATTATATTGTATTTCCCAAATTTCCAGTCAGAACGTTTTTCTATGTTTTTCTGGCAATAGAAAAATGAAAATGCTATAATGGCTTATAAAACATCAGAGGAGGCAGCTATTTTATGAAAAAACAGGAATTTCAGAAACTAACAGAAAAGCTTCTTTTTCTTGACGGAGCAACCGGCTCTAATCTCATGGCCCAGGGAATGCCAAGAGGAATCTGTACCGAGCTTTGGGTTCTCCAGCATAAAGATATTATCCAGGATCTTCAAAAAGCATATGTGGAAGCCGGAAGCCAGATCATTTACGCCCCTACCTTTGGCGGAAACAGAATCAATCTTACAAAACATGGCCTGGAAAAACGAATGGAAGAGATCAACACCGCTCTTGTAGGATATGCAAAAGAAGCTGCTCAAACAAAGGCTTATGTGGCAGGAGATATCACTACCTCAGGACAGTTTCTTACCGCTGACGGAGATTATACTTATGAGGATGCTTTTGAAATGTATAAAGAGCAGATCCTTATCCTGAAAAATGCAGGAGTGGACCTGATCGTGGCGGAAACCATGATCAATATTGAAGAAACACTGGCTGCTGTGGACGCCGCCAATTCTGTCTGCGATCTTCCTGTTATGTGTACTGTCACTGTAGAGGCAGACGGAAGTATTTTCAGCGGTGGAAATGCAGTAGAGGCGGCCGCTGCCCTGGAAAGCGCCGGAGCCTCTGCAGTAGGCATCAACTGCTCTGTAGGTCCTGACCAGCTTGTTTCCATTGTCCGCAACATCCGGGAAGCCGTTTCCATTCCTGTAATCGCCAAGCCCAACGCAGGAATGCCAGTGATCGACGATCACGGAAACGCGGTATACAATATGAGCCCTCAGGATTTTGCAGCCCATATGAAGGTTCTTGTTGAAAACGGAGCCGGGATCATAGGAGGCTGCTGTGGAACTACGCCGGATTTTATTCGTGAAATGACAACACTTCTGAAAAAATAAACAGAAAAAGG
>NZ_CALFLA010000012.1 GCF_937880195.1 uncultured Blautia sp.
ATAACTTATTATAATTTTGTAACATTAGCTGCCTGCATTCCGCGAGCGCCTTCTGTCAGATCATAAGTTACGGCCTGTCCCTCGTCAAGAGATTTGAATCCTTCGCCGTTGATTGCAGAAAAGTGAACGAATACGTCTGCGCCATCCTCACCTGTGATGAAGCCATAGCCTTTTTCTGCGTTGAACCATTTTACAGTCCCCTTGTTCATGATGTTACCTCCATAAAAATAAAAAGTTAAATGTCCATCTGACGAAAAAAATCACCAGATTTTACAGACTATATCATGTAATATATAATCTCTAAAAACTAGTGATTTTATATTAATAATGTAGATTGTGACTAGATTATATAGCTTAGACTTTAAATTGTCAAGATTATTATTAATGTTTATAAAAAAGAGAATTAAAAGGGAAACCTAAAAAAACACTTTATTTCATGACGCATTTCGTGTATGATAATATAAGATAAATCTGTAAAAATAATTTCAGGAGGAAATTTTTATGATCAATAAACTCGTAGATAAGATCAAAAAAACAAACGCACCTATCGTAGTAGGACTGGATCCAATGATGAACTACATTCCAAGCCAGATTCAGGAAAAGGCATTTGCAGAATTTGGCGAAACTCTGGAGGGCGCGGCAGAAGCAATCTGGCAGTTTAATAAGGGAATCGTAGACGCTGTCCATGATCTGATCCCGGCAGTAAAACCGCAGATCGCAATGTATGAACAGTTTGGCATTCCGGGACTTATGGCATATAAGAGAACCATAGATTACTGCAGGGAAAAAGATCTGGTAGTGATCGGCGACATTAAAAGAGGCGATATCGGCTCTACATCTGCAGCCTATGCGGTAGGCCATCTGGGACATGTGCAGGTAGGTTCCAAGAAATATGCAGGATTTGACGAAGATTTTGCCACAGTGAATCCATACTTTGGCACAGATGGCGTAAAACCATTTGTTGATGTATGTAAGGAAGAGAATAAAGGTCTTTTTATTCTTGTTAAGACCTCTAACCCATCCAGCGGGGAATTTCAGGATCAAATGGTTGACGGACGTCCTCTCTATGAACTGGTAGGCGAGAAGGTTGCTCAGTGGGGCGAGGAACATATGGGCGATTCCTACAGCTATGTTGGAGCAGTTGTAGGAGCTACTTACCCGGAAATGGGCAAGGTACTTCGTAAACTGATGCCAAAAACATTTATTCTTGTGCCAGGTTATGGCGCGCAGGGCGGAAAAGGCAAGGATCTTGTACATTTCTTTAATGAGGACGGACTTGGCGCTATTGTAAATTCTTCTCGTGGAATTATTGCCGCATACCGTCAGGACGCATACGCATCTTTTGGCGAGGCAAATTATGCAGACGCTTCCAGACAGGCAGTGAAGGATATGATCCAGGATATCAGCGGAGCCCTTGAAGGCCGTAAATAATGATCTTAATCCAGACGCAGGAGGAAACGCATGAGTGAAAAAACAAAGAAAAGCTTAAAAATCGTGAGCCAGGAAGAAATCAGCAAAGATATTTACAGCATGTGGCTTCAGGCAGACGAGATGGCAGACGCTGCGAAGCCGGGACAGTTTCTTTCTCTTTATACAAGAGATGGAAGCAAACTGCTTCCTCGTCCCATCAGTATCTGTGAAATAGACAGAGAAAAAAGAAGGATCCGTCTTGTTTACCGTGTCACAGGAAAAGGCACAGGAACCGAGGCTTTTTCCAGGCTTCATGCAGGCGTACCGGTTGAAGTTCTGGGACCTCTTGGAAATGGATTTCCGCTGGAAGAAGCCAAAGGCAAACGGGTATTCCTTATGGGAGGCGGAATCGGGATTCCGCCAATGCTCCAGACAGCAAAGGAACTGGATGCACAGAAAACAGCAGTTTTGGGCTACCGCGACCAGTTATTTTTAAATGAAGAATTTGAAAAATATGCAGATGTGTTTGTAGCTACTGAAGATGGAAGCGCAGGAACAAAGGGAAATGTTATGGATGCGATCCGTGAAAACGCTCTGGAGGCAGACGTGATCTTTGCCTGCGGCCCTACCCCCATGCTTCGCGCCATCAAGACGTATGCGGAAGAAAAGAACATACCATGCTGGATTTCCATGGAGGAAAGAATGGCCTGCGGCGTAGGCGCCTGCCTTGCCTGCGTATGCAAATCCAAAGAGGTTGACAGCCATTCTCACGTACACAACAAGCGGGTCTGCAAAGACGGCCCGGTATTTCTTAGTACGGAGGTGGAATTATGATAAAAACATCCGTGACACTTGCCGGAGTAGAGCTTAAAAACCCTGTAATGACAGCTTCAGGAACTTTTGGATCCGGTGAAGAGTACAGCGAGTTCGTAGATCTGAATAAGCTGGGAGCAGTGGTGACAAAAGGAGTTGCAAACGTACCATGGCCGGGAAATCCAACGCCCAGAGTAGCGGAAACTCCAAGCGGTATGCTGAATGCCATTGGACTTCAGAATCCGGGAATTGATGTTTTTTGTAAAAGGGACATCCCTTTCCTCAAAAAATACGACACCAAGATTATTGTGAATGTCTGCGGAAAAACTGCAGAGGATTACTGTGAAGTGGTGGAACGACTTGGAGACGAGCCTGTAGACCTTCTGGAGATCAATGTTTCCTGCCCCAACGTAAAAGAGGGCGGAATTGCTTTTGGACAGAATCCCAAGGCTCTGGAGGCAATCACAAAAGAAGTGAAAAAATATGCCAAACAGCCTATTATTATGAAACTGAGCCCAAATGTGACAGATATCACAGAGATGGCCAGAGCTGCAGAAGCAGGCGGCGCAGACGTCCTGTCTCTGATCAATACCCTTACAGGAATGAAGATAGATATTAACCGCAGAACTTTTGCTCTTGCAAACAGGACAGGAGGCATGTCTGGTCCAGCGGTAAAACCCATAGCTGTACGTATGGTATACCAGGTGGCTCAGGCAGTGAACCTTCCTATCATTGGAATGGGTGGAATTGCCACTGCCGAGGATGCTCTTGAATTCCTTATGGCAGGAGCTACGGCAGTTTCTGTAGGAACCGCCAACTTTTTCAATCCTTATGCAACTGTGGAAGTTGCTAAGGGAATTGAAGATTTTATGCGCAGACAAAAAGTGGAGGATATCAGGGAACTGATCGGCGCAGTGAAATAATTGCAATTTGGAAACAAGGGGCTGCTGTAAAACAGATCCGCAGAGACGGATAGATTTACGGCGGACCCTTTTTTAGGGGAGAGATTATGAAAAATAGTAAGACGAGTGATATGACAGTAGGGAATCCGGTAAAACTGATCATTCAGTTTATGATTCCTATGTTTCTTGGAAATGTATTTCAGCAGTTTTATAATATTGCGGATTCTATTGTAGCCGGACAGTTTATCGGCGTAGACGCTTTGGCGGCTATAGGAAGTACCGGATCTTTGATGTTTTTTGTGACAGGATGGCTCAATGGATTGAGCAGCGGTTTTGCTATTATTGTTTCACAGATGTTTGGTGCAAAAAAATATGATGATATGCGTCATTATGTGGCAATGTCTGTTTATCTGATGTTTGGTTTTACAGCAGTGATGACTGTGGGACTTCTTGCGCTGAACGAGCCGATCCTGCGCCTTATGAATTCGCCGGAAGAGCTGATGGGAGACGTTATGGCATATATGGGGATCATTTATGCAGGATTGATCGTAACAGCAGCCTATAATGCTCTTGCAGCCTTTCTTCGGGCATTGGGGGATTCCAAATCTCCTTTGTATTTCCTGATCATTTCTGCTGTGATCAATGTGATTCTGGACATTGTGCTTATCAGATTCCTTGGAATGGGAGTGGAAGGCTGCGCTTATGCCACTGTGATCGCTCAGGCAATTTCGGCAGTATGCTGCCTTGTTTATATTGTTAAGAAATATCCGATTCTTCATTTGGAAAAAAAGAATTTTGAACTTCGCAAAGGCAGCTTTGGACGTTTGATGGCACTTGGTATTCCTATGGCGCTGCAGTTTTCCATTACGGCAATCGGAACCATTATCGTTCAGGGAGCTGTAAATGTGTATGGAGCTGTCCATATGGCAGGATTTTCGGCAGCAGGAAAAATCCAGAACATTATCACCATGGTTGCGGTATCTATGGGAGCCACCATTGCTACCTATGTGGGACAGAACCGAGGCGCAGGGCGGATGGACCGTGTACGGGAAGGCGTCCGTTATTCATGGATCATGCTTTTGATCTGGAGTGCCATCGAGATGGCTCTGATGTTCTTTTTTGGAAAATATTTTACCCACCTTTTTATCAGTCCATCAGAAACAGAGGTTGTGGCTGTGTCTGTAACATATTTCAAAACCGTGTTTTGGGCCTATCCGTTTCTTTGTACAATCTTTCTGTTTCGAAACGCTCTGCAGGGAATGGGATATGGACTGGTTCCCATGCTGGGAGGGGTGTTTGAGTTAGTGGCTAGAGCCGGCATTGTGATGCTGGTAGCAGGAAAAACAAGTTTTGCAGGAGTCTGCCTTGCAGATCCGGCGGCCTGGATCGCTGCGCTGATCCCGTTGATTCCTTATTATTTCTATGTCATGAAAAAATACAAAAAGGTTTCTTCTGTTTCTGTAAAAGCCACTCATAGCGTCTGATAAGCGCTGACAGAATCCATTGATTGAAAAAAAATACAGAATATGATAGAATAAAAATGATATAAACTTGGAAAAATGAAAAGGGCTTGCCCGTAAATACGGAGGTTAAATGAATATGGAACAGTATAAGCAGGAATTTATTCAGTTTATGGTAGACAGCAAGGTTCTGAAATTTGGTGAATTTACATTAAAGAGCGGAAGAAAATCCCCGTTTTTCATGAATGCCGGCGGATATGTAACTGGTTCTCAGTTAAAGAAGCTGGGAGAATATTATGCAAAGGCTATCCACGATAAATACGGCGATGATTTCGACGTTTTATTCGGACCTGCCTATAAGGGGATTCCTTTAAGCGTAGTGACTGCTATTGCATACAGCGAGCTTTATGGAAAAGAAGTACGTTACTGCTCTGACCGTAAAGAAGAAAAGGATCACGGCGCAGATAAGGGAAGCTTTTTAGGAAGCTCTTTAAAAGACGGAGACAGGGTCATCATGATCGAGGATGTTACTACTTCCGGCAAGTCTATGGAGGAAACCGTTCCCAAGGTAAAGGGAGCGGCAGACGTTACCATTGTAGGACTTATGGTTTCTTTGAACCGCATGGAAATTGGAAAGGGCGGCGAGAAATGCGCTCTTGACGAGGTGAAGGATCTGTACGGATTTGATACGGCTGCCATTGTGGATATGGCAGAGGTAACAGAATATCTCTATAACAAAGAGATCGACGGACAGGTGATCATTGACGATACGATCAAAGCTGCCATTGATGATTATTACCGTCAGTACGGAGTAAAATAGGAGGTTTTGCCATGAATGAAAGGATATACAAAACAATGGCAAGAACAGGGGCCTGCAGTCTGGCAGTAGGCATTGTTACCCTGGTGACAGGAATTGCGGCAGGCATTCTGATGATCGTCAGCGGAGCAAGACTTTTAAAAAGAAAATCAGAGATCCTGATTTAACAGACAGCGTTGAGAGATCATACGAAACGCAGGATCCGGCAGACGGGCGTTGTGCTTTTTATCCTGTATGTGCTGCTTCTTATCTATTTTCTGTTTTTTGCAGAAGAGTACGGCCGTATGGCAGAGGTGGAGCGCATATATCGGTATAATCTGAAACCTTTTGTAGAAATCCAGAGATTTTGGACCTACAGAAATCAGTTAGGCCTGTCTGCCTTTTTTATGAATATTTTTGGGAATGTGATTGGATTCATTCCTTTTGGGTTTATTCTGCCGGTCATCGGCCGGAGATGGCGCAGCGGATTCCTGATCGTGTTGTCTGGATTTTGTTTAAGCCTTTGTGTGGAAACAATACAGCTTGTAACAAAGGTTGGATGCTTTGATGTGGACGATCTGATTTTAAATACGGCGGGAGCAGCGGCAGGATACCTGTTGTTTGCATTTTGTAATTATCTGAGGAGAAAACATTATGGCGAAAAGATATAGATACTCGTTTGCAAAAACAAAAGAAGCAAAAAAGGGGAAACTGTCAGTGGGACTGGCGGTTTCTTCTGTCCTTTTGTTTGTCGGGGCAGTTCTGACCGCATATGGGCTAGACGGAAGCTATGGTTTTGTTGTAGGGGGAATCTGTCTTTTTGCCACTTTGCTTTCCGTTTACGGATTTATAATGGGACTTTCAAGTTTTTCTGAAGAAAAGCGTATGCATCGAACCAGTATGGTAGGGTCTATTTTGAATGGGATCCTTATGGTTGGATGGCTGGGCTTTTTTTTGATGGGAGTATAAAATGGAACGGTTACGACAGCAGATGGAGTTCATCGTTGAGGTGGACAAGGTAAAAAATATTATGCGTCAGACATATCTCTCTGATGCAGGGCGAAAAGAAAATGATGCGGAGCATTCCTGGCACCTGGCCCTTATGGCTGTGCTCCTTAAGGAATATTCCAATGAAGAAGTGGATCTTTCCAAAGTGGTTCCCATGGTCTTGATCCACGATCTGGTGGAGATCGACGCAGGGGATACTTATGCTTATGATGAAGTGGGGGCGGCAACTAAGGCAGAAAGAGAATCAAAAGCCGCAGACAGGATTTTTGGCCTTTTGCCGGAAGATCAGAAAAAATGGTTCCGGGAATTATGGGAAGAATTTGAGGAATATCAGACTCCGGAAGCCAGGTTTGCCCATGTGCTGGATAATTGTCAGCCCCTTCTTCTGAATGATGCGTCAGGCGGCAGAAGCTGGGCAGAGCATGGAGTCAAAAAAAGCCAGATTTATAAAAGAAACCAGTATACAGGGGAAGGATCCCGTGAAATCTGGGAATATATGAAAGAGCTGATTGACAAACACATTGATCTGGGAAATGTGATCGATGAATGAGCAGTCAGAGGTAAATGTTTTGAGAGGAGACAGTATGTTGGATGAATTGCTGATGGAGAGATTTGCTTTGGCAAAGGAGCGGATCGCGGAAATCTGCACAGAGCAGGAAATTAAAGAACCATTTGGAGATTTCTTTCGAAGAGCGGCAGAACTTCTGAAAAAAACAGGTGAAATTCTGGAAAGAAAGGAAAATAACCTTTCCCTTCAGGAATTAAAAGAAGAAAATACAGCTCTTTATGAGGAGCTATTTAAAGAAAATTATGCTGCTTCTTATGGAAATCCTTCCTATGCGGCAGAAAAACTGGGAGATTACGGAAAGCCTTTATGCTTTTTGTATGCAGAACTTAGAGGCTCTATTGTTTATGCCTATGAAAAAAAATGGTGGGATTATACAGTGGACGCAGAACTGTTTCTGGAGCTTTACTCTGCCTTTGATGAGAAGGAACTGCCTTCTGTAAAAACAACAGAGGATATTCTCAGATCCTATGTTAATGATTACTGCCAGGATATGGTGGAACAAAGAATTGCAGAGGGAGTGGATCCTTCCCGTGACTTTGCAGTAAGGATCATTATGGATTCTGACCTTACAGATCTTCGTTATCTGTACTGGTATGGAGAATATGTGTCAGAAAATGAAACAGGAGTGGCTCAGTTTCTGAACAGCCTTCCCCAGGAAAAAATCGACCATATGGCACGTACGTATACAGAAGGATATCGAATTGGATTTATTAATATGAGAAAGGATATCACAAAGAAAAAAACAGTGAATATCCGTTATAGTCTTGGATTTGAGCGGATGGTGCGTTCTGCTATTCTTCAGTTTAAGGAAATGGGACTGGAGCCTGTGATCTACCGTCACGCTTCCCATGCAGTAAATAAGCGGGGAGCGTCCCGGGTGGGATTTACAGGAGGCGTGGCTAATCCTCAGTATGAATATGATCACAGACAGGACTGCGCGCTGTTTCTTGACAGCGACTTTGTAAAGAGAAAGCTTCGCTCCATGCAGACAGCTTATGATCAGTATGAAGAACTGGCAGGGGTACACGGCGGCCCGGCAGGAATCATTACTTTTGGAGAAGAGCCTTTTTCACCAGTGTCAAAGCCGGAGGCTTACGCCTTAAGCGAAGCGCAGCAAAAGCTTCAGGTGGAAATGGACAATGAATCAGGACAGATCGTTAATCGTTATATTAAGGGCGATGAGAGAAGCTTTACCATCATTGCCTATCCTGTGCCTGAAATTGGAGAGAAATTCCAGGAAATTTTTGCAGAGATCGTCAAGATCAATACTCTGGATTATAAACTTTATGAGAGGATCCAGCAGACGATCATTGATGAGCTGGATACCTGCCAGTGGGTGGAAATCAAAGGAAAAGACGGCAATGAGACAGATCTTATCATTCACCTTCATACTTTGGATGATCCCCAAAATCAGACAAATTTTGAAAACTGCGTGGCAGACGTGAACATTCCTGTAGGGGAGGTGTTTACTTCACCTGTTCTTGCTGGAACAGGCGGTGTGCTTCATGTAAAAAAAGTATATCTGAACGGTCTGCAGTTCCGTGATCTTAAGCTGGTGTTTGACTGTGGACAGGTGATTGATTACTCCTGCAGTAATTTTGACACAGAAGAAGAAAACAGAGTTTATATAGAAGATCATATTCTTCATCATCACGCAAAGATCCCCATGGGAGAATTTGCTATCGGAACAAATACAACAGCTTATGTGGCGGCGGAAAAATATGGAATCGCAGATAAACTTCCGATCCTTATTGCAGAAAAAATGGGACCGCATTTTGCTGTGGGAGATACCTGCTACAGTTGGGCGGAGGATATCCCTGTGTACAATCCTGACGGCAAGGAGATCATTGCCAGAGACAATGAAATTTCCAGCCTTCGAAAAGAGAATGTGAGCCTTGCTTATTATGGATGTCATACAGATATTACGATCCCTTATGACGAGCTGGGAAGTATCGCTGTTATTGACGAAGAGGGAGAAAGCTATTCTATCATAGAAAACGGACGGTTTGTACTTTCTGGAACAGAGGAGCTGAATAATCCTTTTGCCTGATAATACAAAAACAGTTAGTATACCAAAATATTTCTTTGCAGGAAACAGGTTGACACAAAAATAGAATCTTAGTAGAATCAACCTGAAACAGAACGAAAAAGGAGGCCTACCAATGAAAAAAGTTGGAATTGTAATGGGAAGCGATTCAGATATGCCGATCATGAGCAAAGCGGCGGCAGTTCTTGATCAGCTTGGAGTGGAGTATGAGATGAAGATCATTTCTGCACACAGAGAACCGGATGTATTTTTTGAATATGCAAAGAGCGCAGAAGAAAGAGGTTTTAAGGTAATTATTGCAGGCGCGGGAATGGCAGCTCATCTGCCGGGAATGTGCGCAGCGATATTCCCTATGCCGGTCATCGGTATTCCGATGCATACCACCTCTCTGGGAGGCAGAGATTCTCTCTATTCTATCGTGCAGATGCCCTCTGGTATTCCAGTTGCAACAGTTGCCATTAACGGAGGCGCAAATGCCGGACTTCTGGCAGCAAAGATTCTTGCAACTTCTGATCAGGAACTTCTGGAAAGACTGAAAGTATACAGCCAGGAATTGAAAAGCCAGGTAGAAGCAAAGGATGCAAGACTTCAGGAAGTAGGCTATAAAAATTATTAAAATAGAGCAGGAAGAATAAACCGTTACCATAAATAAAATACTGGGAGGATATTATGGATTACAAGAACGCAGGCGTTGATATAGAAGCAGGTTATCAGTCAGTAGAGCTTATGAAAAAGCATATCAAAAGAACTATGAGACCAGAGGTCCTGGGAGGGATCGGAGGATTTTCCGGCGCCTTTTCTCTGGATACTTTTAAGGGAATGGAAGAACCAACTCTTGTTTCCGGTACAGACGGATGCGGAACAAAGGTAAAGCTGGCTATGGTTATGGATAAGCATGATACCATTGGTATTGACGCAGTAGCTATGTGTGTGAACGATATTGCCTGTGCGGGAGCAGAACCTCTGTTTTTCCTGGATTATATCGCATGCGGCAAAAATTATCCAGAAAAGATCGCAGAGATCGTTTCTGGAGTTGCGGAAGGCTGCGTACAGTCTGGAGCTGCTCTGATCGGCGGCGAGACAGCAGAGCATCCGGGACTTATGCAGGAGGATGAGTATGATCTTGCAGGATTTGCCGTAGGCATTATCGATAAGAAGGATCTTCTTACAGGAGAGGAACTGGAAGCGGGAGACGTGCTGATCGGCATGGCTTCCACCGGCGTACACAGTAACGGATTCTCTCTTGTTCGTAAAGTTTTTGATATGACAAGAGAATCTTTAGATACATATTATGAAGAGCTGGGAACTACTTTAGGAGAGGCTCTTCTTGCTCCTACCAGAATTTACGTAAAAGCTCTTAAGAGTATTAAAGAAGCGGGCGTACGTATTCATGCATGCAGTCATATTACAGGCGGCGGTTTCTATGAGAATATTCCCCGTATGCTGAAAGAGGGAACAAGAGCAATTGTAGAAAAAGACAGCTATCCGGTGCTTCCAATCTTCAAACTTCTTGCAAAAGAGGGAGATATCGAAGAGAAAATGATGTATAACACCTATAATATGGGTCTTGGCATGATTCTTGCGGTTCGTCCGGAAGATGTTGATAAGACAATGGAAGCAATTCGTGCAGCAGGAGATACTCCATATGTGGTAGGCCGCATTGAAACAGGTGAAAAGGGAGTAGATTTATGTTAAAACTGGGCGTTCTTGTATCTGGCGGAGGAACAAACCTTCAGGCAATTCTGGACGCTGTGGATCATCAGGTAATAAAAAATGCAGAAGTTGGTTTGGTGATCAGTAATAATGCCGGAGCATATGCTTTGGAAAGAGCAAAGAATCACGATATTCCTGCGGTATGTATTTCTCCTAAAAATTTTGAAAACAGAGAAGAATTTCATAGAGCCCTTCTTGACGAGCTTCAAAAAAATAAGGTAGATCTGGTTGTTCTGGCAGGATTTTTGGTGGCGGTTCCGCCTATGATCGTAGAAGCGTATCCGAATCGGATCATTAATATTCATCCGTCTTTGATTCCATCTTTTTGCGGAACTGGTTTTTATGGCCTTCGCGTTCATGAAGGCGTTTTGGATCGGGGCGTAAAGGTGACAGGAGCAACTGTTCATTTTGTGGATGCAGGTACAGACACAGGCCCCATCATTCTCCAGAAGGCGGTTGAGGTAGCGGAGGGAGATACTCCAGAAATACTTCAGCGCCGTGTTATGGAAGAAGCAGAGTGGAAGATCCTTCCTGAAGCGATTGATCTGATCGCAAACGACAGGGTGCAAGTAGTGGACGGAAAGGTACGGATCAGCAGATAAGGAGGAAATACCTATGAAGATATTGATCGTTGGAAGCGGCGGAAGAGAACACGCTATTGCGTGGAGCGTTGCTAAGAGCCCAAAAGCAGATAAAATATACTGCGCTCCGGGAAATGCAGGCATTGCGGAATTTGCAGAATGTGTTTCTATTGGAGCGATGGAGTTTGATAAGCTGGCGGATTTTGCTGAAGAAAAGGAAATTGACCTGACTATTATCGGCATGGATGATCCTCTTGTAGGCGGCGTTGTAGACGTATTTGAAAAAAGAGGGCTGAAGGTGTTCGGACCTCGCAAAAATGCGGCTGTTCTTGAAGGGTCTAAGGCATTTTCAAAGGATCTTATGAAAAAATATAAGATTCCTACAGCAGGATATGAGAATTTTGACGATTCGGAAAAGGCTTTGGAGTATCTTAGAACAGAAGCAAAATTTCCTATCGTTTTGAAGGCTGACGGCCTTGCTCTTGGCAAGGGAGTTCTGATCTGTCAGGATCTTGCCCAGGCAGAAGCCGGCGTAAAAGAGATCATGGAGGACAAAAAATTTGGAACTGCCGGAAATACCATGGTCATTGAAGAGTTTATGACAGGTCGTGAGGTTTCTGTGCTTTCTTTTGTAGACGGAAAGACAATACGCACTATGACCTCTGCCCAGGATCATAAGCGCGCTATGGATGGAGATCAGGGACTTAATACAGGCGGAATGGGCACTTTTTCACCAAGTCCTTTCTACACAAAAGAAGTGGACGAATTCTGCCAAAAATATATTTATCAGCCTACGGTAGACGCTATGGCCAGTGAAGGGCGTCCTTTTAAGGGAATTATTTTCTTTGGTCTTATGCTTACTGCAGAGGGACCGAAGGTTCTGGAATATAATGCGCGTTTCGGAGATCCGGAAGCTCAGGTGGTTCTCCCGAGAATGAAAACAGACATTATAGATGTGATGGAAGCTTGTGTAAACGGAACTCTGGATCAGATGGAACTGGAATTTGAAGAAAATGCCGCAGTCTGCGTGGTTCTTGCAAGCGAAGGCTATCCGGTAAAATATGAAAAAGGCATTCCAATGACTGGATTTGAGAATTTTAAGGACAAGGATGGTTATTATTGCTTCCATGCAGGAACAAAATTCCAGGATGGCGGTATTGTCACAAACGGAGGCCGCGTTGTGGGAATCACAGCCAAAGGAAAGGATCTGAAAGAAGCAAGAAAAAATGCCTACGAGGCAACAGAATGGATTCAGTTTGCCAACAAATATATGCGTCATGACATTGGCAAGGCTATTGACGAGGCATAATTAAGAAAGGAGATCCGGCTTTTTCTTGAAGCCGGATATGGAAAGGATAACAAAATGGGAATGAGTGTAGTTGATGCAGTGAAGGAAATTCAGGCCAGAGAGAATGTATATGTGGCATATTCTCAGGCTACCAAGCTTCCTTATGTGACCTGCGCAGAAGAGACATATAATGATCAGGTGTGGTTTTTTGCTGAAGAAGAGGATCTGAAAAAATTCGGTCAGGAAAAACTGGAAGAGAAGATCCTGCTTATGGGAATGAAATATGAAAAAAAGGATTTTCCCAGAATGTACGGACTGATTTTTTCCATAGGAGCAAATTCACTGGTCTGGAACAATGGAAAAGAGGAAATTGAGCTTGATCTGACAAAGATCGTGCGCCGCCCAGATATCAGTAAAATGGAACCGGCAAAGCGTCCTTTAATAAACGAAACCCTTCAGTTATCAGGAATTTATTTTATGCAGGAACTGCGCCGCCCGGTAAAAAAAGAAGAGCATGGCAATATTCGGGAACTGGAAGAGGAGCTGATCGCAAATCTCCGCAAATCTGAATTTTTGATCGCTATGTCTGCCAGTGAGGAAGACCCTTCCAAGGTGAATGTTCCTTATCTGAAAAATAAAGATGGAAAAATCCTTCAGCCGGTTTTTTCTGATGTGATGGAGTATGAAAAGTTTGCCAGAGGCAAGAAGCTTCGCATTGCCAAAATTCCTTTTGCAAAGCTTTCGGAAATTATGATTCCGTCAGCTGAGGCTATGGTTATAAACCCTATGGGATTTAATCTGATCCTTAATAAGGAGCAGCTTACAAAGATTGTAGGTTGATTTTTAATATTATGATTATGCAGAAAAGGCAGCCGTTATGGCTGCCTTTTCTGATAGAAGAAAAAAACTGTTTTCAAAATATGTGAGATGTGCTAGTATATGTGTAACACAATATGAGGAGGCTTGAATATGGTCATTGAGATAGATTTTAACAGTGATGAGGCCATTTATGTTCAGCTGATGAACCAGATCATCCTTGGGATCGCCACTTCCAGGCTGCAGGAGGGAGATACGCTTCCTTCTGTGAGACAGATGGCAGATACCATAGGAATCAACATGCATACAGTAAATAAAGCGTACACCCTTTTGAAACAGCAGGGGTTTGTGTCTATAGACAGAAGAAGAGGGGCTATAGTCGCTATTGACGTGGATAAGCTGAAGGCTATGGAAGAGCTGAAGGAAAATCTGGTGGTGGCTCTTGCCAAGGGATTCTGCAAAAAGGTTTCCAGATCGGAAGTGCATCAGCTTATTGATGAGATTTTTGATGAGTATGATCTGTAGACAGGTTATATATCCTTTGGTTTAACCTGGAACTTATGTATCATACAGATATAGGAGGAATTTATGCATAAAAAGTTTACCAGACAGGCAGTAAACGCACTGAAGCTTGCAAAGCTGACGGCGCAGTCCTGTAAGCATACTTACATTGGCACAGAACACATTCTGGTGGGACTTTTGAAGGAAAAGGAAGGGACCGCAGGCAGGATTCTTGAGGAATTTGGGGTGGATATCCAGAAGCTTCTTGAACTTATTGGAAATCTGATCGCTCCTTCTGATGTTGTAGTCCTGGAGGATGTGCCGGAGTACAGTCCAAGAGCGGTTCGTTTAATCGAAAGCGCAGAAAGAGAAGCCGGAACTCAGTCAGAGGAAATGGCAGGAACGGAACATCTTCTTCTTGCCATGCTTCAGGAGACAGATTCTGTGGGAACCAGACTTCTTTATACCATGGGAGTAAATATCCAGAAGCTTTATGCGGCAGTGTTAAATGCCATGGGATATGATGAGGAGGCTGTTTCTGAGGAATTGAGGAGCAATAAAGCATTTCGTGCAAAAGGCGGAACAGGAACACCTTTTCTTGATCAGTACAGCCGCGATCTTACGGTTATGGCTGCCGAGGGAAAACTGGACCCTGTGGTTGGAAGAGACAAAGAGATCACCAGGCTGATCCAGATTTTAAGCCGCAGGAGCAAAAACAATCCCTGCCTGGTGGGAGAACCGGGAGTTGGGAAAACTGCCATTGTAGAGGGGCTTGCCCAGAAGATTGTTTCCGGGCAGGTGCCGGATTCTGTAAAGGATAAACGAGTGGTAGTTCTGGATCTGTCTGGAATGGTTGCAGGAAGCAAATACAGAGGCGAATTTGAAGAGCGTATTAAGAATGTGGTAAATGAGGTAAGAGAGGATCAGGGAGTGCTTCTCTTTATTGATGAACTTCATACGATCATTGGTGCAGGCGGAGCAGAGGGATCCCTGGACGCTTCTAATATTTTGAAACCGTCTCTTTCCAGAGGGGAGATCCAGCTTATTGGCGCTACTACGCTGGAAGAATACAGAAAATATATAGAAAAGGATGCAGCCCTGGAACGACGGTTCCAGCCAATAACTGTAGAAGAACCTTCGGAAGAGGAGGCTCTTGAGATTTTGAAGGGACTCCGTCCTTACTACGAAAAGCATCATGGAGTAACTATTGAGGATAATGCCCTTGAAGCGGCAGTGCAGATGTCTGTACGTTATATCAACGACCGTTTTCTACCTGATAAGGCCATTGATATTATTGATGAGGCTTCTGCGAGAGTGCGTCTCCAGACATTTAAAACAGCGCCGAAGGACGAAGGAATAGAGAAAGAACTGAAAGATCTTCTTGACCAGAAAGAAATGGCTATCCGTGAAGCGGATCTGGAAAAAGCAAAAGAAATCCAGAAGAGACAAAAAGCGCTGGAAGAAGAACGTGACAAACTTCAAAAAAGAGAAGAAAACCGGAGCAGGCGAAAAAATCTATGCGTAACAGAAACATCTGTGGCGGATATTGTTTCTGATTGGACAAAGATTCCGGTGCAGCGTCTTACAGAAAGTGAATCCAGGCGTCTTTCCCGTCTGGAGAAGGTTCTTCATAAGAGAGTGATCGGCCAGGAAGAGGCGGTCAAAGCAGTGGCCCAGGCGGTGAAACGAGGAAGAGTGGGGCTTAAGGATCCTGCAAGGCCCATCGGTTCATTCCTGTTTCTCGGACCTACTGGAGTAGGAAAAACAGAGCTTTCCAAAGCGCTTGCAGAAGCAGTGTTTGGAAATGAACAGGCTATGATCCGGGTAGATATGTCAGAATACATGGAAAAGCACAGTGTGTCCAAGCTGATCGGTTCACCTCCGGGCTATGTGGGATATGACGAGGGAGGACAGCTTAGTGAGAAGGTGCGTAGAAATCCTTACAGCGTGATCCTTTTTGATGAGATCGAGAAGGCCCATCCAGATGTTTTTAATATCCTGCTCCAGGTTCTGGACGACGGACATATTACAGACGCTCATGGACGCAAAGTGGATTTTAAACAGACCATCATTATTATGACTTCTAATGCCGGGGCCCAGGCTATTATTGAGCCTAAGAAACTTGGATTCCTGTCAGGAGATAATGAAAAACAGGATTATGAACGGATGAAATCAAATGTAATGGAAGAGGTTCGCCGTTTGTTCAAACCGGAGTTTTTGAATCGAATTGATGAAATCATGGTCTTCCATACGCTGAATAAAGAGAATATCCGCAAAATCGTAGGACTTCTTCTTAAAAAGTTGGAAGCCCGCTGCAGGGAACAACTGGGGATTAGTCTGAAGATCAGCGATTCTGCCAGAGACTACCTGGCTGAGGCAGGTTTTGACAGCAAATATGGGGCAAGACCCTTAAGAAGGGCAATACAGACAAAACTGGAGGATAAGCTGGCAGAAGAAATCCTGGAAGGACATATCAGACGGGGAGACGTTGTGCGGGTAGGGCTTCACCAAAAGGAGCTTCGTTTTACAGCGGCTTCTCAGGAATAAACAGTAATCGTAATTCTAAAAAAGATATTAAATCTTAGTTAGGATACTGTTCAAAAAAATGTGAAAATGTTATAATAAGACTATCAAAAGAGAATACAACAGATAATCTCAGGGAGGACATAAGATCATGGCAGTAGTAAAAGAACTGATTCGTACAGAGGAGAATGGAAGCATCAGCTTTGGCAATTATGAGCTGGCACAGAAGTCCAAGGTATCTGATTTTCAGCATCAGGGAGATGTATATAAAGTAAAGACGTTTAATGAAATCACCAAGCTGGAGCGCAATGGAATGTTTGTATATGAATCTGTACCGGGAACTGCAGTTTATCAGCTTTTACAGGATGGTTCTACTATGAGTTTTCAGGTAGAGGGGGCAGAGGACGCCCAGATTACTGTGGAGATGGAAGCAGACACAGAATATGCGATCTCCATTAACAATGCAGATGCAGGAACAATGAAAACCAACCTGGGCGGCAAGCTTTCTTTCAGCGTAGAGCTTGGCGATGCAGGAGCAGCACAGGTGAAGATTGAGAAATGCTAAAAAATAAAAAAGTCGTATATTTTTGTCAGGAATGTGGCTATGAATCCTCGAAGTGGATGGGACAGTGTCCCGGCTGCAGAGCCTGGAATACATTTGTAGAAGAAACAGTTTCTGCAAAAAAAACATCTACCTCAGGAGCTCAGACAATGGCACCGGGGCAAAGACTGGAGCCTGTGAAACTAAAGGACATCAGGCTTTCTGAGGATGAGAGACGTTTGACAAAAATAGGAGAGCTTGACAGAGTACTCGGGGGCGGTATCGTTCCCGGGTCTCTTGTTCTTGTGGGAGGAGATCCGGGAATCGGAAAATCCACTCTTCTTTTACAGGTGTGCAGAAACCTTGCCCTTGCCGGAAATTCTGTATTGTATATTTCAGGTGAAGAATCTCTTCGCCAAATCCGTCTCAGGGCAAATAGAATTGGCGAGTTTAATGGGAATCTTCAGATTTTTTGTGAGACGAATCTGGAGACGATCAGAGAGGTGATCCAGCGTAAAAAACCAGATATGGTTGTGATTGACTCTATTCAGACTATGTTTCATGAGGATATCAGTTCTGCTCCAGGAAGCGTTTCTCAGGTAAGGGAATCCACCAATGTTCTGATGCAGATTGCAAAGGGATCAGGGATTTCTATTTTTATAGTGGGTCATGTAACAAAAGAGGGAAATGTGGCAGGGCCGAGGGTTTTGGAGCATATGGTAGATACAGTCCTTTATTTTGAAGGAGACCGTCATGCTTCCTACAGGATCCTTCGGGCTGTTAAGAATAGATTTGGATCTACCAATGAGATCGGCGTGTTTGAAATGAGAAGCACAGGCCTTGAGGAGGTGAAAAATCCTTCAGAATTTATGTTGAATGGAAAGCCAAACGGAACCTCTGGTTCTATTGTGGCATGCTCCATGGAGGGCACAAGGCCCATTCTTGTGGAAATTCAGGCCCTTGTCTGTCAGAGTAATTTTGGTATTCCGCGGAGAACTGCGGTAGGAACAGATTTTAACAGAGTCAATCTCCTTATGGCTGTTCTTGAAAAAAAGGTGGGGATTCACCTTGCCTCCTGCGATGCATATGTGAATATTGCCGGAGGAATGAAAATGACAGAGCCGGCCATTGATCTTGGTATCTCTCTTGCAGTAGTATCAAGCTGCAAGGATATTATTATCCCAGATTCTGTCCTGGCTTTTGGAGAGGTTGGATTAAGCGGTGAGGTACGTGCGGTCAGTATGGCTGCCCAGAGGGTTGCAGAAGCTAAAAAACTTGGATTTACTACAGTGATCCTTCCGAAGGTGTGTCAGTCCTCTGTCAATAAGATTTCAGGAATGAATCTGGTATATGTGGAATGGATTCAGGACGCGATTCAATACATTATGAAGAATTGAGGGGGAAACTATGCTGGAAGCAGTAATCTTTGATATGGACGGGGTGATTTTTGATTCTGAGGCTCTGGTGCTTAAGACATGGAAACAGGTGGCTGGCAAATATGGGATACCTGATATAGAAGAAACGTGCAGAGAATGTCTGGGAACCAATCATGAAGCCACAAAAAATATTTTTAAAAAGCATTATGGGGAGGATTTTCCATACGATACCTATAAAAAAGAAATGGCAGAGCTTTTTCATCAGCAGGCAGCAGGGGGGAATCTGGAAAAAAAGCCGGGAATCCATGAACTCCTGGAATATCTGCGCAGTCTCAAAATAAAAACAGGTCTTGCTTCTTCTACAAGGGAGGAGATTGTCAGGAAGGAACTTTCTGAAGGGGGACTTTTATCTTATTTTGATGAGATTGTCTGTGGGGATATGGTAAAAAGAAGTAAACCGGCTCCTGATATTTATCTGGAGACCTGCAGACGCCTCTTGGTGAAACCGGAACATTGTTATGGGATCGAGGACTCTTATAATGGAATAAGGGCTTTAAAAAGCGCTGGGATGCATCCTTTAATGGTTCCAGATCTGGCAGAGCCTACCAAAGAAATGGAAATACTGTCAGAGTGTATATTGCCTTCTCTTTATGAGGTAAAAGAGTATCTGAAAAAAATCAGGAATGAGTGAGGCAGGTTTATGACAATACTTTTGGCAGTGATGGGAACTTTTTTGATGGCTTGGGTTATTTTTTGCGCAATACAGATTTACCGTAGCAGCAAAACCGCATTTACAGAAAGCAATGTTGCCATCCATGCAAAATGTGAAAGCTGTGGAGGGCTTTATGATGTAACGGCAAAAGAATTTAATTCCAGTTATGTGTCAAAATATAAGTATATAAGCAGGACAAAAATGTCAGGTATTGCTGCGGTTCATAAGCCTCAATTTACATATTATGCAAAAAAGCTCCCATGTCCTTATTGCAAAAAGAAAAAATATGCGCAGATTGTCAATATTAATGAGATTCAGGATTTGTCTATTTCTTCTATGCTGAGAGGCGGAGCAAAATGGATGGCTGCGATGGTGGCGGGAGGCTTGTTACTTCTGGCAGCTATGGGGGCTTCAACAAAGATTTTGTCGTGGCGCAACCAACAAAAAGCAGAGGATATAAAGCAGGAACGGTATGAAGAATTAAGAAACAGTTATAATTTTGGAGACCATTCAGACAAGTAAATAAAAGAGCGGAGCAGGTTTCTCGGGGATGAATTGTGTTAGGGGATTCGGAGAAGACTTGCTCCGCTTTGTTTTTAATTAAAAAGGATAGCTGTAAATTCTTTAAGATAATATAAAGGGAAGACAGAAGCGTGGGGGAGAAAATGATGTGTTAATAAAAAGATGAAATAAAAACAAAAAAGAGGTTGACAGACATTGAGATATGTGGTAAATTAATCTAGCTGTCGCAA
>NZ_CALFLA010000013.1 GCF_937880195.1 uncultured Blautia sp.
TAGCTCGTGAGATCGTAACTCTGCAGGGCGGTTATATCCGTGTGGAATCTGAGCCTGGGAAGGGCTCAGTTTTTTCTGTTTTTTTGCTTCGCAGGTAATATAAATGATCTGAAAATTCGAATGTCACAGATCTGTGATATTTGAAGCTGTATTATCAGGCAGTCTGTGACATTTTGGTGAGGTTTAGCCGTTACAATAAGCTTATCAAAAAGAAGGGAAGGTGTTTTTTATGAGCATTTTGCAAATGACTGGACTAAAAAAATACTATGGCGCAGAGCCCAATATTACAAAAGCCCTGGACGGCGTAACCTTATCAATAGAAAAGGGAGAATTTGTTGCCATTGTGGGAACCTCTGGAAGCGGTAAATCTACGCTTTTGAATATGATCGGCGGATTGGATCTTCCGACCTTTGGCAAGGTAGTGGTGGATGGACGGAATCTGTCTACTTTGAAAGAAGAAGAACTGACTATGTTCCGCAGGCGTAAAATAGGCTTTATTTTCCAGAATTATAATCTGGTTCCGGTGCTGAATGTCTATGAAAATATTGTTCTGCCTGTGGAACTGGATGGAAACAAGGTGGACAAAAAGTTTATGGATAAAGTGGTGAGGATGCTGGGCCTGGAGGATAAGCTCAATAATATGCCAAACAATCTTTCCGGCGGTCAGCAGCAGCGCGTAGCCATTGCCCGGGCTTTGGTGTCAAAACCTGCTATTGTTCTGGCAGATGAGCCTACAGGCAATCTGGACAGCAAAACAAGCAGCGACGTACTGGGGCTTTTAAAAGCAACCAGTCAGAAATTTCATCAGACTCTTGTTATGATCACACATAATAACGAGATTGCCCAGCTTGCAGACCGCATTATTCGGATTGAGGATGGCAGGATCGTACAGTGAAGGGGGAGGGCGGCATGAACGATATTTTATTTGGCAACAATAATACAAAAACTATAAAACGGATTTCCAAACAGTATTTCAGGAAAAACAAGGTTCGCAATCTGGCTGCGGTCCTGGCCGTTTTTCTTACTGCGTTTTTGTTTACTTCAATTATCTCTCTGGCCTTCAGTATGGTGTCTTCTCTCCAGCTTTCTATGCAGATGCAGAAAGGCAGCAAGGGGGACGGAACCTTTGGATATATGACAGAGGAACAGTTTGAGCTTCTGAAAAACAGTGATTTTGTGGAGAAGGCAGGACATCGAAGAGTGATCGGCTATGCTTCCAATTCTGCCGGACATTCCATTGAATTAAATTATGCGGACAGTATACAGCAGGAGCTTACATTTTGTGTGCCGACACATGGAAACGCGCCGGAAGAAGCAAATGAAATTGCCACAACAGAACTTGCCCTGAAAGCTCTTGGAGTAGAACCAAAAATCGGAGCAGAGGTTCCTTTGGAATTTGAAATCCGGGGCAAATCATATCATTATGACATGGTTCTTTCCGGCTGGTGGGAAGCGTCCAACGATACGGTCAGCGTTGCCATTCTCTCAGAAAAATTTGTAAAAGAAAACCCGGATGTGGTTAAAAATACACGGGCAGAAGACAGAGAACTGTCAGGAACAACTTCTTCGGAGGTTATACTGAAAGATAAGAAAAATATAAAAGAACAGATGGACAGTTTTGTGTATTCTATTGGCGGTGGTCCTAAGAATATGGATGCGGAGAACTTTATTCTTTCTGTTGAAAATCAAATGGGAAAAGGAATGGTTTCCCCGGAATCCATCCTGTTTGACGTAGTGTTTATACTGATGTTCATTATGTGCGGATATCTGCTGGTTTATAATATTTTTGATATTTCTGTTATGCAGGATGTGCGGCAATATGGACTTCTGAGAATGATTGGCACATCTACAAAACAGATAAAAAGCATTGTCAACCGACAGGCAGTATGGCTTACACTGATTGGACTGCCTGTTGGTCTTGGGGCAGGTTTTTTTGCCGGCCGGGCGCTTCTTCCGGTAGTAATGGAAATTTTCAGCTATGAATATTCTATGGCGGAAGCTAAGACATCAGCTTCTCCGATCCTGTTTCTGACAGCCGCTTTGTTTACGATTCTGACAGTATTTATCAGTACGCGCAAACCGGCGAAAAAGGCGGCAAAGGTATCTCCACTGGAGGCGATCCGCTATACGGAGCAGAATACTTATAAAAAGAAAACAGTCAACCGTACCAGGGGAGCAAAGCTTTCCCATATGGCGTTTTCCAATCTGGGACGTAACAGACGACGTTCTGTATTTATCATTGTTTCCATGCTTTTGTGCATTGTTCTGCTTAATTCTGTTATTATTGTGACCCAGAGTATGGATGAAGAAAAATGGCTCACCCGTACCACAAAAACAGATTTTACTGTTTATAATTCCATTGCCATCAATGTCCAGGAAGGGTTCAGATATCATAAGGACGCTCTTCCCTAGCAGGCGGTAGATATGATCTGCCAGCAGAAGGGCTTGAAAAATGAACGGTATCTTTACCGAAATACGGCAGATGACAGTAATGTACTTGTGGATTATGGTTTTGAAGGTCTGGTTTATTCTGATACTGCTGAATATAAGAATGGCGTCAGCAAGGTGATTGATAACTACTCGATGCATACGGCGGCTGGTGAGGAGAAGCTTTTTTATGGAAATGTTTTTGGTGCTTCCGAACATTTTTGGGAGGATATGACAATCTATGAAGGTGAAAAAGATCCAAAAGCGTTGAAAAAGAAAATGGCAGACGGAGAATATGTGATTATTGGAAGCAGAATGGACAGACTGAGCGGAGGACCGAAAAATACGCCTATGACAGATCAGATAAAGATAGGCGACAGTATATCTTTTTATAGAGACGGCAGTTTGGTAAAGACATGTACGGTGCTGGCAAAGGCATGTACTGTTGGAACTGAGGATGAAACTCCCACGACCACTACGGCCGCTATGAATATTGGAGGCGACGCGCCCTTCGTATATATGCCGGACGGGGTATTTAAGGAAATTTATGAAAATCCCACTTTATTGAGCTTAGGGTTTGATGTGGAAACTTCCGCACAGCCGCAAATGGAGGAGTTTTTAAGCAGTTATACAGAAAAGAATCCTTCTGTTGCTTATACCTCCACAAAACTTTTGAAGGAACAGCTAAGATCTGTTGAAAGTATGGTTCTGGTAGTAGGCGGTCTGATCGGCTGTATCATGGCATTGGCAGGGCTTATTAATTTTACAAACATGATCATTACAAATATCATTACCCGCCGCCATGAATTTGCAACCATGCAGAGTATTGGAATGACAAACCGTCAGCTTAGACGTTTGATGGTTTATGAGGGCGTGTACTATGCTGCAGGGGCAGACGCCATCGGCGGATTTGCTGCGGCAGTTCTGGCTTTGACAGTGCTTAAAGGTGTGCTGAATTCCCCGTCTATGTGGTTTTTTACGCTGCATGTTACTTTGATCCCGGCATTGATTATTGGAGCGCTTTACCTGGTTTTGGCAGCGGTTATCCCTTTGATCGTCCTTCGTTTCTTTAATAAGGGAACTGTTGTGGAACGGCTGCAGATCTCGGAATAAGAAAACACTGTCATGATTCTTTCCGAAACTGCAGAAAAATGCCTTTTACAATTTCGTAAAGAGGTTTTTTGAGCTTTTCCAGGGAAAGGGGCTGCTCATAAAGGATGGTGTTGTAGCTGGTTCCGCTGACCAGTTCGATGATCATATACATCATAAGATCCGGCGTACGGTACTTGTGGGAAGCGTGGGCCAGCATAGTCTGATATATGGAATAGATAGAGGGTTTGTCTTCGCTTGGAGCCACGGCGAGGAAATCCGTAAAAAATCCCCAGCTTAAATGCTTGGACAAAAGCAGAACCAGATTGTGGTTCTGAGCAAACTGATCCAGGATATTGTCAATGATAAATAGGATCTGTTCTTCAAAATCTTTTAATTCCTGATGCTTTACCAATTCGGCACAGGCTGTCTGAAATACCTGATTGGCTTTATGGCTGATCAGATGGTTACGGATATCATATTTGTCTTTAAAATACAGATAGAAAGTTCCCTTCGCAACTCCTGCTTTTGCTACAATGTCTGAAATGGATGTTTTGTTGAATCCATTATCAATAAACAAAGTGAAAGCAGAGTCCAGAAGGGAATTTCTTTTCTGTTCTTTATTATTATCAATCTTACTCATTTGTGTTGCCTCCTTCGTTACAATTATAGAGAGGTAAGAGGGAAAATGTCAAACCTCAAAAGCAAGAAAATGGAAAATCTACAAATTGCATAAGAAAACAAAATGACTTTTGGTCAAAATTTATATTGACTAAAAGTCATTTTTGCGTTATAACAATAAATAACTAAAAGTCATAAAGATAATTGAAATATATTGTAGTAGGAAAGGAATAAAGGAAAATGGTAAAGCTGGGAAGAAAAATTGTAAAATTTCGGATTCCGATTTTCATTCTGAGTCTGTTGCTTCTGATACCGTCCGCAATCGGGTATATCAATACACGAGTCAACTATGATGTGCTGTATTATCTGCCGGACAACATCGAAACGATGAAAGGACAGGATATTCTTGTAGATGAATTCGGAACAGGAGCATATTCCATGTTTATCTGCGAGGGAATGAAGAACAAGGATGTAGCTGCCCTGAAAAAAAAGATTGAAAATGTAGAGCATGTTTCTAAGGTTGTATGGTATGACAGCTTTTCGGATTTAAGTGTTCCGGTGGAGATGCTTCCAGATAAAATAAAAAACGTATTATTTTCGGAAGATTCCACGATGATGTTTATTATTTTTGAGACAACAACATCTGCGGACGAAACCATGGACGCTATTGGAGACATTCGGAAACTGGCGGGAAAACAGTGTTTTGTCAGTGGAATGTCAGCGATTGTCACAGATACGAAAAATCTGGCTGAGTCGGAGGTTGCTGTTTATGTATTGATCGCTGTCCTTTTGTCTTGTATTGTACTGGCGCTTACCATGGAATCTTATTTAATCCCATTTTTATTCCTTGCAAGTATTGGAATCGCAATTCTTTATAATATGGGAACAAATATTTTTAAAGGAGAGATTTCCTATATTACAAAGGCTTTAAGCGCAGTATTGCAGCTTGGAGTTACCATGGACTATTCTATTTTCCTGTGGCACAGTTATCAGGAACAGAGGAAAAATTATGGGGACGACCACAAGGAGGCAATGGCACAGGCAATAGCGGCAACTATTAAGTCGGTTGTGGGAAGTTCCATCACAACCATTGCCGGATTTGTGGCTCTTTGTTTTATGAGTTTTACCCTGGGAATGGATCTGGGCGTTGTCATGGCAAAGGGAGTTATATTTGGCGTGATCTGCTGTGTTACTGTTCTTCCTTCTATGATCATGATTTTTGATAAGGCGCTGGAAAAAACAAAACACAGACAGCTGATACCGGACTTTCCGAAAATACCGGAATTTCTGGTAAAGCATCATAAGGCATTTGCATTTCTGTGTGTGGCTCTTTTTATTCCCTTTGCATACTTCCAGGCAAACACAGCCGTCTACTATAATCTGGATTCCAGTCTGCCAAAAGATCTGGAATCCATTATGGCAAATGAAAAACTGCAGGAAGAATACCATATGGGCGCGGCTCACATGATCCTTATGGATAAAAACGTATCCAGTAAGGAAAAGCATAAAATGATCGAAGAAATGGAAAAGGTGGACGGTGTGAAGGAAGTTCTGGGACTGGAAAGCATCATCGGACCGTCGCTTCCAGAGAGTATGATTCCTCAGGATATAAAAGATATTCTGGAAAGTGATCATTATGAATTAATGCTGATCACAAATGAATACCTGACAGCTTCTGAAGAAGTAAACGCCCAGATCAATGAGCTGAATACGATTTTAAAATCATATGATAAAAAGGGAATGCTGGTGGGCGAAGCTCCCTGTACCAAAGATCTGATAGAGATTACTGACCATGACTTTAAGGTAGTCAGCGCAGTTTCTATTTTAGCAGTATTTTTGATCATTCTGTTTGTATTTAAGTCTATTACTCTGCCGATCATTCTGGTTCTGGTAATAGAAGGGGCGATTTTTATCAATATGGGAATCCCCTATCTTACAGGAACAGAACTGCCGTTTATCGCTTCCATTGTTATAGGAACGATCCAGCTTGGGGCTACAGTTGATTATGCGATTTTGATGACCAGCCGTTATGAGCAGGAAAGAGGCAGTGGAAAGAGTAAGAAGGAATCTATCAGTATTGCTCTGGAAAGCAGTATTCGTCCTGTAATGGTATCTGCATTCAGTTTTTTTGCGGCAACATTTGGAGTGGGTATTTATTCCAAGATCGATATGATCAGTTCTCTTTGTCTTCTTATGGCAAGGGGTGCGCTGATCAGTATGTGTGCAGTGCTGTTGTTTTTACCAGCAATGTATTGGATATTTGACAGAGTTATCTGTGCAACAAGTAAAAATTTTAAAGTCAGAAAATAGGAGGTTTTAATTATGAAGAGAAAGAATGCACAGGCGCTTCTGATGGGAATGTCACTGATGATGTCCGTTGTTTTACCTGTTTCTCCGGCCCTGGCTGCTGTGGAAACACAGACAGAGAAGGAACAGACCGTTTATGTGAATGCAGATGGAAACGGAAATGCAGAACATATCATTGTAAGCAACTGGCTGAAAAATAAAGGAAACGAGAAAAATCTGAAGGATAAGAGCAGTCTTTCTGATATTGAAAATGTAAAAGGCGATGAATCCTATCAGCAGAATGAGGACGGAACTCTGACCTGGAATACAGACGGAGGAGACATTTATTATCAGGGAACAACAGGCAAGGAGCTTCCCGTTTCCGTAAGACTTACCTATTATCTGGATGGAAGCGAGATCCAGCCGGCAGATCTGGCAGGAAAAAGCGGAAAAGTAAAAATCAGGATTGACTATGAAAATACAGAGAAAAAAGTAGAAAGTGTCAATGGGAAAAAGGAAGAGATCTATACTCCGTTTATGATGATGACAGCTATGATCCTTCCGGCAGATACGTTTACAAATGTGGAGATGGTAAATGGAAAAGTGCTTTCTGACGGCAGCAATGATATTGCAGTGGGATATGGATTTCCGGGACTTTCGGACAGTCTGAAGCTTTCGGATATAGAAGCTTTGGATGATATTGAACTTCCTGATTATGTGGAGCTTACTGCGGACGTAAAGGATTTTTCTCTTGGAATGACAGCCACTGTGGCCACAACTGGATTATTAGAGGATCTGAAACTGGGAGAAGCTACAAATACAGATGAGCTGAAGGAAAAACTGGATACCCTTACAGATTCTTCCGAGGCGCTGGTAAAGGGCAGTAAAGAGCTTCAGGAGGGGATTGGCACACTGGACAGTTCTGCAGATACTTTTGTCAGCGGCTTAAACAGCGCGGATGATGGAGCCGGACAGCTGAAAAACGGGATTGATACCATGAACAGCAAGAAAGGAGAGCTTTTAAGCGGCATTTCAAAACTGACAGAAGGAATGGGTTCTCTGGAAAGTGGAGCCGGACAGCTGAAAGACGGAATCCTTGCATATACAGGAGGAGCGGCACAGCTTGGCCTTGGCATAAAAAAAGCTGCTGAAGGAGCAGAAGCGCTGAACAGCGGCGTCGAAACCCTGAATGAGAAAAAGGGAACATTGATAGATGGCGTGGAACAATTAAGCACAGGAGGAAAACAACTGGAAGAAGGAAGCAAAAGCCTGGAAACAGGCGTGCAGGCATATACGGCAGGGGCAGAAGCTCTTGACACAGGTCTTGGCCAGTTAAAGGATGAGCTTGGAAATTCCATGGGGCAGATGTCTGAACTGCCAAAAGCAGTCGAGGATCTGACAAATGGGGCAAATCAGCTGATCCAGGGAGCAGGAACCCTTCAGGCCGGAATGTCGCAGGCAGAAGGGGCGGCAGGCAAAATAGGAGACAGCGTAAATGGATTAAAATCAGCGGCGCAGACAGTAGGTGATTTAAGCGGCCAGGCGGCAGGACTGATCGGAAATGTGATCAACAGTCAGTCTTCCCCTCAGGTAGATACCAATTCTGTAAATGAACAGGCCAACGCTCTTATTGCACAGGAAAACGCAGCGGTAACTGAGCAGGCTAACGCACAGGCAAACCAGCAGCAGAGCAGTAACGTGGCGGCTGCCCTGGATGCGGCTGGCATTCCGGAAGAGCAGAAACAGGCAGTTCTTGCAAATCTGGGAGGAATTGGAATTTCTGTAGGAGTACAGTCATCAGCCAATATCAACGTGCCGATAACAGGAGTAGATACCAGCGGCGCACAGGCGGCTCTTCAGGGACTGCAGCAGATCCAGGCTGCGATAAATGGAGTGAATGGACAGATTCCGGGAGCGGACGCAGCTCTTTCTGAAGCCCAGAACCAGATTAACGCCATAAAAGAAGGGGCGGCAGGAGCTGTGGCAGGAGCAGAAGTCTTAAAGCAGGGAACACAGTCCTTTGCACAGGCAATGGGATCTCTGGGAAATCTGGCAGATCTTTCTACAAAACTGCAGGCCGCGGTTGAAGCATTAAAGGGCGGCAGCGCAGAACTTGTTTCTAAAAACAAAGATTTGAATGCAGGCGCTTCCGGCGTTTATAAAGGCGCGTCTTCCTTGAATGCGGGATTGAATAAACTTTCCGAGGGCGCCGGTCAGTTAAGCGGAGGAATCTCTCAGCTTGCTGACGGAAGCAAAGCGCTGAATGCAGGAGTGAAAGAACTTTCTAAAGGCGTAAAGGCTCTGAATGCAAATAACAATTCCTTAAATAAAGGGGCAGAGAAGCTTGCAAAAGGCAGTTCAGACCTTCTTAAGGGCGGCAATGCGCTGGCTTCTGGCGGAAATACATTAAGCGACGGCATTTCCCAGCTGGCAAACGGATCAGCGGCCTTAAAGGATGGAACCTCTAAGCTGGCAGCAGGCGGAAAAGAACTGAAAAACGGCACAACTAAGCTGAAAGACGGCTCCACACAGTTAAAAGAGGGAATGGAGAAGTTTGACGAAGAAGGAATACAGAAAATCACAAATATGCTGAACGATGATGTAAAAACAGTTCTGGAAAGAGTAAAGGCTGTGGAAAATGCAGATAAAGCATATAAAGCCTTTGACGGACAGGATGATAACATGGAGGGAAAGGTAAAATTCGTAATAGAGACAGATGGAATCGAATAAAAGACAGAAAAAACCGGGATTATTCCCGGCTTTTTCCGTTTAATGGAGAGATCCGGTAAATTTGAGCAGAACCTGCCCCCGCTGTTGTTTTGAGAAAAAGGACGAAATAAAAATGTATGTCTGTGATATACAAAATATATGTAATTCCATGGTGAAAAATTGGTTTTATCAGCTATAGGAACATGGTTTCGGGTGTTCTATACTCTTTTTATACAAAGTAAAGATCCGGATTGATACAGAAACAGACTGCATAAGAAGGAAAGGATGTGAAATAATGGGACAAAATAAAGAACCTAAAAAGGTCAGCAAAACACTGAAAAAATTTTTTGGAGTAGGAGATTTTGGATTTTCCCTGATGTCCAATATCGACACATATTATGCGTCATACTTTTTTACGAACATTGCAAAATTCAGCACAGGGATCGTTGCGGTAATGACTACGATATCTGCCGTGGTGGACGCAATTCTTTCGATGCTGTACGGCGCGTTTATGAATAAGGGAAAACCCAGGAAATGGGGACGTTACCGTTCTTGGCTTATTTTGACGCCGTGGATGGTTCCGTTTTTGTACGCAGGACAGTTTATACGGATTGGAAACGGAACTGCGGCAGTTATATTTGTCACACTTGCCATGATCACCAGCCGTATTGCCTGGAATCTTCCCTATGTGGCCAGTATTTCCATGATCAATGTGGCTGCAAAAACCTCTGAGGAGCGTATGGCCCTGTCTTCGTCACGAAGTATCTGGACCTCGGCAGCGGCTGTTCTTTATTCTTTTGTAGGTCCGGCAGTGGTTTCTTTCTTTGCATCCCTGCTGGGAGAAACCAACGCTTATGCAGCAACGGCATTTGTTTTTTCCTGCCTGATGTTTGCAGGTATGTATGCGCACTTTGTTATGTTTAAAGGCTATGAGCCCACAAAGGCTGAGGAAGAGAAGGCAGCTGCCGAAGCTAAAAAACAGATGCAGGAGGCGGACAGACCTAAAGTGAAGGCCTTTGACGCAGTAAAGTGCAATCCCCATCTGATTATCTTAATTATATCAGATATGCTTAAATATGTAGTATTTTTCCTGGTAAACGGAATGGCCGCTTATTATTTTACTTATCTTTCAGGAAATCCGGGGTTGATGACGCCGTTTATGTTTGCGGCAAATGTATTGGGAATTGCAGCGTCTTATCTTGCCAGACATGTGGTTGGAAGACTTGGCGGAAAAAACAGCGTAATACTTTCTTATGTGGTTATGGCATCTGCAGGAATTCTGGCATATTTCTTAAGGTCAAATACGATTGTGGTAATTATACTGATGAGCATTCTTATGTTTTTTATGTATATTTCCAATACTGCAGATCCGGAACTTTATGCCAACTGCGCAGAGTTCAGCGGAAAAAAGCTGGGCTATGACGTAACGGGAACCGTAATGGGACTTTTAACAGTTCCCATTAAACTGGGTATCGTTGCAAGAGGAATCCTGGTTTCCGGCTGTCTGTCATTAGGCGCCTATACTTCTGCCATGGCTGATATGTCATATTTTACAGAGGCCCGCGCTTCAGAGCTTCTGAAGCTGCAGAACGGCGTATGTATGGGATTTATGGTAATACCTGCAGTCTGTATTCTCGCAGGAGCGCTGCTTTTATGGGGCGGTTACAAACCGGATCAGAATAAGAATTAAGAACAGGAGGAAAGTGATATGACGCCAAAAGAAAAAATCATGGCCTGTATCAAAGGCCGGCCAATGGATGAATATGTAAACCAGTTTGAATATCTGAAGCTGGTGTTTGACCCGGCAACACTTTTTGCCATGGGACAGGTTCAGAAAGGCGGAACATGGCTGAACGGATGGGGTGTGCGTATGATGTTACCGGAATATGTACCCGGAATGTTCCCAGATACATCGGAAGAATATGTGGTAATAAAGGATATTACAAAATGGAAAGAAACCGTACATATGCCCCGGACGGAATTTACCGACCAGGAATGGGCGGCTGCAATAGAACAGGTTCAGTCGATTGACAGGGAGAAGTATTTTGTTGCGCCGTTTGTTGCGCCGGGTATTTTTGAAAAGCTGCATTACCTTATGGGAATGGAAGAATGTATGATAAATTTCTATGACGAGCCGGAAGCAATGCACGAACTGATTGATTATCTGACCGAGTATGAGCTGAAGGTGGCAAAGGAAGTCATTTCCCACATTCACCCGGACGCCCTGTTTCACCATGATGACTGGGGAAGCCAGAAGTCCTCTTTTATTTCGCCGGATATGTTTGATGAATTTATCCTTCCTGCCTATGAAAAGATTTATGGCTATTGGAAAGCAAACGGCGTTCAGCTGATTATTCATCACAGTGATTCCTACGGGGCAAACCTTGTTCCAAGTATGATCAGAATGGGAATAGATATCTGGCAGGGCTGTATGTATGGCAATAATATTCCTGAACTGGTAAAGAAGTACGGAGGAAAAATTTCTTTCCAGGGGGGAATTGATAATGGAAAGGTAGATAAGCCGGATTGGAAAAAAGAAGAAGTGGAAGCAGAAGTGCGTAAGGTGATCCGGGAGGTGGATTCTAAGAATTATTTCATTCCTGCAACCGTTATGGGGGAGCCGGGTTCTGTATTCCCAGGAGTTTACGATTACATTTCCGATGTGATCTGTGCGGTAAATGAAGGACGGGAGGTTGTTTTGGCACAGGGCGGAGACATTACAAAACCCATGACACATTTTGAGAAATAGCTCCTTTGCATATAGGGGAAGAGCTGGTCTTTGAAAGGCTGGCTTTTCTTTTGCAATTTGAGGCAAAAAGCTATATACTTGATTCAGAATGACTGGAGGTGTTGAGATTGAAGCTGAGTATGTGGATGATCGCAAATCAGATGACAGAACTGGATGTAAAGCTGGAAATAAGCGAAGACGCGCCTGCCGTTCTTAACAGCGCCAGACTTGCCTATGCAACTAACTGTGTTCATGTTTATCAGGAAAAAGATTATGTGGTCTGTGACGGAGAAGGAGACAGGATTTATATTTACGATATGGATGTCACCAGAGCCTTTGAACTGGTACAGTCGGTGTTTGACGCTTATGAAGACTGGATCACACTGATCCGGGAAGAGGCCGGCAGGCAGGACTATCAGAAAGTCATTGATACAGCCTGGCGTATGGTGAAAAATCCCATGGTTCTTTTTGATGCAAATAACAAGGTGCTGGGAATGACAAGCGTTTACGGAGAACACGATCTGGACAGTGAGTGGGCCTATTTGTCAAGGTATGGATATTCTTCTTTAAATGCAATCAATATGATTAAATATACCAGCGGCAACAGCGAGTTTTATTCTCACAGAAATATTAATTATCTTCTTCCCCAAAATAATCTAATCACCCTGGAAGGAATCAGCTATTGTATTTATGTGAACCATATAATCTGCGGACGGATTAATCTGATGGCAAAGGAAAGGGCGCTGAATCCGGGAGATTCGCAGCTTCTGGGAAAAATAGCAGAGGTGCTTCAGGCGTCTATAGGACTGTATACCCTAAAAGATGCCGGCAGCAGTATGAATAACGTATTTTTGGATTTGATGCTGGACAAGGTATATGACAAAACAAAATTACAGATGCAGATGGATTATCAGGGATGGACAGGAGAGGAGACCTATTACGTAACAGTGATACGTTTTACGGATATTTCAGATCCTGAACTGGAAACGCGGCATATAAACTCGCTTTTTCGTATGCTGATCCAGAATCTTACAGACGTCTGTATTCATATCTGTGAGAACGAGCTGATTCTGCTGTCCTCCAGAAACCTGGCAAAAGAAACAGACTCCTGTATGCTTTTCAGGAATCTTGTGATCCATAATCCGGTACAGATCGGGTTCAGCCTGCCGGACTACAACGGGATTCTTGAGATTTCAAGGTTTTACCGCCAGGCAGAGTATGTGCTGGAACGCAACAGCCGTCTTTTAAAGCCAAAAGCCATGCAGTATTTTGAAAATATGGCAGAAGAGTACATACTGACGGCAGCCGTGTCTGTGGAAGATAAGAAGATGGCATGTATGCCGGAGATTCTGCGGTTATGGCAGGAAAAGCAAAAAGGAAGTGAAATGTTCCGCACATTGTTTTGCTTTCTGAAAAATGAACGTTCCATATCCAATACTTCCTCAGAGCTTTTCCTGCATCGCAATACAACTGTATACCGCATAAAGAAAATCCAGGAGAATCTGAATCTTGATCTGGATGACCCGGATATAAGAAATTACTGTTATCTTTCTATGCTTTTCTTAAAAGCATACGACGATCTCTGTGAATAAAAACATCAGAACATAATTTCATGAGGCATTCTCATTTCTGCCTGCTGCTGAGGCGTGAAGCCGAAGCGTTCCTGGTTGATCCTGTCGATTGCGCCGGAAAGTGACAGATATACGCCCGGATATACAGAACCGGGGCCTCCCTGGGCGATACAGGGGATAAAACTGTGGATTCCGCATTCTTCTACAGTCTCTCTGACAACCTTTTCACATTCTTCGTCAGACCATCCCTCATGGTCTACAAATGCGTTTTCGATAACGCCCATAAAACTGATCTTATCGCCGTATTTTCTGATTAGCTCCGGCACGTTATTTGTTTTCATGCATCCCTGATAAACGTCAATGCCCATTTCGATCATATCCGGCACAAGTGTTGCCGCATAGCTGTCAGAATGATGAACAATATAGTCTACGCCGTGGCTTTTGTAATATCCGTAGATTTCTTTGTAGGATTCCAGGAAATAATCTTCAAACATGGCGGGGCTGAGGAAGGTGCTGTCATGGCTGCCCCAGTCGTCGTGATGGAAGATCATGTCCGGGTGAAGACGACTGCAGATACCCTCCGCCAGTTTCAGTTCCCACTCAGTGAGATATTTGATCAGATCGTGCATTTCATCCTCGTAGTCAATATAGTAGTACAGTGCGTTTACCATTTCGCACAGGTGATGGGTCTGCTCAAAAAGACCCGGTGCAACAAATGCGGCCTTAAAGGCTTTTGTGCTGTCAACGGCATCATACATGGCCTTGCACTGATCCCATAATTCCTGAGGGAAGGTAAGAGAAGGCGCTTTTACATAATCTTTCCAGTTTTCAATATCCTTTACAACGATTTTATCCGGTGTGTGAACAGGAAAGGATCCGGGGGTGTTGTCTGGAAAGCTGTTAGTAATTCCCCATGCGTTTACAACATTCAGCTGCCCTTTCTGAGGCTGCGGGTTTGTAAGCATAAACGGATGGAAAAGAAGGCGGATCGCTTCGTACTGATTGACAAAACGATCAGGATTTCCGCCGGCTTTCATACATTCGATCATATTCTGCTTTGCTGTCAACATAAAAAAACCTCCTTTGGCTGTGTTTTGTTCAGGCTCTGAATGTTCAGAGCCTTTTTGTGACTATAGTAAAAGCATACTCTGCCTGCATGAAAAAAAACAGAGCTGTGATAGCCAATTTTACACAAAACCAGAGGAGATTATTTGTTTATGGATGACAATGATCTTCCTGTACCCTGACTCAGCCAGTCTGATTTCAGATAAAAGATCAGGAATACGATGGAGCTTAAAGTCCAGGTAAGAGGGTACGCCCAGAAGATCACCTGGATGGAGGGAATCAGTTTTACAATAACAGTGATATAGGTCACACGTATGATGCACCAGCAGACCATCATTACAATCATAGGAATGATAGATTTTCCGGCTCCTCTTAGAAGACCTGCCAGACAGTGAGAGAAGGCCAGAAGAAAATAAAACAAGGTAACAGTATGTGCCTGCTGAACGCCAAAAGCAATTACTTCAGGATCACTGTTAAAAGCTGAGATCAGCACCGGGGAGGCCAAGTAAATAATGATTCCGATACACTCTGCCATAATAAGGCTGCACAGGATGCCGAACCGGGCTCCTTTTTTTGCCCTGTCATATTTTTTGGCGCCAAGATTCTGACTGATAAAAGTGGTCAGGGACATGGAAAAGCAGGTAATAGGAAGAAATCCAAATCCTTCTACTTTAGAGTAGGAGCCGCATCCGGCTACAGCCAGTTTGCCGAAGCTGTTGATGTTGGACTGAACAACTACATTTGCCAGAGAAATAATGGAATTTTGAAGTCCGGCCGGAAGCCCGTTGGAAACAATCTGGCGAAGCATATAAGGATCAAGCTGGATTTTTCTTAAGGATATCCGGTATTCCTCAGGGCTTTTTCTGGTCAGACGGTACAGACAGAGAAAAGCGCTGACAAACTGAGAGATAATGGTAGCGGCTGCTGCAGAACCGATTCCCATATGAAATACGCCTACGAAAAGAAGGTCAAGGCTGACATTAATCAGAGAGGAAAATATCAGGTAATAAAGGGGATGCTTGCTGTCGCCTACGGACTGCAGGATTCCTACAAAATTATTGTACAGTACAAAAGCCACTGATCCCAGAAAATAGATCCGAAAATATCGGACAGAGTTAGGAAGAACGTCAGGGGGCGTTTTCATAAGGATCAGGATTTTGGGAGCCAGAATAAGGCCAAGCACAGTAAGAAGGAGTCCTGATATAAGGCCGAAGCCAATGGTTGTATGGATGGCTTTTTGAAGCTCCTTTTTCTGTCCTGCTCCGAAATATCTTGCAATGACTACCCCCGCGCCAATAGCAATTCCATTAAAAAATCCCACCAGAAGAAAGATAAGGCTTCCAGAAGAACTTACAGCGGCCAGGGCGTTGCTTCCAAGAAAATTTCCAACAATCAGAGAATCCGCAGTATTATAAAGCTGTTGGAAAAGATTTCCCAGGAAGATGGGAATGGCAAATGCTGTCATTTTTTTTGCAATAGATCCCTCTGTGAGAAGGGTGCTGGAAACGTTGCTCATAGGAAAAGACCTCGTAAATTCATAAACTAAAATAATTATACGAAAGCTGTCAGAACTTGTCAAGAAAGGCAAAAGTGCGGGCCTCCCTTGTTTTAGAAAGTGAAGAAACTCATACCTTTTTCTGAAAGCGGTCATACCGTTTTGTTCATTATATAACCTGGATCATGATTTTGGTAACATAATCTTTTTCGTCAGTTATGGTAAAATCATTTAAGCCGATTTCATAGGCAAATCCTGTTAATTTTAATTTGTTGTTTTGTGTAAAAGAAAGAATTTTTTCATATGCAAGAGGAAGAGTATCCCAGGTTCCTCTGTGATAACAGCAGACATAATTCCCCATAGGCCGGAGAAAAATGTCTTTTGCAGGAGTCTGCTTTAGGGCCGGGGTGTAAATTCCGTCATATTTGGAAAAGTCATTTTTTATTACTTTTTCGGCTGAAATGATCCCGCCTACACCCATGCGGATCTGTTCAATATTCCAGTTGTTTTTCATATAAGAAAATACGCTGGAAACATCATTTTCATAAAAGTCATATGGAAGAACCAGAAGCTTTTCTTCTTTACATGCAGTTACTTCTATTTTAAATTCTTTTAATTCCTGGCAGATTTCGATCTGCTTTTTCTTTGTCTGGATGACATTCTTTATATTCTTAAGACGCTTTATCTGCTGGTCGATCTCTAATTCCTTTGTATTGGAAAGGGAGATAAATTTCTGCGGATCAGGGTTTTCGATATAATTCTTAATTTCTTCAATACTCATGTTCAGCTCTTTTAACATAAGGATGTATTCAAAATCAATGCTTTGTGACAGATCGTAATATCGGTAGCCGTTTTCACCAATGGTATTGGGAGAAAACAGTCCGATGCTGTCATAATAATGAAGGGTTCTTTTATTGATATTATGTAGTTTGGCAAATTGAGCTGTTGTTAAATGAAAAGAATTTTTATTCATGTGAAATCCCCCTGTTGACTTTACACTTACTGTATAGTTTATGATATATGAGAAATGATAAAAAAGTCAAGGAGAAAAAGAATGGAAAACCAAAATATTTACAGGAAACCGATCACATTAAAAAATATTATGAAGTTTGCATTGCCCACCATTGCAATGTCTTTATTTATGTCTTTTTACACCATGGTAGACGGATTATTTGTTTCAAATCTGATCGGAACAGGCGCTTTGTCAGCAGTGAATCTGTCAGCGCCTATTATTTCTCTGGTAACGGCAATTTCCACTATGCTGGCAACTGGCGGAAGCGCTGTGATCATGAAAAAAGTAGGAGAAAAAAAGCAACAGGAGGCCAATGATGATTTTACATTTTTGATACTTGTGAATATTATCGTCGGCATGATCATGTGTGTGGTAGGATACGGATGTATGAAACTGATTTTTTCTCAGATGAATGTGTCAGCAGAGGTCTTACATTATTCTCAGGATTATCTGGGACATTATCTTTTGTTTACCATTCCTATTTTACTGATGAATAATTTTTCCCTTTATCTGATCGCTTCTGGAAAATCCTCCGTTTCTTTTATCTGCTCTGTGGCAGGAGGAATCGTTAATATTGTTTTGGATTACCTGTTTATTAAAATTGTGGGTATGGGAACAGCAGGAGCAGCAGTGGCAACAGGTCTGGGATATTCTGTGACTGCTGTTGTGGGCTTTGTGATTTTCTGCAACAAAAAGAACCTTCTGCATTTTACAAAGCCAAGTGTTTGTTTTGACGTTCTGAAAAAGGCAGTTTCCAATGGATGTTCAGAAATGGCTACCGCCCTTGTGACTGGAATCACAACATTGATGTTTAACTGGACTATGCTGAAATACGTAGGAGAAAACGGAATCGCCGCCATTACCATCATTATGTATGTTCTGATGTTTGTAAGTTCTCTGTTCAGCGGTTATTCTTATGGAGTTGCTCCTATGATCAGCTTTTATTATGGAGAACAAAATCATGAAAAGCTGAAAAAACTGATTCGGAAAAGTCTTAAGATAATTGGAGTAATATCAATTATTTCTTTAAGTACATCTTTGATTATTACAAGACCGCTGGTGAGTATTTTTGCAAGACCGGACGATCCTGTATTTGATCTTGCAGTTACTGGAAACAGAATCTGCAGCATAGCCTTATTGTTTATTGGATTTAATATTTTTTCCAGTGGAATGTTTACTGCGTTGAATAATGGTATTGTTTCAGCAGTTCTTGCTTTTTCACGGTCTTTTGTGTTTATGGTAACATGTTTGCTTCTTTTGCCTTTATTGTTTGGGGTAACAGGTATATGGCTTGCCACTCCGGCAGCGGAGCTATTAGCGGTTATACTGGCGGCTTTCATGTTTATAAAATACAGAAATAAATATGGATTTTAGGAGAGATTATGCAGGAGAGTATTTCACAGATTGAAAGGCAAAAAAGGTTTGTGATTCGTTTTTTATATTGGGGCATTATGATTGGAACCCTGCTTTTTCTTGGAAAATATTTAATTCCTGTTCTGTTTCCGTTTATGATTGCTTTTATTGTAGCAGGAATGTTGAATAAACCAATTCATTATATTTCAAAAAAACTAAAAATGAAAAGAAGAACTGCTTCGAGATTCCATGGGGTATTATTCATATTATGACTGGCAATTATAGTCTGGCAGCAGGTATTTTTCTCCTGTATCTTGCAATTACAGTGATCCGAAATATTGTAGAGCCAAAGCTGATAGGAAAGCAGATGGAGCTTCATCCTGTCGTAACGCTGGCCAGTATGCTGACAGGTTTAAGCTTTTTCGGCATATGGGGGCTTTTTGGATTTCCCATTGGAATTTCTTTTTTAAAGAAGCTGAACCGGAATGGGACGGTACATATTTTTAAGCCCATACCAGAATAAAAGTACAGTATTTCATTGCTTGCATTACCACAGCAGAAGCGTTACCATATAAGAATCTGGGAGGTGCAGTAATTATGTGGATGCTTTATGCTTTGGGATCCTCCTTTTTTGCAGGAATTACGGCAATTCTGGCAAAGTGCGGGATCAAAAAAACGGATTCTGATGTGGCGACAGCGATCAGAACCATTATAGTGTTTCTATTTTCATGGCTGATGGTACTTATTACAGGAAGCGGAAGCGGCATTACAAAGATCAGCGGAAAGACCTTTTTGTTTCTGGCGCTGTCAGGCCTTGCCACAGGCGCGTCCTGGCTGTGTTATTTTCACGCATTGCAGAAGGGGGATGTGAATAAAGTTGTCCCCATAGACAAATCCAGTACTGTTTTGACAATCCTTCTAGCGCTGATATTTCTGGGAGAGGGTCTGAGCTTGGAAAAAGCAGTCTGCGTAGTTCTGATCGGAGTGGGAACCATGCTGATGATCACCAGGAAGGAAACAGACAAAAAGGAAGAAAAGAAGGAATGGCTGATCTATGCGGTACTGTCGGCAGTGTTTGCCAGTCTTACGGCTATTCTTGGAAAAATAGGAATCGAGGGAGTAGACTCAAACCTGGGAACAGCAATCCGAACAACCGTAGTTCTTTTTATGGCATGGATGATGGTTGCCATAAAGGGAAAATTTGTGCAGATTAGAGATATCGAAAAGAAAGAACTGGGCTTTATAGCCGTATCAGGCCTTGCCACAGGCGCGTCCTGGATGTGCTATTACAGAGCTCTTAAGGACGGTCCTGCAAGTGTGGTGGTGCCAATAGATAAACTGAGTATTCTTGTGACTATTATTTTTTCCTGGGCAGTATTCCATGAAAAGCTGACCAGAAAAGCAGCGCTGGGATTGTGTTGTATTACTGCCGGAACCATATGGCTGGCGCTGCTCTGATGAAAAAATCTATATAAAAATAAA
>NZ_CALFLA010000014.1 GCF_937880195.1 uncultured Blautia sp.
CGAGTGACGGAAGTCACGAGATGACCGGCAAGTCGTAAAAAGCAAAGCTTGGTCACACGATTCCAATGTCAACATGTATGTAGTTTTGAATATGCAAAAGATATAGAGGCTGTAGTGTGAATGCACTGCAGTTTTTCTGTATTGATTAAAGCTGCCATATCCGTTTCCATGCTGATACGGATATGGCAGCTTTTTGGCTCTTTTATTTTATTTATGACAGATGCTGCATCCCAGCTTTTTGCCGGTTGGTGTGGCGGCGCAGCCTCCCAAAGCAGTTTCCCTAAGCCCAGGCGGGATCTGCCTTCCCACCTGGTACATGGTCTGCAGCATTTCATCAAAGTGAATTAGTTGTTTTACTCCGCTTAAAGCAAGTTCCGCTCCTGTAAGAGCGACTGCAACGCCTGCAGCGTTTCTGCCCTGGCAGGGGCATTCTACCAGACCCCCAATGGGATCGCAGACAAGCCCCAGTAAATTCATCAAAACAGAAACTGCTGCATGAAGACATTGCTCCGGGTTGCCGTCCATAAGCTCTACCGCGGCTGAGGCGGCCATGGCAGAGGCAACGCCTACCTCAGCCTGGCATCCGCCCACTGCACCGGCTACAGTTGCATTTCTCATGGCAAGATAGCCAATAGCGCTTGCGTTAAAAAGTGCGTTCACAATAGCCTCATCACTTAACTTATACTCTTCCTGAAGCGCCAGAAGAAGGCCAGGGAGAACTCCAGATGAACCGGCAGTAGGCGCGGCAACGATCAGTCCCATAGTAGTATTTGTTTCCAGAACTGCCATAGAATAGGCAATAGCCTTTGAAAGTACCGGACCGCAGATGGAAGAACCTTTTAGGCTGTGTGTATGAACAAGCTGAGCTTCTCCGCCGATCAGCCCGCCAATAGATTTTTTTGGCGATTGAATAGGAGAGGCAACGGATTCTCTCATGATATTCAGAGAGTGGATCATTTGGGCAGTAATCTTTTCTTCTGTGGTTTCAGCAAGCAGACATTCTCTTTTTTTCATTATGGAAGAAATACTGCAGCCCTCCTTATTACAAAGCTCAAGAAGTTCCTGTGCATTTTTAAAATCCATGATTAGTTTCTCCTTTGAATGGGAATAAAAATTACATCCTGAACATTAGAGTTCAGAGAAATCTGTGCTTCTGCGTCTTCAGGAAGCGTACCGTCAAATTCTATGATACTGTAGGCAATATCTCCTTTGGTTTCGCGGAAAAGTTTCATAAATGCAATGTTTACGTTTTTTTCACTAAGACATTTGGTAATATGGGCCAGAACCCCAGGACGGTCATAATGGATGATAATAAGCGTACTGTATTCGCCGGAGAAATCAACATCGATATGATTGATCCGGCTAATACGCATTTTTCCGCCGCCGAGAGATTCTCCCCGTACTGTATAGGAGCGTCCGCTGGCGCAGGTAATATGAATGTCTACTGTGTTTGGGTGAATATCCGGGTCTGGATCTGCCTCTATAAAATGGTAGGAAATTCCACGTTCTTCTGCAATGGAAAAAGCATTGGGAATTCTGCGGTCATCTGTAGAAAATCCCATGACGCCTCCAAGGAGAGCAAGATCTGTTCCATGTCCCTTGTAAGTCTGGGCAAAAGAATTATATAAAGTAAATTCCACATCAATAACAGGACTGTCAGCCATTTGCTGCGCCAGAAGTGCAATTGAACATGCGCCTGCTGTGTGGGAACTGGACGGACCGATCATTTCCGGTCCCAGTACATTAAAAACACTGATAAAAGCCATAAGAGTTTCCTTTCTAAGTCAGCCATTTTAATATGACTTCTGCATTTTTCTAGTATATCATATTCGGAGAGAAAATAAAAATCTGAAATCATAATAATTAATAAAAAATATAGATTTAACAAAACTCAATAAAATATGATCACTAACTGAAAATTAGAATTGTAACAGATTTACTTTCCCGTCTGTCCTGTGGTATAGTAATAAACGGAAAGAGTTTAAAGTTCCAGGTGATTTTAAAATAATATAGGAAACGAGGGAGTTCTATGTATAATAAATTCAGATCGGTTTTGAAAATGGCTGTAATCCTGGTGTTTACAGGGATGATTGTTTTTTCTGACAGCACTGTCTATGCAGATAACAGGGAAAAGACAAAGGTGGAAAAAAACATTGCGTCTGACAGTTCTGGGGTCAGGATGAATCTTGAAGATGGGGAATATTCGATACAGGCAGATTTGGAAGGCGGAAGCGGTAAAGCAGGAATTGTTTCACCGGCTCTGATGATCGTGAAAAATGGAAGGGCGTATGTTCAGCTTACCTGGAGTAGTTCAAATTATGATTATATGGTTGTAAACGGAGAAAAATACCTGCCTGTAAATGAAGAGGGAATGAACTCAGAATTTGTGATTCCTATTCTTGCTATGGATGAGCCGGTTCAGGTAATTGCAGACACAACTGCCATGGGAACGCCTCATGAGGTGGAATATGCTTTGCTTTTTTATGCAGATTCCATTGGATCCAAAGGCCAGCTTCCACAGGAGGCTGCAAAGAGAGTTGTGGGGGTTGCGCTTGTAATTATTATCGGTGGAGGAATACTGAATTATTTTGTGAACAAAAGAAATCATTGCTGAAAAATTTCCATAAACATTAAATTTTTATAAAGTTATTGCATTTTGAATCAAAAAGGTGCATAATGACAGCAATGAAAACAGGATGTAAGGGAGTAGCTGACACCATAAAGGCGGAACAGAATCAACATCATGACCAAGGGTCTGGTTTTGTTTGAAACAGCGAGACTTATCCAGGGGAGAGGTCCCAGGATAGGTCTTTTTTTGTTTATTAAGAAAGCAGTACATTCTGTACTAACTTTCCTAATAAACAAAAAACGCTCCGCGAGGATGCGACCAGATGCAAGTGGAATATAGCTGCCTATGGCAGTCTGCATCTGGCGCGCAAAGCGGAACAAGTCACTCAAGGATTGAGGGATTTAGGGAGTTCGAAGCGGACTTGTCCGCTTTGTTCTTCTTATTTTATCCTCAGACAAAAGGCTGAACCGATGAAATCTTTTGAATATGGGCATAATTTACAGCAGAGGAGTCAGTGGAAAGGAGTGACAGAGAAACATCCCGTTCATATATAACACCGGGAATTTTCCGGGGTTTATCATTAAAATAAAAACAGTGCAGTATATAAAATCAGACTGCACAGAAACGGAGGCAATATGAAAGAATATTTGTCAACCTATGAAGAGGTTCTGAAGGAGCAAAATTCCTCAGAACAGGGTCTGTCTACCCAGGAAGCCAAGGAACGGCTTTCCAAATATGGAAAGAATGAATTGGAGAAAGGCAAAAAAACTTCTCTTATCCAGCGTTTCCTCAAGGAATTGGCAGATCCGATGATCATTATTCTGATTGTGGCTGCGGCAATATCAGGTATTACAGCCTTTTATGAAGGGGAATCTTTTGCAGATGTGATCATTATTCTTGCAGTTGTTGTGATCAATGCCGTTCTTGGAGTAGTTCAGGAAAGTAAGGCAGAGGCTGCCATTGAGGCTTTACAGGAAATTGCAGCAGCAACAAGCAAGGTTCTCCGGGATGGAAAAGTGACTGTTCTGAAAAGTGATGAACTTGTTCCAGGAGATATTGTTCTTTTGGAAGCTGGAGACGCAGTTCCGGCAGACGGACGAATTATTGAATCAGCAAGTCTAAAAATTGAAGAGGCGGCGCTTACTGGAGAATCTGTACCAGCCAACAAAATCGCCAGCCTTCTGACACTTGACGGAGGAGAAAAGGACGTTCCTCTGGGCGACCGCAAAAATATGGCGTATATGGGCTCTACAGTTGTATATGGCCGCGGCAAAATGGTAATCACAGGAACTGGAATGAAAACAGAAATGGGTAAGATTGCAGAGGCCCTTTCTATGGCTCAGGATGAGGCGACTCCGCTTCAGATCAAGCTGAACCAGCTCAGTAAGATTCTTACAGTTCTTGTTCTGGGAATCTGCGTAGTTATTTTTGCAGTAGGTCTGTTCCGTGCCGGAATCAGCAGAGATACGATTCTGGATACCTTTATGGTAGCTGTATCTCTTGCAGTTGCAGCAATACCTGAAGGGCTTGCGGCAGTTGTTACCATCGTTCTTTCTATCGGCGTTACAAATATGTCCAAGCGTAATGCTATTATCCGTAAACTGACAGCAGTTGAAACTCTTGGATGTACCCAAATTATCTGCTCTGATAAAACAGGAACTTTGACACAGAATAAAATGACGGTAGTAGAGCATGTGTCAGACGATGAAAAAGCTCTGGAAACCGCAATGGCGCTTTGTTCTGATGCAGAATATGATGCAGATGCAGGCGAGGCAGTAGGCGAGCCTACAGAATGTGCCCTTGTTAATGACGCTGCCAAAAACGGTATGATCAAAACACAGCTGAAAGAAGAATACGTCCGTGTAGGAGAAGCGCCTTTCGATTCACTTCGTAAAATGATGTCTACAGTTCATAAAACGAAAGAAGATACAGTCATCCAGTTTACAAAAGGCGCTCCTGACGAGGTTTTGAAATGCTGTACTCACGCTATGGTAAAGGGCCAGAGGGTACCGATGACAGAAGAAATCCGTTCTTCTATTTTAAAGAGTAACAAGGCTATGGCTGACAGAGCCCTTCGTGTTCTTTGCGGAGCTTTCCGCCAGTGGGATAAGATGCCTGAAAGCACAGAACCAGAATTTCTGGAACAGGATCTGACTTATCTGGGGCTTTCTGGTATGATCGACCCGGTACGTCCAGAAGTTAAGGCTGCGATCGTGGAATGTAGGGAGGCTGGTATCCGTCCGATTATGATCACAGGCGACCATAAGGACACGGCAGTTGCCATCGGTATGGAACTTGGCATTCTTACCGACCCGTCTCAGGCTATCACAGGCGCACAGCTTAATGAGATCAGTGATGAAGACTTTGAAAAACGGGTAGAGGAGATTTCTGTTTATGCCCGTGTACAGCCGGAACATAAGGTTCGTATTGTCAATGCCTGGAAAAAGAAGGGCATGATCACAGCCATGACAGGAGATGGTGTAAACGATGCGCCTTCCATTAAAAGCGCTGACATTGGCGTAGGCATGGGAATAACAGGAACCGACGTTACTAAGAATGTAGCTGATATGGTTCTTGCAGACGATAACTTTGCTACCATTGTTTCAGCAGTGGAAGAAGGCCGCCGTATTTATGCAAATATCCGAAAGGCAATACAGTTCCTTCTGGCTTCTAACCTTGCAGAGGTTTTGGCAATTTTCTTCTCAACTATGATTGGGTTTACGATTCTGAAACCTGTACATCTTCTTTGGATCAACCTGATCACAGACTGTTTCCCTGCCCTTGCTCTTGGTCTTGAAAAGAGCGAGGCAGACATTATGAAGAAAAAGCCAAGAGATCCGAAGGAAGGGATTTTTGCTGGCGGAATGGGATTTGATGTATTTTTCCAGGGACTTATTGTAACAGTTCTGGTTATGGCATCCTACTTAATAGGTCACAGAATAGAATCTGGCGTATGGGAATTTGTAAACAGCGCTGATGGAACAACAATGGCATTCCTTACCCTTTCTATGGTGGAGATCTGTCATTCTCTGAATATGAGAAGCCGCCGCGGTTCCATCTTTAAACTGAACAGCCATAACGTTTTCCTTTATGGAGCAATGCTGGTATCTTTGATACTGACAACAGTCGTTATCGAGGTTCCGTTTATTGCAAAAGCATTCCAGTTTACTCCAATTGATTTTACAGAATATCTGATCGCAATTGGACTTGCTGTACTGATCATCCCGATTATGGAAATCGTAAAGGCGATCCAGCGTAAGCTTGGCAAATAAATCTTGATGAGAAAACAGAGCAGTACTGAAAGAAAATTTCAGCTGCTCTGTTTTTCGTTTTGTTAGAAGTCCACAGCCTTTTCTTGAAAAACGGGAAAACATGTGATATGATATCACGGTAAAACATTAATCTAGCAATGCAGTGCAAGAGGAGAAAAATATGTGTGGAATTGTAGGATTTACTGGAGAACATCAGGCTGCTCCTATCCTTCTGGACGGCCTTTCCAAGCTGGAGTACAGAGGATATGATTCGGCAGGAATTGCGGTAAGAAACGGGGAAAAACAGCCGGAAGTTATCCGGGCAAAGGGACGTCTCAGGGTTCTGGCTGAAAAAACAGATAATGGGGCAGCAGTTCGGGGAACCTGCGGTATCGGTCATACACGATGGGCTACCCACGGAGAGCCTTCTGTAACGAACGCCCATCCTCATATGAGTGATGACGGCAATGTAATCGCAGTGCATAACGGAATTATAGAAAATTATCAGGAACTAAAAGAGAAACTTCTTCGTAAAGGATATACGTTTTATTCTGAGACAGACACAGAGGTGGCAGTAAAGCTTGTAGATTATTACTATAAAAAATATGAGGGAACCCCTGTAGATGCAATTAACCATGCAATGGTGCGTATTCGTGGATCCTATGCATTGGCAATTATGTTCCAGGAATATCCTGAGGAGATTTATGTGGCGCGCAAAGACAGTCCAATGATCCTGGGAATTGCAGAGGGGGAATCTTATATTGCCTCCGATGTTCCGGCAATCTTAAAATATACCCGGAACGTATACTATATTGGAAATATGGAAATGGCCCGTATAAGAAAAGGAGAGATTACCTTTTATAATCTGGACGGCGAAGAAATCCAAAAAGAATTAAAAACCATTGAATGGGATGCGGAGGCAGCAGAAAAAGCCGGATTTGAGCATTTTATGATAAAAGAGATTCATGAACAGCCCAAAGCAGTGGCAGATACACTGAATTCTGTGCTGAAAGACGGAGAAATTGATCTTTCTGATGTGGGCTTTACAGAAGAAACAATCAGAGACATTTCGCAGATTTACATTATTGCCTGTGGCTCCGCTTATCATGTGGGAATGGCGGCGCAGTATGTATTGGAGGATTTGACAGGGATTCCGGTGCGTGTGGAATTTGCCTCAGAATTTCGCTACCGCAGGCCGATCATGGATGCAAAAGGATTAGCTGTGATCATCAGTCAGTCAGGCGAAACTGCAGACAGCCTGGCAGCTCTTCGAGAAGCAAAAAATAGGGGGATCCGCACACTGGGAATCGTAAATGTAGTAGGGTCATCTATTGCAAGAGAGGCAGACAATGTATTTTATACTTTAGCAGGACCAGAAATTTCTGTAGCAACCACCAAAGCATACAGCACACAGTTAATGGCTGTTTATATTCTGGCTCTTAAGTTTGGGTTAGTACGTGAAAAAATCACAGAAGAACAGTATGAGAAGTATATTGCTGAACTTTCTTCTATTCCAGACAAAATCCAGAAGATTCTTGAGGATAAAGAACGCCTTCAGTGGTTTGCGTCAAAGCAGGCGAATGCCCGGGATGTGTTTTTTATCGGCAGAGGTATTGACTATGCTATTAGTATGGAAGGCAGTCTGAAAATGAAAGAGGTCAGCTATATCCATTCAGAAGCCTATGCGGCAGGAGAGCTGAAACATGGAACCATCTCCCTTGTTGAAGATGGGACTCTTGTGATCGGAGTTCTGACTCAGCCGGAGCTTTACGAAAAAACAGTCAGCAACATGGTAGAATGCAAAAGCCGTGGCGCTTATCTTATGGGACTTACCAGTTTCGGAAATTATAATATAGAAGAAACAGCAGATTTTACTGTATATATACCAAGAACAGATCCCCATTTTGCCACATCTCTGGCAGTGGTTCCCCTTCAGCTGATAGGATATTACGTCAGCATAGCAAGAGGGCTGGATGTAGATAAGCCAAGGAATCTGGCAAAAAGTGTTACTGTAGAATAATGCTATTTATAACAGCGCTGCATATTATTAAATTTAAGGAACATACTGCATGAAAATGGGCATACGGGCATACAACTATATTAATATATCCTGAACAGAGTGAGTTTCCAGATATGAAATCCTTATTTTTCTGTTTTGGCGTAGGAAGGTTTGCTTAACAGCTTCATACGCCAAGACAGAAAATGTGAAGGAATATTTACTTTCCCTCAATCAGATACTCATAAGAAACATGAAAAATATCAGCAAAGGCTTTTAATTCAATATCTGTCACATATCTTTTATTGGTTTCAATTCTGGTGATCACATTTTTGTCCATATCGTAGCCTCTTAACTGAAGCTGATAAGCTAAAAGACGCTGGGACATATTGTTTGCCCGCCGAAGTTCAATAAGCCTTTGGCTGATCAGATTTTTTTCTCCGGTGGAGGTTCTTGGTTTTGGCATATCCTTGATCCCTTCTGCAGTAATTGAGAAATTAGTCTCGTTTTCTGCACTTTTTAGTCCATTCTACATGGGATAGGGTAATTGATTAGTTGTAAAAACGAGACAAAGCAAAACCAGATAATGAAAGAAATTCCATATCTTAGAAAAATTATGATTCATGTTTTTCTAACCAGTTTTTAATATATTCCATCTGTTCCATATCAGAGACTGCCTGAGAGACAGGATCATTTCCGGCTGCCAGACAACAGAAAAGTACAAACGATTGAAGTAAAAAGAATAAAATCAGCATCATTACATAATTCATAAAAATTCTCCTTTTAAAAATAGGTGTTAATACAAAAAAGTGTTTTTTCATCTCAATAAGTATGGAATCATACATTACAATGAATACTTACATTATTGGCAATTCGATGAAAATTATACATTTTCATCCTGCCGAATAAACTAAAATAAAACCTTTTTCTGGAGTATATTCATGAAACAGTTGCCTTATACCGGAAAAGATGTGGGGATCTGCATTTTGGATACAGGAATTGCAGCAGACCACCCTGATTTCCGGGGACGGATACAGGCATTTGCTGATTTTATATCCTATAAACGCATACCCTATGATGACAATGGACACGGTACCCACGTTGCAGGAATTTTATGCGGAGATGGAACTGCTTCAGGAGGAAAATACAAAGGAGTCGCTCCTGGCAGCAGGCTTACAGTTTTAAAGGTACTGGATCGTTTTGGGAACGGAAATAAAGAAGACGTCCTTCGTGCTTTTGACTGGCTTCTCCATAATTTTATGCAGTACAGAATACGGATTGTGAACATTTCTGTTGGGACTACCTGCAATGCAAGGAAGGATCATGATACTTTAATAGAAGGAGTAGAGAAGCTATGGGATGCAGGACTGGTAGTTGTTGCCGCAGCAGGGAACCAGGGCCCCCGCCCAGGCAGTGTTACTGCCCCTGGAAGCAGCAGAAAGGTAATTACCGTAGGTTCCAGCGATATGCTGACAGGAGGAACTGCGATTTCTGGAAGAGGACCTACCTTTGAATGCGTATGCAAGCCGGATCTGGTGGCTCCGGGAGGGCGTATAACCTCCTGCATACCAGGCGGGGGCTACGGAATAAAAAGCGGTACGTCCATGTCCACGCCAGTTATCTCCGGTGCAATAGCTCTGATGCTGGAAAAAGATCCTCTTCTTACTAATGTAGAGATAAAAATGATGCTCAAAGAAAGTGCGGACGATATGGGATTTCCTCAAAATCAGCAAGGATGGGGAAGATTCAATTTTCAGAGCTTTATGTCGATATAGTGGCATAGAAAAGATTTTCATTTTGTAAATTTTAAAAGCGTTGACGTATGGATTGTTTTTTTGTACAATATTTTTCATAATATTATTGGTGTCTGCTTTTATGACGCTGATCTGAGAGGAGAAAACAAATGGAGAAAATCAAAATGACCACGCCTCTGGTCGAAATGGACGGAGACGAGATGACCCGTATTCTTTGGAGAATGATCAAGGATGAACTGCTTCTTCCTTATGTGGATTTGAATACAGAATATTATGATCTGGGGCTTGCGTACAGAAATGAAACAGAAAATCAGGTGACGATCGATGCGGCGGAAGCCACAAAAAAATATGGCGTAGCTGTAAAATGCGCTACTATCACTCCTAACCAGGCGCGCATGAAAGAATACGAGCTGAAAAAAATGTATAAAAGTCCTAACGGAACGATCCGGGCTATTCTGGATGGAACTGTTTTCCGCGCGCCCATTGTTGTAAAAGGGATCGAGCCCTGTGTACGCAACTGGAAGAAGCCTATCACTCTGGCGCGTCATGCCTATGGCGATGTTTATAAGAATACGGAATTTTATATAGATAAACCGGGAAAGGTAGAGCTTGTGTATACTTCAGAAGAGGGAGAAGAAAAACGAGCCCTTATCCAGGAGTTTAAGGCTCCCGGTGTAGCTATGGGTATGCATAATATGGAGGCATCTATCGAAAGCTTTGCAAGAAGCTGCTTTAACTATGCCCTTGATACAAAACAGGACGTATGGTTTGGCGCTAAAGATACCATTTCCAAAACATACGATGCAAAATTCAAAGAAGTTTTCCAGAAGATTTATGAGGAAGAATTTCAGAAGAAATTTGAGGAAGCAGGTCTTACGTATTTTTACAGCCTTATCGATGATATTGTTGCCCGCGTAATGAAAGCAGAGGGCGGATTTATCTGGGCATGTAAGAATTATGACGGTGATGTTATGAGCGATATGGTTTCTTCTGCCTTTGGATCTCTGGCTATGATGACGTCTGTGCTTGTTTCACCTCATGGCTATTATGAATATGAGGCAGCCCATGGAACGGTACAGAGACATTATTATCGTCACCTTGAAGGCAAAGAAACCTCTACAAATTCTGTGGCGACTATTTTTGCATGGACAGGGGCTCTTCGTAAAAGAGGAGAATTAGACGGAAACAAAGAACTTATGGAATTTGCCGACAAGCTGGAAAAAGCAACTCTTTCCACCATTGAGGACGGTAAAATGACAAAGGATCTTGCGCTGATTACCAGTATCCGTCACCCGAAGGTTCTTTCAAGTAGAGATTTTATCCTTGCAGTACGGGAAACGCTGGACCATCTGATGAAGTAAGCAGGATTTATATATGAAGTGTCAAAGCTAGTATAAATATACTACTTTCCTAATAAAGAACGAAATGGGAAACTCTCAGGCGAGAGTTTCCCATTTTTCATACAATTCTTCCAGTTCTGCCAGGATGGCTTCTTTTTCACGGCTTAGTTCTGCGCAGCGTCCCACGTTTGTACATACGTCTGGAAGAACAAGGGTTTCGTCAATTTCTTTATCCCGGTTTTCCAGTTCTTCAATGCGGGCCTCTGTTTTTTTCAGTTCATTTTCCTGTTTGCGGCGGCGGGCCTGTTCTTCTTTCTGCTGCTGCCAGGTCAGCTTGTTGCTGGAAGTCTCCTCAGCGTCAGCAGCGGAGAAATCAGACAATGTTTCCTGAACTGGCGCATATTTTTCAGTGAGTTCTTCTTTTTTTTCTAAATAATAATCATAATCACCAATATAGTTTACAATTGCCTGATTCGTAAGATCAAGGATTCTTGTTGCCGTTTGGTTAATGAAATAACGGTCATGGGAAACGTACAGGACGGTTCCAGTATAACTGTTCAGCGCTTCCTCCAGAATTTCTTTAGAGGCAATATCCAGGTGGTTGGTAGGCTCATCCAAAATCAGGAAGTTTGCCTCTGAAAGCATCAGTTTGGCAAGGGATACACGTCCCCTTTCTCCGCCGGAAAGAGAAGAAATCAGTTTAAACACATCGTCTCCGGTGAACAAGAATGCAGCCAGCATATTTCTGATCTCTGTTTCTGTAAGAGAAGGATAAGTATCGGAAATTTCCTGAAAAATCGTTTTATCACTGTGAAGGACATGATGCTCCTGATCATAATAGCCGATCTGTACTTTTGAACCTAAAGAAAAACTACCGGAATCTGAAGGCAGAATACCGTTCAGGATTTTCAGCATAGTTGTTTTTCCAGTGCCGTTGTTTCCAATCAGTGCAACCCTTTCGCCCCGTTTGATCTGAAAGGAAATATCATTAAAAAGTGTCTGCCCCGGAAAGCTTTTGGAAATCCCTTCAACGGTAAGAACATCATTTCCGCTTATTACCCGGGGTTCCAGAGAAAGACGCATCTGTGTCTGAATTTCTACAGGCTTGTCAATCCGCTGAATTTTATTCAGCATTTTTTCGCGGCTCTCAGCCCTGCGGATAGATTTTTCCCTGTTAAAAGATTTCAGTTTTACGATTACCGCTTCCTGATGTTTGATTTCTCGCTGCTGATTCAGGTAAGCTTTATACTGGGCGTCGCGAAGCTGCGCTTTTTTTTCGGCATAGGAAGAGTAATTACCCTGAAAAGAAGTAACGGCTCCGGCTTCGATCTCAATTACTTTAGTTACCACCCTGTCAAGAAAATATCGGTCGTGAGAAACAATAAATACAGCGCCCGGATAATTCAGAAGATATGTTTCCAGCCAGGAAATACTTTCCATGTCCAGATGGTTGGTAGGCTCGTCCAGAAGAAGGATGTCTGGCTTGGAAATTAACAGCTTGCCCAGAGCTACACGGGTCTTCTGTCCTCCGGAAAGAGTTTCAATTTCTTTATTAAAATCTTCTTCTGTAAATCCAAGGCCTTTCAGTACGCCAATGAGCTCGCTTTTATATGCGTAGCCGTTTTGAAGTTCAAATTCATGAGTAAGACGGGTATAGGTGTTCATCAGCCGTTCCAGTTCTTCACCCTGCACATGCTTCATTTCCAGCTCAATAGAACGCATTTGGTTTTCCATATCAATGATGTGCTGTTTGGTAGTAAGAAGCTCTTCGTAAATAGTCTTTTGACCGTGGATATCCTGATACTGGGCCAGATATCCCATACATTTATCTTTTGCGAGAATAACCTTCCCTGAATCAGGAGAGGTCTCTTCCATAATAATGCGGAGGAGAGTTGTTTTTCCGGCGCCGTTGCATCCGATCAAAGCAGCTTTTTCCCGCTCTTCTATGTGAAAAGAGGCATCATTTATAATCACGTTTTCGCCAAAGGATTTACAGATGCCCTGACATGCTAAAATCATTATTTTTCCTCCAAAAATTACAAATTACATACGGTAAGATTATAAAGCCTTTACAATGATTTTGTAAAGACCAAAAAGTTTTTGCATGACGAAAAAACTTTATTTGACATTAAAATAACATTTAGTTATAATTAGATAGGAAATCAGAAGGAGGGTCATTTCGTGGAGGCAAAACAAATTTCAAAAGCAGTAATAAAAAGACTGCCCCGTTATTACCGTTATCTTGGGGAATTGCTGGAAGAAAATGTAGAAAGAATTTCTTCTAATGACCTCAGCAAGAAAATGCACGTGACAGCTTCTCAGATCAGACAGGATCTGAATAATTTCGGCGGATTTGGACAGCAGGGCTATGGATACAATGTGAAATATCTTTATACAGAAATTGGTAAAATTCTGGGGTTGGATACAGTTCATCCTATGATTATCGTAGGCGCCGGAAATCTTGGACAGGCTCTTGCCAATTATGTAGATTTTGAAAAGAGGGGCTTTAAGCTCATGGGCATTTTTGACATTAATCCTGTTCTGGAAGGAATAGCTGTACGCGGTATCGAAATCCAGATGATCAGTGATCTTCCTTTCTTTTTAAGAGAAAACCAGATCGAGATTGCAATTTTGACACTTCCCAAAAATAAGGCGGGAGACATGGCAGATATTCTTATTGAAAATGGAATCCGGGCAATTTGGAATTTTGCCCATATTGATCTTGAGACGCCGGATGATGTGATCGTAGAAAATGTACATCTTTCCGAAAGCCTTATGAGACTTTCCTACAATTTGAGCCAGTATCGCCAGGAACATGAAAACAGCTAAGAAGATCCCGGATTCCGGGTTTGTTTTATAAGCGTGTGTCACAGCAGGCTGTCACCCTTTTCCGGGCGTGACAGCCTTGTTTTATGAATAAGGATTCGTATAAAAATCATGTTTAAAGCAGAAAGGATGTATTAGGAAACATTATGATAGAAGCAGTAAGTTGCAGTCTGATGAAAAAGCTGGATCAGAATACAATTACTCATATGGGGATTCCCTCTCTGGTACTTATGGAGAGGGCGGCTTTGAAAACTGCAGAAGAGATAGAAGCGGAAATCTGTAGCCGTAGATCATCAGAAAAAATTTTGTGTGTTTGTGGAAGCGGAAATAACGGCGGAGACGGAATTGCAGCGGCACGTATTCTTTTTCTTCATGGATATCAGGCGGAGATATTTTTGGCAGGAAATCCAGATCATATGACAGAAGAAACCAGATCTCAGCTTCAGACAGCGTTGAATTATCATGTGCCAGTTGTGAATAACCCGGACTTCCGTGAATATACTACTATAGTAGATGCGGTTTTTGGCATTGGACTGGCTCGTCCGGTTGAGGGAAAATATAAAGAACTCATACAAAGAATGAATCAGGCAAAAGCCTGGAAGGTGGCGGCGGATATTCCATCAGGAGTTAATGGAGATACAGGCGAAATCATGGGCGCTGCATTTCAGGCAGATCTTACCGTAACCTACGCATTCTTAAAAAAGGGTCTTTGCCTTTATCCTGGGAGAAAGCTGGCAGGGCGGGTCAGTGTTGCTGATATCGGAATCTACAGGGAGCCTTCCCTTATGGAGCATAATAAAATTTGGCAGGATGCGGATCTGAAAATCCTTCCCAAAAGAGTACCAGAGGGAAATAAGGGGACCTTTGGAAAGGTTCTTGCAGTGGCAGGAAGCCAGGGAATGTGCGGGGCCGCTTATCTTTGCGCAGCGGCGGCTTTTGCTGCGGGAGCCGGAATGGTCAGAATTCTTACAGAAGAGCCCAACAGGATCCCTCTTCAGGTCAACCTTCCTGAGGCAATGATCGACTGTGGTGAGGATGAAGATGTTTTTGAAAAGGCTTTTCACTGGTGCGACGTACTGATCATAGGTCCAGGGCTTGGATGTTCGGAAAAGAGCAGAAGAAAAGTACAATGGTTTCTGGAAAAAGCTTTTTTATTAAAAAAAAGAGTGGTCTTGGATGCAGACGGACTGAATCTTCTTGCGGAAAATCCAAAATGGAAAAAATATCTTTCCGATCATGTGGTTTTGACTCCTCATATAGGAGAAATGAGCCGTCTTACAGGGAAAACAGTTAAAGAAATCCGGGGAAATCGTGAAAAGGCAGCCTGTGACTATGCTGCGCTGACTGGAACAATCTGCGTGCTGAAAGACGCCTGTACAGTTACTGCTGACCCAGGGGGGAATACCTGGTTTAATCTTTCTGGAAATCCGGGTATGGCTACAGCCGGAAGCGGCGACGTACTGTCCGGGATACTGTCCGGTGTGTTTTGTATGTATCTGACACAGGATATGAATACGGAAAAATCATGCGGTACAGCAGCTCTTGGCGTGTTTATTCATGGAAGAGCAGGAGATCTGGCTGCAAAAGAAAAGGGCCAGTATGGAATGAAAGCAGGAGATTTGATCCCGGCAGCGGCCAGGGTGATGGAATACGGAGGATACTATGAAAAGATATGACAGAATAAAGGCAGTTGTGTCGCTGGACGCCATTGCTCATAATTTTCAGGAAATGAAAAAAAATATCGGAAAAGATACAAAAATCATTGCAGTTATCAAGGCTGACGGATATGGACATGGGGCAGAGGCTGTGGCGGCGTTTGTCCAGGATTATGATTATATTTGGGGATTTGCCGTGGCTACTGCCGAAGAGGCTCTGCAGCTTCGTTCCTTTGGTGTAAAAAAGCCCATTTTGGTGTTGGGGATCGTATTTGAAGAATATTTTCCTGAGATGGTTGAAGAAGATATCCGTCTGACTGTCTGCGATTATTCTATGGCAGAAAAGCTTTCAAAAGAAGCAGCGCATCAGGGAAAGAACATACATATTCATATTGGTCTGGATACAGGTATGAGCAGGATCGGTTTTGCCGATGTGCCGGAAAGCATAGAAGAGATCAGGAAAATTGCCGCTCTCCCAAATGTGGAGATAGAAGGAATGTTTACCCATTTTGCCAGGGCGGATGAGAAAGATAAATCGCCGGCTACCATACAGCTTGACCGGTACTTGACCTTTGCTGGTCTTCTGGAAGAACAGGGAATACAGATTCCCTTAAAACACTGTTCCAACAGCGCCGGTATCATACGTATGCCGGAGGCGAATCTTCAGGCGGTCCGGGCCGGAATTACTATTTATGGTCTGTATCCCTCCGGAGAGGTAGAAAGGGATATTGTCAAACTTATGCCAGCTATGGAATTAAAAAGCCACGTAAGTTATGTGAAGGAACTGGAAGCAGGAACTTCCGTAAGCTATGGGGGAACCTATACTGCGGAAAAAAAGATGAAAGTTGCAACTGTCCCTGTAGGCTACGCAGACGGATATCCCAGAAGTCTTTCTAATAAGGGATGGGTTCTGATCCATGGAAGACGCGCTCCTATTATCGGACGTATCTGTATGGATCAGTTTATGGTGGATGTAACAGAAATTCCAGAGGTCTGTCCGGGAACAGAAGTAACTTTGATAGGTCGAGATGGAGATGAATTTATCAGTATGGAAACATTTGGAGATCTGTCAGGAAGATTCTCCTATGAATTTGCCTGCGATATTGGAAAAAGAGTTCCAAGAATTTATATGAAAAACAAAAGGGAATGGGGAGAGCTGACTTTTTTTAACTGATTCTTTGATAGAAGATCTGTTTGCAGCAGGCGGCAGAATCTGGAAATACCACGCATGTATACACAAGAAAAAACTGGAAATACTGATTTGTAGAGAAAACAGAATCGGAGTGTGAATTGTGTGGTAAT
>NZ_CALFLA010000015.1 GCF_937880195.1 uncultured Blautia sp.
AAATCCCTTCAGGCAGGAGATAAAACTTCTGACCTGAGGGGATTTTTTTACAAATTTTTTTTCTTATAGATAAACCAGGAGGCTCCGGCGGTAAAGACTGCCAGATATGTCAATAAAATTCCGATTCCTGTAAAATTAACAGCTCCACCGGCAGAAATGCTTCGTATCATCTGGCTTGTCTGAGAAAGGGGCAGCGCCGCCACAATATCTCCCAGCAGCCCGGGAATTTTTTCTGTAGAAAAAAACGTATTACACAGATATGCCATAGGCATGATGATGTAGTTTGAAAATCTGGGCACGTCTGCGTGATTTTTTGCAAGGAAGGAAACTACCACTCCAACAGCAGAAAAAACAGCCCCGTTCAGAAACATGATAAAAAAAGACCAGCCGTTAAAAACCAGCCCGGTTTCAATGGGAGCAGTAAGGATTAAAATGATGCCTCCTGCATAAAGCCCTCTTAGGCTTCCGCCAATGATCTGGCCTGCAATAAACTGCCATAAAGGCGTAGGAGAGATCATCACCTGATCAAAGGCTTTTTCATATAATCTTTGCACATTAAGATTCTGGGCAATGGCATTAAAGCTTCCGTTCATAGTAGTCAGGGCTACGACGCCGGGAATCAGGAAATTTAGATAAGGCTCTCCATGAGACATTGTCTGTATTCCCATTCCAAAAACAACAAGATACATTAAAGGGGCAATCATAGCAGCCAAAGTGATTTTATAAAAATCTCTTCGAAATTCTACCCATTTTTCCCATAAAATAGTGAGAATACCCATGAGATCCCTCCTTTATGATGGGGACAGGTGTCGTCCTGCCCGTTCTACAAAAACATCCTCCAGGGTAGTTTCTCGAAGAGCTGCCTGTCCGGTAAGACCGGAAAGAAATTCAATGGCTTCCTGGCGGTGGTGGAAATAATGGCTTTTTGTTCCATCTGAAAGAGTTTCGTCAACCGTATATCGGCCAAGACTGTCAATAAGTCCGGAAGGTGTATTTATTTCTTCCAGTTTGCCATGGTCCATGAGAGCAACCCTGCCGCACAAAGACTGGGCTTCTTCCATATAATGTGTGGTAAGAAGAATTGTAAGATTTTTTCCGTTAAGTTTTCGGAGAAGATTCCACATCTGTCTTCTTGAAAGAGCGTCCATTCCTGCTGTGGGTTCGTCCAGAAGCAGGATTTCGGGATCAGTAAGAAGAGCGCGGCAAACCATAAGTTTACGCTTCATTCCGCCGGAAAGTTTTCTGACAGAACGCTTTCGGAATTTTAGAAGATCACAGAAATCAAGAAGTTCCTCTGTTCTCTGACGAATTTCTTTTTTGGACATAAAATAAAGGCGGCCCTGGTATTCCATAATTTCATCCATATTCATATCCTGACGCATGGAATATTCCTGAGTAATTACACTGATCTTTCTTTTTAGATCAGGACGGTTTCGGGTAAGTGTCTGACCATCAATAAGAATCTCGCCTTTTGTGGGAAGAAGAAGCGTAGACAAAAGACTGATGGTTGTGGTTTTTCCTGCGCCGTTGGGGCCAAGAAGTCCAAAAAACTCTCCAGATTCGATTTTTAGGTTCAGATCATTTACGGCTGTGAAGCTGTCAAAGCTTTTGGTAAGATTTTTTGTTTCGATCATGACAGTGTCTTCGCCTCTTTGGCAATGATTAAGGAATAATATCCGGCGTCATCTGGGATTTCTTCTACACCGCGGTAAATATGTTCGTTTTCCATTCCGCAGTTTTCGACCATAAGGACGTCGCGTCCGCTGTTTGCCAAAATTTCTTTTACCTGATTCATTTTTTTGCCGGACTTCATAAGTATATAATTGCCGGATTCATTTAAAGAACTGTCAAGACGGTGAACTGCAGGAACTACATGAAGCTGTTCGTTCCATTCAGACAGCGGGATGTTCAGGCGTGCCGCCGCAGCACAGAAAGATGTGATTCCGCTGACAAGCTCTGTATGGTACCCGTCTTTTTCCACGCGCTTCTGCAGGTATGTAAAGGTAGAGTATACACAGGGATCCCCAAGAGTAAGAAATACGATATTTTCTTCCTGATCAAGTATCTCTTCCAAAGCTTTTGCCCCTTTTGCATGATTCTTTTCCAGTTCTTCTGAATCGTGTGTCATTGGCATGTAGATAGGTAATAATTTCTTTTCCGCAAGTTCAGGTACTGCTTGAACAGCAATTTTATATGCAACAGTTTCTTTTGGGTCAGCGCCGGGCACTGCAATGATTTTATTTTCGCGGATCAGGCGTACTGCCTTGAGAGTCATAAGCTCAGGATCTCCAGGACCGACTCCTACACCGTATAAAGTACCTTTCATAGTAGATTCCTCCTTGGAAAAAAGTATTTTTATCTATTATACTAAAAGAAGATACAGTTTACAATATGAGAAAATTTGTGAAAAAAGAGGTTGACAGACATTGAGATATGTGGTAAATTAATCTAGCTGTCGCAA
>NZ_CALFLA010000016.1 GCF_937880195.1 uncultured Blautia sp.
GGTTAAAAAAGGATAGTGGTCTGTCTGTTTTTCTTTATTTACATTAATGAAAGCTGGTAGTATTCTAAAGGGTAAAATAGGGTGAAGATTGTTCTGTATAAGGAGAAATACAAATGAAAAAACGAAGCCTGCTTATAGGTGTTGGACTGTTCATCCTTTTATGCTCCGGTTGTGGAGATGAAAAGGGAGATATACAGTCTTCTAGAGAAGAGAAAAATCAGGAAAAAACAGTAATATCCATGATGGCTCCCAGCGGAGAGCTGTTTGATGTGGATCGCTACCTTATGGCAAAATATGAGGAACAAAGCGGAAACCAGATTGATTTTCAGGAAGTACCGGACGATCAGTATGCCAATGTGCTGAAGGCCAAGCTGGCAAGCGGCCAGGGACCGGATATAGCAGTTATATGGCCGGGAGAAAATACGGCACAGTTTTATCCTGAAAGATTCCTTGATCTTTCCAGAGAAAAATGGGTGACGGAACTGACGCAGGATGCAGTGGAAAATCAGACATTTGACGGACGTATGATAGGATTTGGCTTGGAGGGAGGAAACAGCGGCTGGGGGATTCTTTATAATAAAAAAATATTTCAGGAGAGCGGAGCACATATACCTGAAAATATGGAAGAATTTCTGGAAAGCTGTGAAAAGATTTATAATAAGGGATATACTCCTTTAGCGGGAACGTTTAAAGAAGAATGGACATCTGGAATCTGGATGGCCCTTATGGGTTCCAGAGTTAACATGGAGAAGCCAGATTATTATGAAGCGCTAAATTCGAACAGGGCTGATTTTTTGGATAATCAGGTATATCTTGAATTTATCAGAGATTATAAAGAAATCTATGACAGGGGATATCTGGGAAAGAAGGCATTTGACTCTACGGCCAGGGACGCTTTTCTTCAGGTTTTTGAAGGAGAAGCAGCTATGGCGCTTTCCAACTGTACGCCGGAAGTATGGCTTGCAGATTCTGACTGTCATGTAGAAGAGAAAGATTTTGGAATGTTTCCGGCTCCTTTTGCAGATAACAGAACTGTAACCAGGTATAAGGGCGGTCTGATTCGCGTAGTCAATAAAAAAAGCAGCTGTATTAAGGAATGCAGGGAATATCTCGATTTTCTTGCAGAAAAGGAGAATCTGGAAATTTATTATTCTTCCCCAGAAAGAAAAGCAATCAATCCTTCTTTTCAGGATTTCCAGAAGGAGAGAAAAACAGGTTCCTTTGAAATGGAGCTTTTGGAATATTCCAGGGGAGAAGCAGCAGAGATTGGAGAAAGCAGTATTATGTTCTGGGATAATACTTTTTACGGTCGATATGTGAATCAGGCCGTGTTGGGACTTATAACGCCTGAGGAGGCGCTGAAAAGTATGGATGACTATAGGCATAAAATGTTTCTTGCACAGGAAAATCCATAAAGGAGAGAGACATGAAACGCAGAACAATACGGGGACAGATTTTTAAATCCTATGCTTTTTTATTTATTGGTCTGGTTCTGATGGCTGTTGTGGGGATTAATTTTTATATGGGGAATCTCCAGAGAAAAAATATAGATGATACGCTTACCCGTCTGGCGTTTTCGGTATCTGAGCAGCTGGAGGCAGAAAATCAGAATTTATACAATCTGGCAGTTAATGTGTGTACTTCCGAGACTCTGCAGCAATATTTTTTTTCTGATAATAAAGATGGATTTACACGTCGGAAAAATGAGGATGCCATTACAAATCACGTATTGTCCATTACCGGTCCAATGAACCGTCTGCATCGCCTGGTGCTTCGCCGGGAAGATGGTATGCTCTATGAGTACAGCTCCAGAGAAGTGAATCTGAAAGAGAAGGGAAGCGAAGAGGAATATGTCAGAAAAAATCAAGAGGTTCTGGAAAAGCAGGGAGAGCCTTTTTTTAAAGGCACATTTGAGGATCAGGAGGCAGCCTTTCTTGAGGACGTACCTGTAACCAGTGTACAGGTTGCGTTTTCAGAAATGTATGGAAACAGATATACGAATATGGTGGAGGTTCAGCAGCCTTATGACATATGCAGACAGACAATAGAAGATCTTTTGAAAACAGGGCAGAATGGAAGTCAGTACCAGGCATTTGTATATGATGCTGCAGGAAAAATCGTATACCCTTATAAAGAAAAAACAGAACGATGGAACTGTTTTCAACAACAGATTTTGTCAGGAAACGAGTCTAGCTACAGGGATGAAACCGGAATGAGGTATACAGGGAAAAAGTATACATCTTCCCTTACAGGATGGACAATTCTTGTATATTGCAGCAATGGGTATATTTTTTGGCCGATTTTTCATTTTGCAGCAGTTTCTTTTGTAATTGCTGTTTTATCTCTGGGAATTATGTTGTTTATTTCTTATATGATTTCAAACAGCATAACGATTCCACTGCAAAAAATCAGAGAGTCCATATCATTGTATAACCTGAATAAAGAAAAAAGTGTGAGACTTCAGCCATCAAATGTACAACTGGATGAAATGACGTCTCTAAGTGAAACTTTTTATGAAATGCAGGAACGTATAGAAGGATATGTGGAAGAGGTAACAGCGCTGCGGATTCATGAATTACAAAGTCGTTATTATGCGCTGCAGTCTCAGATGAATCCTCATTTTCTTTATAATTCACTGTCTATTTTAAGCATTATGTGCGATGAAAAACAAAATGAAGCAGCGGCTGAGTTTTGTGGAGAACTGGCCAGTATGCTGCGTTACAGCGCTGCCAGCTTTGAACGGGATGTTTCGCTGGAAGAAGAAATGGAATATACGACTACTTATTTGAAGCTTCTTCAGAAACGATATGATACTATGCTGGATATGGAAGTGATTTTGCCGGAGAGTCTGAAAGAAAAGAGAATTCCAAGGCTGATTCTTCAGCCGCTGGTGGAGAACAGCATAAAATATGGGCTGGAGTCAGCGCCACCCTGGTTTATCAGCGTGGAGGCGGAAGAGAAAAAAGAAGGATGGAGTATTACAGTCAGTGATACAGGAAATGGATTTACAAAGGAAACACTGAATGAAATTCAGGAAAAAATACAAAAAACAGAGCAGAGTGAACAGATGCCAGAGCTGGAAATCGGGGGAATGGGAATTTTAAATATTTATATTCGCCTGAAGCTTTATTATAAGGAGCGTCTGAGATTCCTTCTTGGAAACCAGGAAGAAGGTGGTGCTTTTGTAGAGATTGAGATTCAGGAGGGGGCTTGTGAGAGAACCGATGATCAGAGCTTTGGTTGTAGAAGATGAACCAATGATCTTAAAATATATTGTAAAAAAGATAAATGAATTAGACAAAGGCTTTGAGGTGATTGATACGGCAATTAACGGACAGGAGGCGCTGAAAAAAATTTATGAGCTTCGTCCGGATGTGGTTTATACAGATATTCGGATGCCAGTCATGGACGGTATTGCTCTTATGAAAAATCTCAGGGTAAGCTTTCCAGATATGCCGGTTGTAATCTTAAGCGGTTACAGTGATTTTGAATATATGCAGCAGTGCATTGAACTGTCTGTGGATGCATATCTTCTGAAGCCTATTCAGGTGACACAGCTAAGCGAAAATCTGGAAAAGATCAGAAAAACTATTCTGGGACGAAAGAAGATGCTCCGAAAGGAAATACTGGCATCTGGTGTGTGCAGAGGACAGATGGAGAATAATCTGCCCAGCGATTTTTCAGAAGAGAACTTTCAGGTAATATTGATTAATATAGGAAATCTCAGCAATGGTATTCTTCATGTCAGGCAAACCGAAGGATTTCTGGAGATATGGAGAAGGATTCCATGGGAAAGACTTCTGGACGGTATATTAGCTCCGGAGCAGGAATGGTGGGTTCTTGATGAACATCTGGTTAATCAGAAAATAATTCTTCTGGCAAACAACAGAAAAAAAGATACAGTGCAGAAATGTGGAGAAATGCTTTTTACAGTGCTGAGTGATTATGTGGAAGGACTTCCGGTAACAGTGGTGTACAGTATGGAGGAGGCAAATTATTCTCAGATAAAAAACATGGCAGATCATTTGCGTCGTTTTATGCAGAACAGACTGGTACCATGTGTTTCGCAGCTTATATGCAGAGATACGTTTTCTGGAAAGGGAACGGAGGAAATTTCTGAAAAGGAATGGAAGGCCCTTCTTCTGGAACAGGATCGGACAAATCAGAGAGAAATCTTTTTGCGGCTTATGGATTCTTGGAGACATAAAAAAGTATCTCAAAGAGATATTATGAGAACGCTGGAGGAACTTCTGACAGGGATGAAACGTAAAGGAACCGTGTTTTTTCAGGAGGATGTACAGGAGCTGATGTGCAGGATCGATCAGATTTTTGTTATGGAATCTGATGCGAACAGAATTTATGAGGAAATATGGAGCCTTGTGGAGGATGCACAGTATGGGGAAGAATGCAAACAGCTTGATGCAGAAGAGATTGCCCAGTGTGTACGGGAATACCTGGAGCAGCATTATGAGGAGGAAATCAGCCTTTCCCAGCTTGCGGAAAAATTTCATTTTACTTCTGCATATTTGTCAAAAATATATAAAAAATATATGAAAGAAACACCTCTTAAACATCTCACTTACATAAGAATAGAGAAAGCGAAACAATTACTTAAGGAGCATATGGAATTAACTGTACAGGAAATTGCCGGGATTGTAGGATATGAAGAATTTCATTATTTTTACCGAGTATTTAAAAATACAACAGGTATGACACCAACAGAGTATAGAGAGAAAACAGACCAGAAAGAATGAAAAATAAGTAAAAGGTGCACCAGATGGAAACGTCTGGTGTATTTTTTTAACCTTTTTGGAATAATATGGCAAAATGGTTTATAAATTCTACAATGGTTTCCTTTTTTCTGCATTTTTATTACAGAAGGAATTCGCTAATATATGTATATCTTAAAACCGATCAGTAAAACAAGGAGGAAAAAGGGATGACAAAGAAAACAGCAAAACGTATTGCAGCCTGTGCAATGGCAGGAGTTATGGCAGCAGGATGTCTGGGCGGAGCAGTAACGGTAAATGCAAAAGGAAAGGTAACAGAATTAAATTACTGGACCTGGTTCCCCAGTACAGATCAGATGGCGGAAACGATTGAAGCCTTTGAGGCAGAGAATCCTGATATTAAGATCAATATGACAGTAATGGAAAGTACGGCTTATCAGGAGAAGGTACCTCTTGCTTTAAGCACAGAGGAGGATATAGACATTATTGGAGTTCAACCTTCAGAATTTGCCACAGGTGTGCAGGATTATCTTGTTGATCTTGATGAATTAATGCCGGAAGTTGTAGGAGATGACTGGCTGGAGGGATATTCTCAGTCGGCTCTTGAAAAGGGTAAAAAGCTTACGGATGATAAGCTGAAATTTATTACCATATGGAATAGTGGTTCCATGGTTGGTTTTTATAATGCAAAGCTATTGGAGGAGCTGGGAAAGGAAGTTCCTGCAACGATAGAAGAATATAAAGAAGTAGCAGAAGCTCTTCATGAAAAATATCCGGAAAAAATGGCAGGCGTTTTTGGCGGTATGGAAAGCTGGATATGTGATGAAATGATGCTTACCGTTCTCAGCCAGCAAAGTGATTACTATAATGAGTGGGTGTATGAAGATGCTTCTTTAAACAGTCCGGAATATATTGAGGCATTAAATGGCTTCAAGAAGTTTTTTGATGAGGGAATTTTTACACAGGATGTGATGGATCTTGATTATGCAAGTGCTACAGAAGCCTTTGTAAACGGTGATGCGCTGGTGTACTTTATGGGCTCATGGGAAGCACCGCTTCTTTCAGAGAAACTCAGAGAACAGAATGGAGTGGAGTTGGAGGATGTGGGAGTTATGCCTCTTCCTGTTGTAAAAAAAGGAGGAAAGGCTGCTGTTCGCGCATATCTGGACTGCGGTATGGGTATTGTTGCTACATCTGAAAAACAGGAAGCTGCAGCGAAATTCTTGGAATTTTGTTCTGTAGGAGACGGAGTTCCGCTGTTGGCAAAACAGTTTGCAGGTGTTCCAAATGTAGCAGATTTTGAGATGGATGAGACAATGCTTGGAACAGAAGCTGAAAAAGAGGGTTGGAAATTGCTGGTAGATCTTTTACAGAATGCTACTGCTGACAGAAAAAATGAGTCCGCCTTTGCATCAGCAGTGGAAGGTCCCTGCGTGCAGGCTGTAATCAATGGAACAATGACAGCTGAGGAAGCAGCAGAAAAAATGGATGCAGAGTGGACCTCTGGAAATTATTAAATTACCGAGTGTTTTAGATATTGTAAAAGAAGTAAAAAACAGGAAAGGAAGAAAACGAGAAATGAAACAGAGAAAAAAAGATGCGATAGCATATGTCTTTTTGATACCATTACTGGTGCTCTTTGCTGTTTTTCTCGGATATAGCTTTTATTTTTTGATAAAAGAGAGCTTTTATAAGGTGAATATTTCTTTCAGGGAGCCCGAATTTTTCGGGCTCCGTAATTATAAAAATGTAATATCCGATAAGCAGTTCTGGAGATCCTTATTAAATACGTTTCTCCTGTCTTCAGCAAATATCTTTTTTGGCCTGACGGTGGGGTATCTGATTGCGGTATTTTTAAAGCTGAAAATCAAGGGCAGAAGATTTTTCCATGCAGTATTTTTTATTCCCTCCATGCTTCCGATTGCGTTGATGGCTGCAATTTTTAATTCTATGCTTCAATATAAGGAAGGCGTGATCAATCAGATTCTCAGGGCAGTTGGCCTGGGAGGACTGGCACAGAGATGGCTTGCAAACCCTGATCTGGCAATGATGTCTGTTATGTCGGTATCTTTTTTTCTGATTGGAATTCCGATTATGTATTATACGGCTGATCTGACAACAATTGATGCATCTGTAATGGAGGCTGCTGTTGTGGACGGAGCAAAGCTTCGGCATGTAGTTACTATGATATTGTATCCAATGCTGAAATCCACACATAAAACAATTATCCTGTCTATGCTGCTTGGTGGTTTCCGTGAAATGGACAGAGTATTTTTAATGACAGACGGCGGTCCGGGTGGTGTTACAGAGGTTACCGGTACTTATATTTATCGTGCATCCAGAGCGCCGGGAGCAAATATCGGAAAAGTCTGTGCAGCATCAGTGCTGGTATTGCTGCTTTCCTTTGTAGTGGGAGCGGTTCAGCTTCAGATGACAAAAAAGAAGAATAAGGGGTGAGAATAAATGAAAGCAAGTAAGAAAGAATTAGAAGCGGATTTTTTTCGGGTAGGGAAAAAAGAAAAGACTATGATTTATGGTTTTTTTATTCTTCTTCTGCTGCTGTGGAGCATACCGATTTATTCTCTGGTGACAAACTCCCTGAAGGTAAACGGATGGTCAAATTACAGCTATGTATTATCTCATGATATAAATGGTGTTCCTTTTTGGAGGTATTTTGTAAATTCTGGAATTAATGCTATAGGCAGCAGCTCTCTGGTTGTTTTTATTTGTGTGCTTTCCGGATTTGCTTTTTCAAAAATAAATTTCCGGGGACGAAAAGTTTTGTTTCAATTTTCTGTAATCTGTCTGGCAATTTCAGGACCTGTATTGATTGTTCCATTTTTTTATATATTAAAAAATCTGCATTTATATAATACTCATCTGGGAATTATTTTTTGTGAAACAACCATTACCGTACCATTTGGACTTTTGATGATGAAAAATTATTTTGACGGTCTTCCGGAGGAGCTGATGGAATCTGCCGGAATTGACGGTGCAACGATTTTTCAGACCTTCCGTCATATTTATTTACCTTTGGCTGCTCCGGCTATTATTAATCTGGCAGTTTTGCAGCTGATGTGGTCTTTACAGGATTTTTTGTTCCCTTTGATGTTCCTTACAAGAGAAAAGCTTTATACTACAACTGTTGCGGTAAATTCTTTTCAGGGAATTTACGGTATGACGCCACAGAATCTTGGACGGTATAATGCGGCTTTGGTACTTATTTCCATTCCGTCTATTATAATTTTTGTGATTGCGCAGAAATATATTATCAATGGTGTGACGGCAGGAGCTGTAAAGGGATGATTTCTAAAAGAGGATCGTGTATGAAATTATGGTATAAAAAACAGGCTTCTGCTTTTACTGAGGCTCTTCCGTTGGGAAATGGAAGTCTGGGGGCGATGGTATATGGTCAGATTCCAGAGGGGCATATGACGCTGAATCTAGATACATTGTGGTCGGGGACAGGAACAAAGCATGAAAGAGCGCCGGAAGAAGGAATGCTCCCAAAAGTAAGAAATCTCATTTATAAAGGGGAATATTATGAGGCAGAGAAACTGATTGAAAAAAACATGCTTGGCTTTTTTACAGAGTCTTATATGCCTATGGCCAATTTTTCTTATTTTATAAAACAATGTTCGCCGATTTATGATTATCGGAGAGAGCTTGATCTGGAAACAGGCTGTGCCGAAGTGTGGTGCAGAACAGAAAAGGGTTGTTTTAAGCTGAACGGATTTGCTTCTTTTCCTCATCGTATGTTGGTATTTCGTTTTGAGCATACTGGTACGGAAAAACTTGAGATGGAGCTTGAGCTGGACAGCTTGCTGCACAGCAGAGCAGAGGCCGGAAACAGCTGTATTCGCCTCAGAGGTATGGCGCCGTCACATGTGGAGCCTAATTATGTGGAGTGTGAAAATGCAGTACAGTATAGGGAAGATGATCCAGGACTTTTATTTGTGACAGAGCTTTTTGTTCAGGATACGGATGGAACAGTGGAAAAAAAGGAGAATCGATTAAGGATAAAGGAGGCTTCTTTTGTAACAGTAGGTATATCTGCTGTATGTGGATATACAGGATATGAGAAGGAGCAGATTCGTGATTTTGATACACTGGAAGAAAGCCTGAACAAAAGGAAAGCTTCTGTTTTGAAAAAATCATATGAAGCTTTATTGAAAGAACATATGCAGGATTATCAGATGTTATACAGCCGTGTAAGTCTGGAAATTGGAGATCAAAAAGAGAATATTCCTACAGATGAGCGCCTTGCTGCTATCAGGAAAGGAATGGAAGATCCGGGATTATATAGTCTGTTTTTTCAATATGGCAGATATCTTCTGATTTCCTCATCCAGGCCGGGATCTCAGGCTGCGAATCTTCAGGGAATCTGGAATGAAGAGCTGCGTCCGGCATGGAGCAGCAATTATACAACGAACATTAATACACAGATGAATTACTGGGCAGCCTGTGGTGTAAATTTGGCAGAATGTCAGGAACCTTTACATAGACTTTTGCAGGAAATGCGTATCAGAGGCAGGGAAACTGCTGAAAAGCAATATAGCTGCCGTGGATGGGCTGCAAATCACAATGTAGATCTGTGGAGACAGACAAACCCGGTAGGAGGTCTGCCAAAATATGCATATTGGCCTGTTGGTGGTATATGGATGGCAAGTCATCTTTTTGCCTATTACGAATACACACAGGATGTGGAATTTTTGAAAAATACAGCATATCCTATTTTGGAAGGCTGCGTATTGTTTGTACAGGATTTTCTGACAGAAGGTCCGGATGGAAGACTTCATACATGTCCATCTACCTCTCCAGAAAATGTATTTTATGATGATAAGGGACGTATCTGTTCTGTAAGTTATTCATCTACGATGGATATTAGTCTGATCAGGGAATTACTGCAGTCCTATCTTTCTATGGCAGAAATTATACCGACAGATGAGAATTTAAAGAAGAATGCGAAAGAGATGCTCAGTCGGATTCCGGAAATACAGATAGGACCGGATGGATGTATTCAGGAGTGGATTCATCCATTTGCAGAAGTAGAGCTGGGACATCGTCATCTGACACCTCTTTATGGTGTTCACCCTGGAAATCAGATTACTCCAGAAAATACGCCGAAGCTTTCAAAAGCCAGTCTGAAGCTTTTAAATAAGCGACTGACTTATGGCGGAGGACATACAGGGTGGAGCTGTGCATGGCTGATCAGCCTTTTTGCAAGACTTGGAGATCCAGAGTCTGCGGAAAAATACCTGAAGCATTTACTTACAGCTTCTGTATATGATAATCTGTTTGATCTTCATCCTCCTTTAAATGAAGGCTTTGAGGGAGAAAAAGAGGTGTTTCAGATAGACGGTAATTTTGGAGCCGTAGAAGGAATCCTTAATATGCTTCTCCAAAGTCGTCAGGGAGAAATTTATCTTTTGCCTGCTCTTCCAGAAATGTGGAAAAATGGAAAGGTACAAGGATTATGTGCAAAAGGTGGATTTGAAGTTGATATTATGTGGAAGGATCATCAGCTGATAGAAGCAGTTATCTGTTCAAAAAACGGAAATGATATGAAAATTCGCTGTAACTGTGACTTCATCATTATCAATGAGAAAACAGGAGTATGCCTGGAACGGTCAGAAGGTGGCACTGCCATAGCGAAGACAGAGAGTTCTGGGCGCTATAAGATACAGAGAATAAAATAAAAAAGACCAGGAAATCTATTACCGTCTCAGGGCAACCGCATAAAAATATCCATTTAGAGAAATATTTCCCTAGATGGATATTTTTAAATGTTTTCCACAATTTTCTCAAATCAATAGGATGTTCGTGGCTCTTTTTGAGGTTGTTCTAATTTTTATGATTCAAATATCTTAAAATAGTGAAATCACAGATTGCCGTTCTACAATTTCAACATCTATCTTCACATGAATAGGCGCTTTATTACTTCCTGTACGAATACGTTCTAATAAAAACTTTGTGGCAAGCAGAGCCTTCTGCGTAATGTTCTGAGAAATAGAAGTTAATTTCGGAACTGTATACTGACATAATTTCAGATTATCATAACCGATTACAGACAGATCAATAGGAACACGATAACCGCCTAGACGGGCGCCCTCCATGATGCCAATGGCACAGATATCAGCGGTAGTGACGGCTGCAGTAATCATATTCTGCATGGAAGCGATTTGTTTTCCTGCCTGAATCCCTCCTTCATAGGAAGGGGGGAAAGAAAAAACATATTCTGGACGAAATGGGATATCATTTTCTCTTAATGCCTGGCGGTATCCCTGAAAACGTTCTGTCAAAAGAAAGTTATTTTCATAATCTGCCACAAAAGCAATATGTGAGTGTCCGTGATTAATCATATATTTAGTGGCCAGATACAATCCTTTCTGGTCGTCGGAACGGATATTGATCAGGTTGGGAAGCTCCAGATAGCTGTCGAAAATAGCTACAGGGCAGGGCAGAGACGGCAGAAGCTCACTCAGGGTATCCTGAAAATTAGGATAAAGAAAGATAATACCGTCCACATTCCAGTTTTTTAAGAGTGTGATCACATCTGTATTCTGATATATGGAACGTACCATCGTATAATATCCGTTAATGCGCAGCTCCTTTTCTATCGTTCCAATCATGGTGCTGATATAAGGATTCTCCAGAAGGTTTTCATCTGTATTATCCATGGAAATAATAATTCCAATAATATTGGAGGTCTTATTCGTCAGACTCCGCGCGCTAAGGTTAGGAACATAGCCACATTCTTTGATAAGGGCATTTACTTTTTCTATTGTTTTTTGGGAAACACGATTGTGTTTCCCATTTATTACATTTGAAACGGTCATCATACTTACGCCGGCTTTTTCTGCAATATCTTTTAGAGTCATAGTATTCACATCCTTATAGCTTTATAAACTCATATAATATTTATATTTGTCATATATAAATCTATTATATCCAAGAAACTAAAAAAATCAATGAAAAGTACCGATACATTATTGTAAAAAACACACAAAAATAGAGATGCATAAATGTTATATATGCTGAAAAAATAAAATGATATTGACGAATAAAAAAAATAATGGTAATTTAACAATAGATTTAACGCTAAATCAAGTGAACGAAAACCACATTTTATCAAGGAGGAAGTAAGTATGAGAAAAAGAGTAATTGCAGCAGCATTAGCGGCTATGATGGCAGTTACAGGACTCGCAGGATGCGGCGGAAGCGGAACTGGAAAAGAAGAAGCTAAGAAAAATATAGAGGTTCCTACAGAGCCTTTTGGAGATACGATTAAGTATGATCCTTCTGTAGAGATTAACGGTGGAAAGGATGTTACCGTGGAATTATGGGAGTGGGGCAGCGATGAACTTTTCCAGGAAATCATTGATGGATATACAGCCATTCATCCGAATGTAACGATTAATCTTGTGAATAATCCCTGGGAGGATTACTGGACAAAACTTCCGCTGGCTCTTGACGGAGAGAATGGTCCTGCAATTTTTAATATACATAACAGTTATCATGAGAACTTAATCAATTACATGGCACCGTTGGAGATTCCTCTGGAAGATCTTCGGGCTGATTTTACCGGTGTGGATGCCCATGTGATTGATGGAGAGGTTTATTACATTGACTATGGTATGATGACAGGATCTGTATACTACAATAAAGATATGTGGGAAGCAGCCGGACTCACGGAAGCAGATATTCCAAAAACATGGGATGAGATGCGTGAGGTTGCGAAAAAGCTCACGATTAAAGAAGGAGATACCCTTATTCAGGCTGGTCTGAACTTCAATGATGATTTCCATCAGAATTATCTTCTGGGTCTGAATTATCAGTTGGGAGAAAACCTGTTTGAAGAAGACGGTGTGACACCAAAGGTAAACTCAGATGCAATGAAACAGGTGATGCAGATGTTGGTAGATATGTATGAAGTAGACGGCATCGGTTCTAAAGATTTTGGAGAAAAAGGTGCAGACAGCTTTGGACAGGGACAGTCAGCAATGGTTATTCAGTGGGGACATTACTACAATACCCTGAAGACTACCTGGAGCGATATTAATTTTGGCGTATTTGAGATTCCTACCTTTGACGGAAATCCATATGCATACAATCGTTACAATGGAGAGTCTACGTTCGGTGTAAATAAAAATGCGCCGGAAGATCAGCAGGCAGTAGCTCAGGATTTTATTAAATATTTCCTGGCAAATGATGATGCACAGGTAGCATTTAATCTGGCTATGAGTACATTCCCTGCTAAGAAATCTCTGGCAGACAATGAAAAGATTCTTGAAAATCCATCTCTGAAAGTATTGGCTGAGCACATTGACCACTATATCTGGCCGGGTCCAATGCCTGCCACAATGGAGACATCACTGAAAAAAGCGGGACAGGATATTTTCTTTAACGGTGTTGATATTGATACTGCTTTGAATGAAGCACAGCAAAACATCATCAAAGATATGAAGAATAGTGATTTTAAATCTGTAGAGAATTTGTACGCATACGCAAAATAAAGCAGACAAAGGAGGTAGGTCTTATGTTTAAGAAATCCCACCCTTTGCAGAGTAAGAGTGAGATTATTCTGCGGAATATAGTAGTAATTGCAATGATCGCATTTTTCAGTATTTTTCTGATTGTGCCTATTGGAATTGCTTTTGCAGGAAGCTTTCACGAATGGAATCCTTTAAGCGGAACCTATAATTTCCTGGGCCTGGAGAATTATAAAGAGGTATTTACCAGTTCTCTGTTTGGAAAATCAATGCTAAATACACTGATCTTTTCAGTGGTGGTTATTATTTTCCGTGTGGGACTGGGATTGGGAATTGCCTATGCGATCTATTCTCCGTTGGTAAAACACAAAAGCTTTTTCCGAGCAATTTATTATATGCCGGTTGTTACGCCGATGGTGGCGGTGGCGTTTGTATGGAAGTTCATGTATAATCCGCAGATTGGAACGATAAATCAGATCTTCGGATTGGATGTGAACTGGCTGATGAATCCGAAGATTGCATTGCTTGCAGTTATTATCATGACGATTTGGAAAGATTTTGGTTATGCGGTAGTTATGTATATGGCCGGACTGTATTCGCTGCCTTCGGATGCATTGGAAGCGGCAAAAGTAGACGGAGCGAATGGATGGCAGACGTTCAGATACATTACACTTCCGCTGCTGAAACCGATGACACTGTTTGTAGTAATTACTTCTATTATTTCTTATATTCAGGCTTATGTTCAGATACTGATTATGACGGAGGGCGGCCCTGGTACAGCTACCTATCTGGCATCTTATATCATCTATGATGAAGCCTTTGTAAAATATAATTTTGGTTATGCGTCTGCATTATCCTTTGTTTTGTTTGTTATTACTGCTGTATTTAGCTGGTTATCTTTCCGGGTATCCGGAAGTGAGGAATAGGAGGTGCCGTTGTGAAAAGAAAAATAAACAGTGTTGTATTGAATATTGGTCTTCTTCTACTGGGGTTGATAACGGTATATCCTTTTGTATGGATGATCCTATCTTCTTTCAAGCAGAATAAAGAAATTATGGCTCTGGAACAGCATTTGCTTCCACAGGAGTTTATTACGACCAACTACATGAATATGAATGCGCATTTTAATTTTATGCGGTTCTTCCTGAATAGTTTGGTGATTACATTGGTGATTACGCTGATTGTGATTTATACCAGTACGATTTGTGGATTTGTACTGAGTAAATATCAGTTCAAGGGCAGAAATATTTTGTTCGGTTTCGTGTTGGCTACGATGATGATTCCCTGGTGTGTGACTATCATTCCGAAATATTCCATGATTCAGTATTTTGGATGGATGGACAGTTATAAAGCACTGATCATTCCGGCAATGTTCAGTGGGTTTGGAATCTTTATGATGAAGCAGCATATTTCCTCTCTTCCCAATGAAATTTTAGAAGCTGCGCGGATTGACGGGGCAAATGAATTTTTCATTTTCCACAGAATTATCTTCCCCATGGCGAAAAATGGTATTTCCAGTATTGCCATCTTCCAGTTTTTATGGACATGGGAAGATTTCCTCTGGCCGTATTTGGTGATTAATACCAAGGAAAAACAGCTTTTGGCGGTAGGGTTGAAAATGTTCAACGGACAGTATTCGACAGATTACGGAGCTCTTTTTGCAGCCACAGCAATTTCGATTGTTCCAGTGCTTTTGATCTATCTGTTCTTCCAGAAGCAGTTTATTGCCGGAATTGCGGCTTCCGCAGTGAAAGGATAAAAAGGAGAAGTAAGAGTATGAAAGATATTTATAAGGTACAGACCCGTCCAGTAGCGCTGGAGGCTAATATGGTGATCGGTGAAAAATACAGAATCACCATGCTGACAGAGGGTCTGATTCGATTGGAATACAGTGAGGATGGTATCTTTGAAGATCGGGCTACACAGATGGCGTTTTTCAGAGATTTTCCAGAGACAAATTACAGACTTCTGCACATGGAGGACAGAATTGAAATTCATACCTCTCGCATTCATCTGATCTATAATGAAAAAGAATTTTCGAGTCATGGACTGAGTATTCAGGTAAAAGGAAATCTGAGCGCTTACCATAGTATCTGGCATTATGGAGAAGAAATTCACGACCTGAAAGGTACAGCCAGAACTCTGGATATGGTGGATGGAGAGACAGAATTGGAGCACGGTGTAGTGTCGGAGTTTGGTTATTCTCTTCTGGACGACAGCAAATCACAGATTTTGCTAGAAGATGGATGGATTGAGCCTCGGAAGAAAGGAATTCAGGATTTATATTTCTGGGGATATGGACACGATTACAAAGAGGCCCTTCATGACTTTTACTATCTCTGTGGAAAGTCTCCCATGCTGCCCAGATATGCATTGGGAAACTGGTGGAGTCGTTACTATAAATACACAGAAGACAGTTACCTGGAGTTGATGAAGAAATTTGAAGAAAAAAATCTTCCGTTTACAGTAGCTGTCATCGATATGGACTGGCATATGGTAGATATTGATCCCAAGTATGGAAGCGGATGGACTGGTTATACTTGGAACAAAGAATTATTTCCAGATCCTGCCAGATTCTTGAAAAAGCTTCATGATCGGGGAATGAAAGTGACATTAAATGTGCATCCTGCAGACGGTGTGAGAGCCCATGAAGAGATGTATCGACAGATGGCAGAAACCATGGGCGTAGATTATGAGCAAGAGGATCCGGTTAGCTGTGATCCGGCGGATCCCAAATTCCTTGAAGCATATTTTGAATATCTGCATCACCCCAGAGAAAAAGAAGGTGTGGATTTCTGGTGGATTGACTGGCAGCAGGGGAATAATACAAAAATCGAAGGACTGGATCCTTTATGGATTTTTAACCATTTCCATTTTCTGGACAGCAAAAGAGAAGGAAAAAGACCCCTTACCTTTTCCAGATATGCTGGTCCGGGAAGTCACCGATATCCGATTGGATTTTCCGGAGATACGCATACCACATGGGATTCTCTGAAATTTCAGCCGTATTTCACAGCGACAGCTTCGAATATAGGTTACGGCTGGTGGAGTCATGATATCGGCGGTCATATGCTGGGTTATAAGAACGATGAGATGACAGCCAGATGGACCCAGTATGGAATCTATTCTCCGATTATGCGTCTGCATAGCTCTTGTAGTGAATTTAATGGCAAGGAGCCATGGAGATTTAAAAAAGAAACAGATGACGCTATGTCAGAAGCACTGAGAGAGCGTCATCGGATGATGCCGTATCTGTACACGATGAATTATAAGAGCTATATGGAAGATCGTCCCTTAGTCGTACCGATGTATTATGAATATCCGGAAGAGAGGCGTGCCTATGAAGTAAAAAATCAGTATTTCTTCGGTGAGAATATGGTGGTGGCACCTATTACTTCTCCAAGAATCAAAGGTTTGAACGTGGCAAAGGTGAAGACTTGGATACCGGAAGGAAACTGGTATGATTTGCATACGGGATTGAAGTATTCAGGCGGAAGAATGATGGATTTGTACAGAACGCTGGACAGTATTCCTGTATTGGTAAAAGAAGGAAGTATTCTGCCGTTCACCGATGAAATCAGCGGTGTACAAACAGTGAAAAATCCGGATTCCCTGAGAATCAAAGTTTTTGCAGGGAAAGAAGGAAACTTCTCTCTGTATGAGGATGACAATGAGACCTGCCGATATCAGGAAGGAATTTGCGCTGTCACAGAGATAAACTATACGGAAGGAGAGCAGTCTGTATTAACCATTGCTCCGGCAACAGGAGAGACGTCCGTACTTCCGGAAAAGAGAACATATACAATAGAAATGACAGGATATGCGAAGGAAGCGTGTCAGCAGGCACAGGCGCTGGTAAATGGGAAAGAAATAAATGCAGAATTTACTTATGCGGAAGAAAAACAGGCAGTGGTAATTTCACTTCCTCAGGTGGCTGTTTTAGATGAGGTTCAAATTGTACTGTCCGGTCATTTGATCAGCGGTGAAAAGCAGGTTGCCAGAAGATGCTTTGAATTTTTAAATCAGGCGGAAATTGGCTTTGTACTGAAGGATGAGATTTATCAGATTCTGATGTCTGGTAAAAATCTTGCTGTTATCAGTACGGAACTTTCTTCCATGAACCTGGATCACGATTTGTATGGAGCATTGATGGAAATTTTGACGGCATAGGATAAAGCGCAGTTGTAAAAACAGATAAAAATCTGTTTTTATAACTGCTTTTTTCTTCATAGAAAATTACGATTTTGAGAGAGGTAAATTATTTAAGAAATAATCCATATCTCCAAATTCATCTTCACTCATATACCTTTACATGGAAAAAGTCTATAGAAAAATGAGGAG
>NZ_CALFLA010000017.1 GCF_937880195.1 uncultured Blautia sp.
TACACGTTCTGAGGAACGTCCTTTGTCCCGATAGAATCCTTTTCCACACGATAATCCTGTCTCATTGTATTTTCTCTCATTTTACCCTTTTCCTTCTCCTTAAACTTTCTTCTGCAGTAAAAATAATTCTGTCTTTTTGCCCCATTACTATATGGCATACTGCGTTACTGTACGCCTGTTTTCTGCTCGTTGCCCCCATTATAATAATATGATAGAATATAATCAAATACATATATTTTTATATTTTATATAACTCAAAAGCTATAATCGAAAGGAAAACTTATGTTTCAGGGAATGGAATATGTTTACGAAGTATACAAGGAAAAAAGCTTTTCAAAAGCTGCTGCCAGCCTTTTTATTTCCCAGCCTTCTTTAAGCGCCAATGTACGGCGTGTAGAAAACCGTATCGGCTATCCTATTTTTGACAGAAGCACCAAACCTTTAAGCCTTACTGAATGCGGCAGACAGTATATCCAGTGCGTAGAAAGAATTATGAATATTGAACGGGATTTTTCTGATTTTATCAATGACTGGAGCGATCTCAAAACAGGAAACCTGATCCTTGGAGGAAGCAACCTTTTTTCCTCCTGGATCCTGCCTCCTTTGATTGCTGATTTTGCTTCCTGTTATCCACATATTCAGATACAACTTATAGAAGAATCCACAGTCGAGCTGACAAAAATGCTGCAAAAAGGAGCCATTGACCTTGTTCTTGACAACACCTGTCTGGACCCGGTCATTTTTGACAGCCGTCTTTATCAGGAAGAGCATCTGATCCTTGCCGTTCCAAAAATATTTCCAGTCAATGGCCGTCTTTTGCCCTTTCAGCTTGATGTTTCGGATATCCGTTCTGGAAGATTTTTGGACCCGGACATTCCTCCTGTTCCTATTTCTGAATTTCGCACAGAGCCTTTTATTATGCTGAAACAGGAAAATGATACTGGAAGACGGGCGCGGGAAATCTGTCTGGAAAATCATTTTGAACCCATTGTTGTTTTTGAAATGGATCAGCAAATGACTTCCTACAATATAACCTGCTCTGGTATGGGAATCTCTTTTATCGGAGACATTATGATCACCAGAGTTTCTCCTGATCCAAGAGTTGTTTATTACAAGCTCCCACTTAAAAATAACAGCAGGAAAATTTGTTTTTACTGGAAAAAGGGACGATACTTCAGCCGCGCAATGGAGGAATTTCTAAAGATGTGCAGATGAGGGATGCATTCCCTCTCTGTATGGTCTATTACACATAGAAAAAAAGCACCTTTCAATAATCTGAAAGATGCTTCTAAGCAGGGCTACAAGGATTCGAACCTTGAAATGACGGAGTCAGAGTCCGTTGCCTTACCGTTTGGCGATAGCCCTTTATTTATTCGCTTTTCGCTTGCGACAAGTGGTATTATATAATAGTCTTCTGGAAAATGCAAGCCCTTTTTTTAATTTTTTTTATTTTTTTAAAGATTTATTGAAACACACCCTTTTTTATACTATAATTCTTCATATGATACAGCAGTAAATTATAGTAGAACAGAAGTATTTATAATAAAGGAGACACTACATGAGAGCAAACAATCTCACTCTGCTCACTGATCTCTATGAACTGACCATGATGCAGGGTTATTTCAAGAACCCGACTAACCAAACTGTTATCTTTGACATGTTTTACCGTAACAATCCCTGCGGCGGCAGCTTTGCCATCACCGCCGGACTGGAACAGATGATCGAATATATCGAAAATCTGCATTTTACAGATGAGGACATTGAATATTTAAGAAGTCTGAACATATTCCAGGAAGATTTTTTGGAATATCTTAGCTCTTTCCATTTTACCGGAGATATTTATGCTATTCCTGAAGGAACGGTTGTCTTTCCAAGGGAACCGATTGTTAAAGTTATCGCTCCTATTATGGAAGCGCAGCTTGTGGAAACAGCCATATTAAATATCATCAACCACCAAAGCCTGATTGCCACAAAAGCCGCCAGAGTGTGCTATGCAGCCCGCGGCGACGGAGTTATGGAATTTGGTCTTCGCCGGGCTCAAGGGCCTGACGCAGGTATTTACGGCGCACGTGCTGCCGTAATTGCAGGCTGTGTAGGAACTTCCAATGTTCTTACAGGACAGATGTTCCATGTTCCTGTTCTGGGTACACACGCCCATAGCTGGATCATGAGCTTTCCTGACGAATACACTGCATTTAAAACCTATGCAAAAATGTATCCTAACTCCTGCACTTTACTGGTAGACACCTACGACGTGCTGAAATCCGGTGTGCCTAATGCCATCCGTGTATTTGAAGAAATGCGTGAAGAGGGAATCAAACTGAAAAAATATGGAATCCGCATTGACAGCGGCGATCTTGCTTATCTTTCCAAAGAAGCCTACAAAATGCTGGCCGCTGCCGGATTTGACGACGCTACTATTTCTGCCTCCAGCGATCTGGACGAATACCTGATCGACAGCCTGAAAACCCAGGATGCTAAAATTAATTCCTGGGGAGTAGGAACCAACCTGATCACAAGCAAGGACAATCCGGCATTTGGCGGAGTTTACAAGCTGGCCGCAGTAAGAGATGCTGGCAGCAATAATTTTGTACCTAAGATCAAGCTTTCTGAAAACACAGAAAAAGTTACGAATCCAGGCAACAAAACCGTTTACCGTATCTACAGCAAAACTACCGGCAAGATCAAAGCAGATCTTATCTGTCTTGCAGACGAAGTATTTAACCCGGAAGATACCATGATCATCTTTGACCCTGTGGATACATGGAAAAAAACAAAGGTTCTCGGCGGCACTTATGAGATGCGGGAGCTTCTGGTTCCTGTGATCCGCGACGGAAAACGAGTTTACACCTCTCCTGAAGTTATGGAGATCCGTGAATACTGTCAGAAGGAACAGAATACCCTCTGGGACGAATCCCGCCGTCTGATCAATCCTCAGAAGGTTTATGTGGATCTTTCCCAGAAACTTTACGACCTGAAGAAAAACCTGCTTGAAGAAATGAGCGAGAAGGCTCTCGATTAAAAGTCATATCCCCCCTCTGCCATTCATATCATAAAAGGTAAGGGGGGGATTTTTATGGACAAAAAATACACTGTTCTCATTAATAAAGACCATCCGCTTTCCGCTGATTTTATCCCAAAACCGCTTGTAGATATCGGGCTGCCCTTTGAGGCTGTACCTGAAGATCCCAAACGGCTTCTGGAAGAAAAAGCAGCGCGGGCCGCTCTGGAACTGATCGCGAGAAGCCGTATGGAGGGTTTAAATTTATTCTGTATTTCCGGTTATCGTTCCTACAAACGCCAGGAAGAGCTATATAACGGAAACCCTTATGTGGCTGCTCCCGGCACCAGCGAACATCAAAGCGGACTTGCTCTTGATCTTTCCTGTCCGGAAATATTTCTGGAGCTGACCGAGACCTTTGCCCATACCCAGGAAGGAATATGGCTGAAAAAATATGCGCCGCTCTATGGTTTTATTATTCGTTATCCCAAAAATAAAGAATACATCACCGGTTTTCCCTGGGAGCCATGGCATATCCGTTATGTAACCAAGCCTCTGGCATCCTATCTTACATTAACAGGCCTGACCCTGGAAGAATACTACCAAATGGGAAATAATATAGACTTTCCAACTTTAAAGTGATATACTATGAACACTTAATGAATGCAAGCCGAAGGCGACGCATGAATTTAGTGTGAATGTACACTTGCACACTTAATAAGGACGAGCCGAAGGCGACGGACGAATTTAGTGTACATAGTGTTTCCTCTGAATACTTAATGAATGCAAGCCGAAGGCGACGCATGAATTTAGTGTGAATGTACACTTGCACACTTAATAAGGACGAGCCAAAGGCGACGGACGAATTTAGTGTACATAGTGTTTCCTATGAACACTTAATGAATGCGAGCCGAAGGCGATGCATGAATTTAGTGTGAATGTACACTCGGACACTTAAAGATAAATAAAACAATTAACTCATGGAGGAATTTTATATGTCGATGAAAATCAACCATCAGCTTCCCTTACCGGATACACTGAAGTCCCAGTATCCCTTAAACGCCGCCTATAAAGCTGCTAAAGCTCAAAGAGACGCTGAAATCCGCCGGATCTTTACCGGAGAATCCGACAAATTTGTTGTGCTCGTAGGTCCCTGTTCCGCTGACAATGAAGATACTGTCTGTGAATATGCAAGACGCCTGAAAAAAGTAAACGATCAGGTTTCTGATAAACTGATGATCATTCCAAGAGTATACACCAACAAACCCAGAACTACAGGCGACGGCTATAAGGGAATGCTTCACCAGCCAGAACCGGACAAGGCTCCTGATCTTCTGGCCGGAATTATTGCTATCCGCAAAATGCACATCCGCGTTCTGGAAGAAACAGGACTTTCCACTGCCGATGAAATGCTTTATCCTGAAAACAGAAGCTATCTGGATGATCTTCTTTCTTACGAAGCTATCGGCGCCCGCTCCGTAGAAAACCAGCAGCACCGTCTGACTGCCAGCGGTATGGATATACCTGTCGGTATGAAAAATCCTACCAGCGGCGATCTTTCCGTTATGCTTAATTCTGTTACTGCCGCCCAGCATTCCCATCATTTTATATATAGAGGTTTTGATGTGGAAACATCAGGAAACGAGCTTGCACATACCATTCTCCGCGGCGGCGTAAATAAATTCGGACAGACCCAGCCCAACTATCATTACGAGGAGCTTGTCCGCCTTGCAGAATTATATCAGGAATGGAATCTCAACAATCCTGCTGTAATTGTCGATGTCAATCACTCCAATTCCGGCAAGCAGTACAAGGAACAGGTTCGTATTGTCAGCGAAGTTCTTCACAGCCGCAGTTATAACTCTGATCTGAAAAAACTTGTCAAAGGAGTAATGATCGAAAGCTATCTTCTGGAAGGCCGCCAGGATATCAGCGACCACATGATCCCCGGATGCTCCATTACCGATCCATGCCTTGGATGGGAAGATACAGAAAAACTGATCTACGAAATTGCAGAGAAATGCTGATTGCGAAAAA
>NZ_CALFLA010000018.1 GCF_937880195.1 uncultured Blautia sp.
GACTCATGCAAGTCAAATCTGCCCCTGTTTGGAACTATCATTTCCCGACAGCCCCCTTGTTTTTATAACTGATTCTTTTCTCTTCTGATAAAAATTCCTGCCTTTTCTTCCTTCAGCTCTCCCTCTGATACAGCATGGTGTCCTCTTAAAAATACATGATCGATCCCACAGTGAAGAGCCATTCCTTCAAAGGGGTTATTATCTGTATTATAAGCATGTGTTTTAGCTGAGATAACACTTTCTTTTTCTGGATCAAGAACTACGATATCTGCGTCGCTGCCTTCTCTTATCACGCCTTTTCTGGGATAAACGCCATAAAGCTTTGCCGGATTTTCGCTTAACAGACGGCACATTTCTTCCACTGTGATCTTTCCTTCACCAACTCCATATGTATAAAGCAGCGTTCCTCTTGTCTGAACTCCGGGAAGACCTCCGGGAATTTTTGTGAAATCATCTTTACCCAGTCTTTTCTGTTCCAAAGTAAAGCTGCACTGGTCTGTGGCAACTGTCTGGATTTCTCCCTTTTTCAGAGCCTCCCACAAACAGTCCTGATCTTCTTTTTTGCGGATAGGAGGAGCGCACACATAAACTGCCCCGCCAAAATCCGGCTTATTGTAAGCGCTGTCGTCAAGAAGGAGATACTGGGGACATGTTTCCGCATAAACGGTCTGTCCGTTTTCTCTGGCTCTGAGCACTTCCTCATAAGCCTTTTTATTTGTCAGATGGACGATCATAACAGGAGCGTCCGCTTCTTTTGCAATAACAAGAAGCCTGTGTACCGCCTCTGCCTCCATAGTATCCGGCCGTACCAAAGGATGATTTTCCGGTCCAAATCTTCCTTGTTTTTTTGCCTCGCTAATCAATGCGTCGATCACTTCTGCATTCTCACAGTGTACCCCTGCAAAGCATCCGCACTGTCCCAGCTTTTTTAATATCCTGTAAAGATCTCCGTCATTGACGATCATAGCAGGATATGTCATATAAAGCTTAAAGCTGGTGATTCCCTGGTCGATCATATCCTGGATCTCATCCTCAGTTTTTTCATTCCATTCCACAATAGACATATGGAAGGAATAGTCGCAGGAACATTTTCCATCTGCTTTTTTATGCCATTTTTCAAGTCCTTCTTTCAGCGTATGGCCGCCTTTATCCTGAGAAGCATAGTCGATCACAAGAGTGGTCCCCCCCAGAAGCGCAGCTCTTGTGCCTGTTTCAAAATCATCTGCAGTAACAGTTCCAGCCACCTCCAGATCAAAATGAGTATGACCGTCAATAAATCCCGGAAACAAAAGCTTTCCTGAAACGTCAATCACCTCAGCGCCGTCTTCAGGTAAGCCGCTGTCCACTTTTATGATTTTTTCTCCCTCAATAAGTACGTCTGCCTTTACAGTCTTTTCTCCTGAAACAACCGTACCGTTTTTTAACAAATACTTCATATGCTACACCCCCGATTCTCACTTTTTCTTCAATATACCATTATTTTAATCCAGCTTCAACCATTTGTCAGCTATATTCCAATTTTCTTTAGGCTTACATATTTTTTTTCGTTAAAAATCTTTTTATTTCTCCTTATTTGTGCTATATTATTTATAAGAAAACAGAGGAGGTAAGTATATGGGACGGCTTACTGTATTGAAACAGATTGCTCATGATATCGCCTGTCAGTTCGGCCCGGACTGCGAGGTAGTAATCCACGACCTTAAAACAAACGATCCGGAAACATCTATCGTATATATCGAAAACGGACACGTAACAAACAGAGGTGTAGGAGACGGCCCTTCCAATGCTGTTTTTGATGTGATCCGCCACATCCATAACAGCAAAAAAGAGATTTCACAGGAGGATTTGAAGGATCATGCCGGATATCTTATGAAGACTTCCGACGGTAAGATCCTCAAATGCAGCACATCCTATATCCGTGACGATGACGGAAGTCTGCACTATGTCTTTGGCATCAATTATGATATCTCCCGGCTTACCATGATCGAAAGCGCTCTTCACGATCTGGTTACCCCTGTGAATACAGAAGAGAAACCTAAGGAGATCACACATAATGTCAACGACCTTCTGGATCACCTTATTGAGGAATCCGTTGCCCTGGTAGGAAAACCGGTAGCTCTTATGAACAAAGACGATAAGGTAACCGCTATCCAGTTTCTTAATGATTCCGGCGCTTTTTTGATCACCAAGTCCGGCGACAAGGTTGCCAATTATTTTGGAATTTCCAAGTACACTCTGTACAGCTATATTGACGTCAACAAATAAAAAAAGCGGATCTGTCCGCTTTTTTTATTTATCGATCATTCTTTTGATCACATCCATGGTCTCTTTTATTCCGTAGTTGGCGCTGTTAATGCACAGATCGTAATTCTCCGGCTTTCCCCATTTTTCACCTGTATAGAACTCATAATACTTTTTATGCCGGCGGTCCATCTTTTTCAAAAACCGAACCGACTGTTTTACATTCATATCTCTTACAGCCATAATATGCTCTACTCTTGCAGCAAAAGGAGCGCTGATAAAAATACTGATATGGGGTATGTGATTGTTTTTAAGAATCGCGTCTGCACAGCGTCCCATAATAATACAGTCCTCAGTTTTTGCAAGATTACAGATCAGATCGCTCATATTAAAGAAAACCGCATCCTGCTTGGAAAGTCCATGATACCGATTAAACTCCCGAAACCAGGTTTTCAGATTCACATTCTTTTTCTTTGTATATTTGTTAAAATCCACAAAGTTTTCACTATCGCTGACCGATTCTTTATCCGTCTCCAGACGCTTCAATACCTGGTCAAAAATCTCCACATCGTAATAATTGATTTTCAGATTGTCAGCCAGTTCAAATCCTATATCGTTTCCTGCGCTTCCCTGCGTACGGCTGATACAGATGACCAGATGGTCGTCCTCTGATATTTTTTCTCTTTTAGCCGCAAGATTCAGGGAAATTCTGTTCTGATCCATAATATCCACACGGCCGAATACATCTGGAAGGGCTTCTACTTCCTGGAGGATTTCATTATATTCCCGCATCATTCGGGATTTTTCCTCCTTATCTGGAATCGTACGCGCCATATTGCTGATCAGCGCCAGCTCGCTTCTAAGAAGATGTCCGTCCGGTTTCGTATACATCAGCATACTTAGAGTACGGACAGTTGTCTCTCTCCCTCCTGTAAAGGTGCGTCCCAGGGAGGAACCCACACATTCATATACGGCGCCGTCCAGATCATAAATTCTGTTTGCAAGATCTGTATATTTTTTTTCATTATCTTCCATTTCTGTCCGCCTCCCTTATAAAAAGAATATCAGCATATCAATAAGAAATACAGGAACCAGAAAAACAAAGGACCATAGCATATAACCAAAGAAAGACGGCATATTGACACCGTTTTCATCGGAAATAGACTTCACCATGAAGTTCGGCGCATTTCCTATATAGGTATTGGCTCCCATAAACACTGCTCCGCAGGAAATTGCAGAAAGAACCTTTACCGGAACCGTTCCAAGGGAGGTTGCAATGCCGCCGGCCAATCCAAGACTTCCTGCTGTAGTGAGGAACACAAGATAGGTAGGCGTATTGTCAAGGAAACTGGATAAAGCGCCCGTTGCCCAAAACATCTGATACGGCTCTGTTACCCCTAGTTCAGGCCCTACTGATTTCAGAAGCATCAGCGCTGGCTGCATCGTAATAAAAATTCCAATAAAGAGAACAGCCACTTCCTTGATCGCTCCCCAGGTAAAATGATTTTTTCTTCGGATTTCTTTTTTCGTAGTTTTAAAAGAAAGCCACGCAGCCAGAAGGATCAGCACAATTTCGATCAGAGCCGGATAGCTTAATGTTACTTCTCCAAAAATATGGATTCCTTTTACGTTTCCCGCTCCATCCTGAAACATCGGCATTCCCGGAAGCACTCCGCTTAAGATCACAGCCGCCACGATCATTGCAAGAAAAAGAATATTGTGCAGTCCCTCAATATGAAATTCTGTTCCAGGTTTACTGATATCAGGTTTTCTTCCTCTGGAAATATCTTTTCGATAAGCCCATTTATCTAAGTGGTAAAAAACAAACAAAAGAACCGCCATATTCAAAAGCAGCACTGGAAACAGATGCATGCTCCAGAAAAAGGGAACGCCACGCATAAATCCCATTAGAAGAGGCGGATCTCCAATAGGCGTCAGACATCCTCCCATATTGGAAACCATAAAAATGAAAAAGATCATAATATGGCTTTTTCTCTTTCTCCATGAATTCATTTTAATGACCGGACGAACCATCAGCATACTGGCTCCTGTAGTTCCAATACAGCTTGCCAGAAGAGTCCCTATGGCCAGAAGCCCTACGTTGATCCTTGGGGAACCTGCAAAATCCCCTTCCATGGTAATATTACCGGATACGCAAAAAAGACCGAATAACAAAATAATAAATGTCAGATAATCATTTACCGTACATTCCAGTACCGTTTCCACTGTTTTTGAAGGTCCGTAAACAAACGCAAAAGGAAGGATCATAAGAAGGATCCAAAATGCAACCACTAAAGGCTGATGAGATTCCCACCATTCTCCCTTGATCAGCGGCAAAACAGCAATACACAGCAGAAGACCTGCAAATGGAATACACAATAATAATTCCAAGCCAGTCACCCCTTTCATATTTTTTAACAGACGAATTATAGCATAATAAAAGGAGAAATCAATCGCAAAAATATGCAAATCGCCGCAGGGATTTTGTCTATTTTTGTACAAAATAAACAGGCATCAAAAAAGTCACAAACGCTCCTGAATTACAGGTTTGTCATTTGTGACTTTTAAAGAAAATTCAGTTATATCTCCTATCAGGACAGCTTATGGATAAAAAGGCCGCTTCTCAGCTTTGGTTCAAACCAGGTGGATTTTGGAGGCATCAGTTGTCCTGCGTCTGCAATTTCCATTAGTTCTTCCATAGACGTAGGATACATGGCAAAAGCCACCCCTCCTGTTTCATCTGCCATGGTTTTCAGCTCCTTCAGCTTATGGATTCCCCCTACAAAGCGGATTCTGTCATCTGTTCTGGGGTCTTTGATTCCCAGTACCGGATCCAGCACTCTGTCCTGAAGAAGAGAAACGTCAAGCTGGCCTACAACATCTTTTTCTTTATAGATATCCTCCCAGGCTTTCAGGTGATACCACTCTCCTCCTACATACATTCCCATACAATGCTTTTCTACAGGTTTACAGGGAAAACCTGGCATAAGCATCAGCTCATAATTATATTTCAGTGCCCCCAGGAACGCCTTTTCCGTAAGCCCGTTCAGATCTTTTATAACACGGTTGTATGCAAGAATGGTAAGCTCCTCCGCCGGAAACACAACAGAGAGGAAATAATTAAACTCTTCCTCTCCCGTATATCCGGGATTTTCTTTTCTTCTTTTCAGGCCCACCTTCACGGCCGAGGCTGCCCTGTGATGGCCGTCCGCAATATACAGAGAGGGAATTTCCTGAAATTCTTCCTGTATTTTCAGGCATTCTGCCTCTTTGTCGATCACCCATACTCTGTGGCCGATCTGATCCTCCGTAACAAAGTCGTAAACAGGGTCATGATTTTCTTTCCAGCCGGCGATCAGATCAAGAAGGCTTTGGGGATATCGGCAGGCAAGAAAAATCGGTCCGGTATTTGCGTCGCAGGCATCCACATGGCAGATTCTGTCCAGCTCCTTATCTTCTCTTGTAAGTTCATGTTTTTTTATTGTATTGTTCAAATAATCATCAATCGAACAGCATCCTGCAATGCCTGTCTGAGATTTCCCTTTTCTAGTCAGTTCATAAATATAAAAGCAGGGGGTCTGATCCTGGATCAGGATTCCGTTTTTTTCCATCTCTTTGAGATTTTCTGCTGCTTTTTCATAAACGCAGCTGTCATAAAGTCCTGTTTCCTCTGGAAGATCCATCTCAGCTCGGTCTACGTGCAAAAAAGAATCCCTGTTCTTCTCTCCGATCAAACGTGCCTCTTCCCTGCTTACCACATCATAGGGAAGAGCCGCTACTTTTTCTGCTTTTTCCGGTACGGGACGCAGCGCCCGAAACCCATGAAAAACTGCCATAATCGCTATTCTCCTTCTCATTTTTTCTACTTCAAGAACGCTCCAGCATTTTTGCTGGAAAATACGCGTTACGAAGCAATATCTGTTTTTATTTTACCATAGCATATTCCTGTCTTCAAGGTCGCTAAATTTTTTTTGAAATCCCTAAATATTTTTGTATTTTCTATTGCAAAATCCTGTATTTATGGTATGATAGATATAAGATAAAAGACGTTGTTCTGAGAACTGATCAAATAATTTAAGGAGGTTTTTTTCAATGACTGAGGGATTAAAATGGACCGTCAACCAGGTGCAGAAATCAGATGACCGTTACCTGGATCTTATGTCCGAAGAAAACGTAGCAAAGGCAAATGAATTTCACAAAAGCTTCCCACAGTATACTGTAACTCCGCTTCAGAAGCTCTCTTCTCTTGCTTCTTATCTTGGAGTAAAGAATATTTTCTGCAAAGACGAATCATATCGTTTCGGTCTGAACGCATTTAAGGTGCTTGGGGGCTCCTATGCTATGGGTCGCTACATTGCCAAGGAGCTTGGCAGGGATGTCAGCGAACTTCCCTATAATGTTCTGTCATCCGACAAACTGAGAGAAGAATTTGGACAGGCTACTTTCTTTACCGCCACAGACGGCAATCATGGACGTGGCGTGGCATGGGCTGCGAACCGCCTTGGCCAGAAGGCAGTTGTAAGAATGCCTAAGGGAACTACAAAAACAAGATTTGACAACATTGTTAAAGAAGGCGCAACTGTCACCATTGAAGAATGCAATTATGACGACTGCGTAAGAATGGCTGCTGCCGAAGCCGCAGAAACAGAACACGGTATCATTGTACAGGACACTGCCTGGGATGGCTATGAAGAGATTCCTTCCTGGATCATGCAGGGCTACGGCACTATGGTAAGGGAGGCAGACCAGCAGCTGAAAGAACAGGGAATCGATCGTCCCACACACGTTTTTGTACAGGCTGGCGTAGGCTCTCTGGCTGGTGCAGTTGTAGGCTATTTCGCACATAAATATAAAGAGAATCCTCCTGTAATGGTTGTCTGTGAAGCAGGGGCTGCCGACTGCCTCTACCGCTCCGCGAAGAAACAGACTGGAGAGCTGGTTAATGTTACAGGAGATCTTCAGACAATCATGGCAGGACTTGCCTGCGGCGAAGGAAATACCATTGGTTGGGATATTTTAAGAAACCATGTTACTGTATTTGCTTCCTGCCCAGACTGGATGAGCGCAAAGGCTACTAGAATTTATGCCAATCCTCTGGCGGAAGATCCCCATATTGTTTCCGGCGAATCCGGTTCTATCCCTCTTGGACTTTGTTTTACTGCCCTTCATGACGCAGATGCGGCAGATCTTAAAGAGGCGCTTAAACTTGATGAAAATTCCAATATCCTTGTGATTTCCACAGAAGGAGACACAGATCCTGTTCGCTATCGTGAAATCGTATGGGACGGACTTTACGGCACAAACGAGTCCTTGAGCAAATAAATACAAACTCTTATTCATGTGCAAGAACTTTAAATGTTAAAAACTTACTAATTTAATATTTTATTATGGGAGGAATTTACAATGGACTACGCAAAAATCAACGAGGCTGCTCAGAATTATCTGGAGGATATGACCAGATTCTTAAGAGCCATCGTCAAAAACCCAGGAGAAAGCTGCGATGAAAAAGCTCATATTGACACGATTGCAGCAGAAATGAAACGTCTTGAATTTGATGAAGTTGTGATCGACCCTCAGGGCAACGTGATCGGTTACATGGGAACCGGCGACAAGATCATTGCATACGATGCGCATATTGACACAGTTGGTATTGGAAATATCGAAAACTGGAAATTCGATCCTTATGAAGGTTATGAAACAGAAGAAGAAATCGGCGGCCGCGGTGTCTCCGACCAGTGCGGCGGACTCGTATCTGCTGTTTACGGAGCAAAAATCATGAAGGATCTTGATCTGATCCCAAAAGGCTGCAAAATCATGGTAGTAGGAACTGTACAGGAAGAAGACTGCGACGGTCTTTGTTGGCAGTACATTATCAATGAAGATAAAATCCGTCCTGAGTTTGTTGTTTCCACAGAGCCCACTGACGGCGGTATCTACAGAGGACAGAGAGGACGTATGGAGATCCGTATTGATGTCAAAGGCGTTTCCTGTCATGGTTCCGCTCCTGAGCGCGGTGACAATGCCATCTACAAAATGGCAGATATCCTTCAGGACGTTCGCGCTCTTAACGAAAACGATGACGCTGACGAGACGGAGATCAAAGGTCTTGTAAAAATGCTGAACCCGAAATATAACCCAGACTGGGAAGAAGCAAGATTCCTTGGACGCGGTACTGTTACCTGTTCCCAGATCTTCTACACTTCTCCAAGCCGCTGTGCTGTTGCCGACTCCTGCGCTGTATCTCTTGACAGACGAATGACATTCGGCGAAACCTGGGAAAGCTGCCTGGATGAGATCCGCGCCCTTCCAAGCGTTCAGAAATATGGCGACGATGTTGTTGTTTCCATGTATAACTACGACCGTCCTTCTTATACAGGATGCGTTTACGAGATTGAGTGCTACTTCCCCACATGGGCAATTCCAAAGGATCATAAAGTAACAAAAGCTCTGGAAGACGCGTACAAAAATCTTTACGGCGAAACACGACTTGGAAATGCTGAGACAGAGGAAATGAGAAAAGCCCGTCCTCTGACAGACAAGTGGACCTTCTCCACCAACGGTGTTTCCATCATGGGACGTAACGGTATTCCATGTATCGGTTTCGGACCTGGCGCTGAGGCACAGGCTCATGCTCCAAACGAAAAAACATGGAAGATCGATCTGGTAAGATGCGCCGCTGTTTATGCCGCTCTTCCAGCTTCCTACTGTAAATAAAAAATTCATTATTGCAAGGGAGCAAATCCCTGCTCCCTCTGCACTCCCTGTCGGCTTTTTAAAAAACTGTCGGCAATAAATATAAGATATTAATTAAACTATACATAAAATATAAAGGAGATCTTACATGAAAAAATTACAGGATTATATCGACAAATTAAACAGCCTTAACTTCAAGGAAATGTACAACAACGACTTCTTCTGGACATGGGATAAGACAGACGATGAGCTGGAGGCTGTATTTACAGTTGCCGACGCTCTCCGTTTTATGAGAGAGAACAATATTTCCACAAAGGTTTTTGAAAGCGGACTTGGAATTTCCATCTTCCGTGACAATTCCACAAGAACTCGTTTCTCTTTTGCATCTGCATGTAACCTTCTTGGTCTGGAAGTACAGGATCTGGATGAGAAAAAATCCCAGATCGCTCATGGCGAAACTGTACGTGAAACTGCAAACATGGTTTCCTTTATGGCTGACGTGATCGGTATCCGCGACGATATGTATATCGGCAAAGGCCATGCTTACCAGAAAGAGTTTATGGATGCTGTAACAGAAGGAAACAATGACGGCATTCTTGAACAGAGACCAACTCTTGTAAACCTTCAGTGCGACGTTGACCATCCGACACAGTGTATGGCTGATATGCTTCACATCATTCATGAATTTGGCGGCGTAGAAAATCTTAAAGGTAAAAAACTTGCCATGACATGGGCTTATTCTCCTTCCTATGGAAAACCGCTTTCTGTTCCTCAGGGAGTTATCGGACTTATGACTCGTTTTGGCATGGACGTTGTCCTTGCTCATCCAGAAGGCTATGACGTAATGCCTGAGATCGAAGAAATCGCTAAGAAAAACGCCGAAGCTACCGGCGGTTCCTTTACTAAGACAAACAGCATGGAAGAAGCCTTCAAGGATGCCGATATTGTTTATCCTAAGAGCTGGGCTCCATTTGCAGCTATGGAAAAACGTACAAACCTTTACGGAGAAGGCGACTTTGACGGAATCGACAAACTGGAAAAAGAGCTTCTTGCTCAGAATGCAGAGCACAAAGACTGGGCATGTACCGAAGAGCTTATGAAAACAACAAAAAACGGAAAAGCGCTCTATCTGCATTGTCTCCCGGCTGACATCACAGGCGTAAGCTGTGAAACAGGCGAAGTAGACGCAAGCGTATTTGACCGCTACAGAATCCCGCTTTACAAAGAAGCCAGCTTCAAACCTTATGTAATCGCTGCTATGATCATGCTTTCCAAATTTGAGAATCCTCAGGATATTCTCAAAAAACTGGAAGTAAAGGCAGCGCCGAGAATCCTTAAATAAGTTCTTCTAAAAGACGACAGGGCCTGTGGAGCATTGTTCTGCACGGCCCTTTTCTTTTTCAGTATTCAGGAGGTTTTTACATGTATAAACGCAAACGTATCGTTATCGCCCTTGGAGGAAATGCACTGGGAAACACTCTTCCAGAACAGATGCTTGCTGTCAAAACAACAGCGAAAGCTCTCTGCGACCTGATTGAAGACGGACATCAGGTTGTTGTGGTACATGGAAACGGTCCTCAGGTTGGCATGATCAACAACGCTATGGCGGCTCTCACCCGGGAAGATCAAAGCCAGCCCAACACCCCTCTTTCTGTGTGCGTGGCAATGAGCCAGGCATATATCGGCTACGACCTTCAGAACGCATTGCGCGAAGAGCTTCGTAAAAGAGGCTTTGTACGCACTCCTGTTGTCACAGTAGTCACACAGGTTCGAGTAGACCCCGAAGATCCGGCATTCCAGAATCCAAGCAAGCCTATTGGTCACTTTATGTCCAAAGAAGAGGCAGAACATGCTGAAAAAGCTTACGGATATATTACCAAAGAAGACGCCGGACGCGGCTACCGCCGTGTAGTGGCATCTCCCAAACCTGTGGAAATCGTAGAACAGGATGCTATCAACAGCCTTGTAGACGCCAATAAGATCGTAATCTGCTGCGGCGGCGGCGGAATCCCAGTAACACTTCAGGGAGACCATCTGAAAGGTGCTTCTGCTGTAATCGACAAGGATTTTGCAAGCTGTCTCCTTGCCAAACAGCTTGACGCGGACATGCTGATCATTCTGACAGCAGTAGAAAAAGTCGCTATCAACTTTGGTAAAGAAAATGAAGAATGGCTCAGCGATCTTACTGTAGAACAGGCAGAAAAATATGTGAACGAAGGCCATTTTGCCGCAGGCTCCATGCTTCCCAAGGTTCAGGCTGCTATGGATTTTGCTTCTTCCAAGGAAGGACGCACTGCTATGATCACTTTGCTGGAAAAAGCAAAAGATGGAATCCAGGGCAAAACAGGAACCACTATCCATCTTTAATTCAAGTATCTCCTTTTTATAAAAGTACGGCAGATGAAAAACCATATGGTTCTTCATCTGCCGCATTTTATTTATAAGATTTATTTTTTTGATTTTTCTGAAGCAAAATGATGTTTTGCTGCTTCCTCTTCTACGATACAAACCGTCTCTTCTGAAGGATTGGAAATAACTGCCGACGCAATCACTTCACAGGGAGGATTTCCCTTTACGCTTTCCACTGCCGCTGTAACAGCTGAAACGTCCCCGCTTAAAAATACAGTGGTATGACCGCCGCACTTTGTATTCCATGTACGGAAAGATACCTCGGAAGTTTTCAGCATCTGGTCAATAACCAGAATCGCATTGCTGCTTCCCAGTACTTCTACTAACCCAAAAGCTCCATATGCCATAATGATTTCCTCACTTTACCACTAAAATTATTTATTTATCGTCATTGCAAGCGCTGTCTCTGTATCTTCTGTAGGAGAAGCGATCACTGTATGATGTACGATATTTGCAAGGGGTTTCGCCACTGCAAGAGCAACCTCCATAGCTGCATTTACATCAGAAACAGATCCTCTCATTTTTACACAAGCGCCGCTTTTCAGTCGGTTACGCTCTACACCCTGGATTTTTACGTTTGCTGCCTTAGATGCAGCGTCAAGAGCCACAAAGCAGGCAACCAGATTATCCAGTTCAAATACGCCGACTGCCATACCTTTATAATTCTCAGCCATAATACCTCCCACTTTTCTTCCCAGAAAACTTGTCTGTTGTTGTATTTAATAACAGTATACCTGTTTTCACGCTAAAACTCAAGTAAAATCAACAGAAAATCCAGATTATTAATGTGGTTTTTATTTGTTTTTTCTTGTGGACTGATGTGGTTAGTTTTTCTATTCAAAACATGCTCTTTTCCCGGAGTCCTTGTTTTTCCTGTAATATGGTATATAATAAAAATAGTATTTTTTAACAGAGGTGGCTTTATGAACCTGCATCAAACTGATTTTTCCAAAGGAAACGTATACAGAAACATTCTGGAAGTAGCTGTTCCCATGACACTGGCGCAACTTTTAAATCTTCTGTATAATATCATAGACCGGATCTACATTGGAAGGATTCCCTCTGCTGGCACAACTACTCTGACCGGAGTTGGAATCTGTTTTCCCATTATTACTCTTATTACTGCCTTTACCTATCTTTTTGGGAACGGAGGTAGTCCTTTGTGCTCCATGGAACGAGGCAGGGGCAATGATAAAGAAGCAGAATGTCTCATGGGAAACACTTTTTCCATGCTGATCCTTACAGGGATTATCCTTATGACCCTTGGATATCTTTTTTACAGGCCGGTTCTTTATGCTTTTGGAGCCAGCGATGTCACTTACCCTTATGCGCGGGATTATATCCATATTTATCTTCTTGGTACCCTGTTCGTCATGATCACCCTGGGTATGAACCCTTTTATCAACAGTCAGGGATTTGGAAATATGGGAATGCTGACAATTCTGATCGGAGCTATTCTGAATATTATCCTGGATCCTTTGTTCATTTTTGTGTTTCATATGGGCGTCAAGGGAGCCGCTGCGGCAACCGTTCTTTCTCAGATTTGTTCCGCTCTTTGGGTCCTTAAATTTCTTACTGGAAAAAAGGCTGTCCTCCATCTAAAAAAAGACGCTATGAAGCTGAAATGGACACGGGTAAAAGCAATTATGTCTCTTGGCGTTTCTGGATTTATGATGGCTTTTACAAACAGCCTTGTTCAGATCTTCTGCAATTCCACTTTGCAGACCTTTGGAGGAGACCTCTATGTTGGCGTTATGACTGTTTTAAATTCCATCCGGGAGATCACCACCACTCCCGTCAACGGACTTACCAGCGGTGCTTCCCCTATTATGAGTTTTAATTATGGTGAAAAGGCCTATGGCAGGGTAAAAAAGGCCATTGACTTTGTTACAGGACTCTGCGTTGCCTATACTCTGGCTATATGGGGAATCCTGAAATTATACCCAGAATTTTTTATCAGGATCTTTAACAGCGAGCCTGCGTTGATCCATAAAGGGATTCCGGCTCTTCATATTTATTTTTTCGGTTTTTGTTTTATGGCTTTGCAGTTTGCAGGACAGAGTGTTTTTGTAGCCCTTGGAAAAGCAAAATACGCCACCTTTTTTTCTATTTTCCGAAAAGTGATCATTGTGGTTCCTCTTACTATTCTTCTTCCTCATATAGGAAATTTAGGCGTAAACGGCGTATTCTGGGCTGAACCTGTGTCCAACCTGATCGGAGGCTGCGCCTGCTTCTTTACCATGCTGATAACCGTTCTTCCTGAGCTGAGCTTACGCCCCTCTTCTGGATCCCACAAATAAAGGAAAAGAGCCTACAGAGGCTTGTCTACGTCTGTAAGCTCTTTTTCATTTTTTATTTCATATAAAGCCACATCTTCCAGATGGGCCTTCAGCACTCTCTTTCCCCCTCTGTCTCCGGTAAGCTTCATCAGATCCGAATAATATTTCCTGCTGAAGATGCAGGGATTTCCCGGCTCTCCTTTTATTGATACTGCCGCCATTCCCTTATCTAAAGTCCTGTAACACTGGATCAGCTTTTCCAGAGATTCCACTGTCAGCCAGGGCTGATCTGCCACCATAAAAAGACAGGCGTCCTGCTCCCCATCTCTACAAGCCTCCTGAATCCCCAGTCTCATAGAAGAGGCAATTCCCTCTTGAGGAAGGGGATTCCAGATCACCTTTGCCCCCAATTTTTCTGCCTGCTTCTGGATCTCTGGATACTGGGTAACAACCACCACAGAACTGATATCTGCTTTCATCCTTCTTTGTATCTGAACCGCCTTATGAAGAGCATTAAAAAACAGGGGTTCTCCTTCAACAGTATAAAGAAGCTTGTTCTTTCCGAATCTACGGCTGTTTCCCGCCGCAAGAATCACGATTGCTATTTTCTTCCCAAATCCGTATTTCAGACTTTGACAGGCTGCATGGATTTTTTCCTTTTTCAGGCTTTCTATGATCCCATCTGGGATCTGAGGATCAGAAATAAGATCTCTTTTATTAAAAAACACCCTGTATTCCCGGTTTCCCACATTTTTTTTCATTCCAAGGGGAGATCCTGCAATTTTCAAAAGATCCTCTTCTGTCACCCTGTCTTCTATAGATTTTTCAAGCAGCTGCGCGGCCAGCTCCGGCCGATGAACTGTATCTTTGACCTTTTTTCCCAGGCAGTCCAATCCCATAACTCCAATAACCATATCTGTCATTTCAGGAATAACAGGCTCCCAGTCCGCAGGAACCTTTAAAGGCAGACCTTTTGCTCCGTCTGCCTCAAGGATCATTACATCGCATTCTGATCGCAGCTTTTGTAAGCATCCATCTGGAAGGGATTTGATCTTCTGTATCGATTCTCCTGTCATTTTTGAAGCTGCCACCGTATAGCCGTATTCTTCCAGGTTTTTTCGTACTTTTACCGTTTCTCCGTCTTCTGCAAAAGGCCGATCCGGCTCATAAGCCATATGGGTCGTTGTGGCAACGATCACTTTTTTTCCAAGTGAGACAAATTCCTCTGTCAGCCGAAACACCAGACTTGTCTTCCCGCCTCCGCCTACAACAGAAATCACGGTTTTATTATTTATATGAATATCCAGAAGATTTCGAACTTCCATTTTTATCTCCTGACGTTTTTTGAAATTTACAGCCAGTATTTTCTGTCTACTGATGTTGTGGTTTTCAGGGAAAAATCCCCTCTGATAACAGAATTTCTACTACGCTTCCTGCAATACATCTCGCCTTATCAGAAATGGTATTGCAGTTCTTTTTCTGTTCCTTCCTAGGGTCGATATCCGCAATTTTCATTCCTTCAAAAACCTGATATCCCTCCCGGATGAGTCCTCGAAGCACCCCATCAAGGGATGCAAGAACAGGAATTTCTTCACCATCTTCTGTACAGATCAAGGCAATATCCTGCCCCTTTTCTACCAGGTCTGCTATTTTTGCCTTATTATGAATCACTCCCGATGCCGGAGAATGGATCACTCTTTCTTTTCCATATCCTCCAATCTCTCCGGGAATACCTGTATTTGGAATCGCCCAACCTTCATCAATGATTCTTCCAAGATCATGGCCTCTTTTTGTTTCCACAACAAAATCAACGTCAGATCCTGCAAGGAAACCAGGCCCCAGCCCAATGGTAAGAGGGGCCATTTTACGTGTGGTTCCCATATTTTTTTTGGCAAGGATAGCGTCTATCACCACATCCGGTTTAAGGCTTTTTATGGAAGATCCATCCTCGTCTATAAGAATGGGGATTTCTCCCTGCTCCCAGACTTTTTCACACTGGTCTACGTCCTCAATACGATGGCTTAACACGCCTTCTACGAATGCCTCACCATCATAAACAGCTTCGCAAAAAGAAACCTCCCGCCGGATCGCGCTGGGTTTTTTACCCTCCAGTATAAGAATCTTATATCCGCAGCGGAACAGCCGGTGGATCACTCCGCTGGCAAGATCGCCTCCGCCCCGGACAACAATTATACTGTTTTGTGACATAATTTAAACTCCTTCTGTTTCTGCTGCATTTTCTTTCATTACTTTTTCTACAGCATTTACAATATTCTGATATCCTGTACAGCGGCACAGATTTCCAGACATATGCTTTTTGATAGCTTCTCTGGTAAGAACTTCTCCTCTTTCCAAAAGAACTGTTGCCGACATAACAAAGCCCGGCGTACAGAATCCGCACTGAATAGCTCCCTCTTCAATAAAAGCTTCCTGAATACGGGTAAGATCTCCGTTCTTTTCAAGTCCTTCCAGAGTACGGATGTTTTTGCCCTCTGCCCACACAGCCAGGTAAATACAGGAGTCTACTGTCTCTCCGTCAATGATTACGGTACACGCCCCGCATTCTCCAACTTCACATCCCTTTTTCACTGAGGTAAGCCCCAGTCTGTTTCTCAGCATATCAAGAAGAGATTCTCTTGGATCTACATATTCCGCTACTTCTTTTCCGTTTACGATACATTTTACAAGAACTTTATCCCTGGTCATTTATTGTCACCTCCTGCAAGTTCTACTGTTCGAGCCAAGGCTCTTCTGGCAATCTCTCCGCCGATCTGCAGACGAAATTCTCTGGACGCTCTCCAGGAATCTCTCGGGCTGATCTCCTGGCGGACGCCTTCCTCCACAGCCTCATAAAGCTTTTCATCTACAGGCATTCCTTTTATGGCAGCCTCTGTTTTCTCGCAGCGGAAAGGAACCGGAGCAGCCACTCCAAAAGTAATGCGAACGTCCTCCAGAATATTTTTTTCCTGATTTACTTTGCTTACCACAGAACAGCTTAAGGTAGCGATATCCATAGCTCTTCTCATGGAATATTTAATATAATTGCCATGATATCCCTCATACTCCTTAAAAGGGATGATGACATGGGTCAGGATCTCTCCTCTTTTAAGATCTACCCGTCCCGGTCCCAAATAAAAATCTCTCACTGGAACTGTCCTTTCGCTCTCCCCGTCTTCTATATGAAGCAGAGCATTCAGGGAAAACAAGGTTGGAGCGCTGTCTGCACTGACCGCGCCGTTGCAGATATTCCCTCCGATGGTACCGATATTTCGGATCTGAGGTCCGCCTACCTCATCTACCGCTTCGCCCAGCACAGGAATACATTCCTGGATCACAGGGTCGTTGGTGATGTGTGAAAAAGTTGTTCCGGCGCCTATGTAAATATCCCCGGAGTCCATTTTCTTAATTCCATGCAGTTCCTCAATATCACGGATGCATACAAGGGAGGTTCCAGCCATTTTACCCTCTCTGATCTTGATCAGCACATCGCTGCCTCCAGAGATAATCCTGGTATCTGGATGTTCTTTCAGAAGAGCCGCTGCCTCTTTGATGTTTTTTGCATTATAATAATTTTCGATATCATACATAAAACAATTCCCCCTTTCAGATCAGTCCGGCCTTTTTGAATCCCTCGATCAGCCTCTGAGGTGTAAGCGGATTCTCATTAAACGCCACGCCTGTTGCATGAAGCACTGCATTACGGATCGCCGGCGCTCCCGGAATAGCCGGTGGCTCTCCAAGAGCCTTGTTTCCGTATGGACCCATGGGATCGTCAAGTTCCACAAAATCAGCCTTGATATCTGGAGTGTCAAGAGCTGTCATCAGTTTATAATCAAGAAGATTTCCATTTAAGAGCCGTCCTGTTTTTTCGTCCAAGATCAACTGTTCACTGACACCGTATCCCATACCCATGGACATTCCTCCATGAACCTGCATCTCGGCAAGCTGTGGATTCAGAAGTTTTCCGCTGTCATGTACGTTGATAATACGAAGAATTTTAACAGTTCCGAGCTTCATATCTACTTCTACCTCTGCAAAACAGCAGCCTGACGCAAGTGTATTTTTCTTTACCTGAGTGGAAACCTCTGCTGTCAGCACCGAAGAATTTGTAAGGCTGTAATACGACTCCTGGGCTACTGCCTCTAAAGACATAGCCGCCTCATCTCCCGCATAGATCCAGCCGTGATCCATAGAAAGCTCTCTTGTCTCCTGTTCTGGAAGAAGGGTTTTGGCATAGGCTATAATTTTATCATACAGCTTTTCTGCGCACTGTTTTACTGCAGTTCCAGTAACAAAGGACTGTCTGGACGCATAAGCTCCTGTGTCAAAAGGCGTTACGTCCGTATCCTGTACGGTCATAATATGGATATTTTCTACGTCCATATGAAGGGTTTCTGCAGCCATCTGAGAAAATACAGTGTCTGCGCCCTGTCCGATCTCTGTAGCGCCTATCTGCATCTGTACGCTTCCATCCTGATTCAAAGACAGCCTGCAGCCTGCGATTTCCAGTGATATGGGCCATACTCCTGTCTTATAGGAAAATACAGAAACTCCAACACCTCTTCGGATATATCCGGTCTGATCTGCATACTCTTTGCGCTTTTCATCCCAGTGAATATATTCCGCGCCTTTTTCCAGACACTGGAAGATTCCGTTTGTATTGGCTGCAATCGGTTTCAGATAAGCGTCCTCATAATATCCTGAAATCAGATTTCTTCTGCGAAATTCCAGGGGATCCATATGGATCTCATGTGCTATATCGTCCATAAAGCACTCAATGGCAAAAGCAGCCTGCGGTATGCCGTAAGCGCGCATAGCTCCGGCTACAGGCGTATTCGTATAAATCGTATACGCCTCTCCTCTGGTATTCGGGCAGGCATACTGAAGTCTCCATGCTGTCAGTCCGTTAGCTGCAATTGCATGACCGTGAGACGCATATGCACCCTGATTGGAATACGCGTTCATTTCCTTGGCAAGAAGACGTCCGTCCTTATCCACTCCTGCAGTAAGATCATATTCAATGGAATGACGGGTTCTTGTATTACAGAAAGTTTCCTCCCTGGAAATATCCAATTTCACAGGGCGTCCTCCTACCTGAGTAGTCAGAAACGCGTTCAAAGGCTCGTAAAGCACATCCTGTTTATTGCCAAATCCACCGCCTATATAAGGTTTGATCACCCGAACTTTGCCCCAGGGGATTCCAAGGGCCTGTCCTACCACCCGGCGGACAATATGGGGGATCTGAGTGGAAGTCACCACAACGATCCGGCCTTTTTCCATGTAAGCAAAGGAAATAGGATTTTCAATATGACAGTGCTGGACCATAGGCGTCTTATAGCTTCTCTTCACAACAGTTTCCGACTCCTCTAATCCCTTGTCCACATCGCCAATAAAGAAATTGGAACGCATTAATACATTGTCTTTTTTGTCAAAATGTATAGGCGGATTGCTGCCGTACATAGATTTTCGGGGATGGATCTCAACAGGATATTCCTCATATTCCACCTTGATCAGCTTCAGAGCCCTGGAAGCAGTCACCTCGTCTTCTGCTACTACAGCCGCAATATCGTCGCCATAGTAACGGACCCGTCCTGTAAGGATATTACGATCTGCCACATCCTGATGAGCCAGTTCCACCGACCAGGGATGTCCTGGGGTCGGGTAGCAATGATCTGGAACGTCTTTAAATGTCACTACCTTAACAACGCCAGGAAGCGCCTCTGCCTCACTGGTATCAATGGAGGTTACAATTCCATTTCCAATGGTGGAATGGAGAACCTTGGCCACCAGACAACGATCCAGGATCAAGTCATCTGTAAATTTAGCCCTGCCTGTGACTTTTTCGTAAGCGTCTACTCTTGGAATGCTTTTACCTACCATATTTTCACCTTCTTTTCTTTTTGTCCGCATGGATTATCTCCTGATCAGCTTATTGTTCTTATAACAGGATAGAAAAAGCCGGACGCACCTAAGGATTGTGTTCCCCTCAGGACGATCGTCCGGCTCCGAACCATGCTACTTTCTTATAAAATGCAGCTCCTGACAAACAGCAGGAACAGGTTTTCTTTTATACATTTTAACATATTACAAGAAGATTTGCCATTGGTTTTTGTGAACTTTTTATTAATTTATTTTGAAATAATCCCTCTGGTATCCACGATCACATTTCTTGGACATTTCACTGCGCAGTTTCCGCAGGCAAGGCAAAGCTCGTCATCAATAAAAGCTGCGTTATCTATAACCGTAACTGCGTCGGAGGGGCAGTTTTTTGCACAAAGCCCACAACCGATACAGCTTACCTCACAGGCTTTTCTTGCTGCCGCTCCTTTATCCCGGTTAGAACATTTGACAACAAACGGGTTGTCTGTTAAATGGATATGGATGATATCCTGAGGGCATGCCTTTACGCAAAGACCGCAGCAAATACATTTTTCTTCGTCAATCTCAGCTACGCCCAGCTCATTATAAAATATGGCGTCCTTTTTGCATGCTTCCATACAGGAGGAACAGCTCATACAGCCATAGGTACAACCATGGCAGCGTTCTCCGCCGTTACATGCAACGTAAGCCGTCTTTTTTGGAAATCTTGCCATGTTTCATTCCCCCTTCTTTTTTCTTTCATATGGCGTATTGGTAAGAGGAAGGCTGGTGCGGTACTGTCCGTCGTATTGATAATATGCCCCTGCAATGGCTGGAGCGGTAGGGATTGAAGTAATCTCGCCAATACCGATGGCCCCTTCGGCAACCTGAAGCCCTTCTTTTTCTACAATAATACTCTCCACCTCTGGCGCCTGATCCGCCCGGAAAAGACCCAGTGTTCCATACTTATCCTGAGGTTTACAATCCTTCAGCCCATATCTCTCTGTAAGGGCAAAGCCTGCTGACATTACTACGCCGCCTTCGATCTGGCCTTCTACAGAAAGCGGATTTACTGCCTTTCCTACATCATGGGCAGCAACAATCTTTTCAATCCTTCCTTTTTTATCCAGGATACATACTTGGGTTGCATAGCCATACGCCACATGGGAAACCGGGTTTTTCACATCTGAACCCATAGCGTCTGTTTTTGCAAGGTATTCGCCAAGATATTCACAGCCCTCCAACTCCTTCAGGCTCTTTTCTTTCAGATCCTCTTTCAGCTTCTGACAAGCCCGGCGGCATGCCTCTCCGGTGATCAATGTCTGTCTTGAACCAGAGGTAGTTCCAGAATCCGGCGCGTCATAGGTATTAGACGCATCGTAATATATTTCTTCCCGTTTCAGCCCAAGCTGCTCTGCTGCCATCTGCACAAGCACAGTTCCAAGCCCCTGGCCGATACAGGAAGCTCCAGAATGGATCTCTACTCTTTCGTCATGTACATAAAGACGGCAGCGTCCCCAGTCAGGAAGACCTACGCCTACTCCTGCATTTTTCATGGCGCATGCAATACCTGCATAGGGATGACTTTCATATACGTCCTTTACTGCTTCCAGTGTTTCTGCAAGACCTGTAGACTGGTCTACGATCTGGCCGTTTGGAAGCTCCTGTCCCGGACGGATGGCATTGCGGTAACGAATTTCCCAAGGAGAAATTCCCACTTTTTCCGCCATTTTGGTCAGAAGCATCTCCACGCCAAAACAGGTCTGGGTTACGCCAAATCCACGAAAAGCTCCTGCCGGAGGATTATTTGTATAGTAGGCTTTTCCATCTATATCAAAATTCTGGTAATTATAAGGCCCGGAAGCATGGGTACAGGCTCTTTGAAGTACCGGACCTCCAAGGGAGGCATAAGCTCCTGTATCTGCAATTACAGTTGCTTTTACGCCCTGAATGATACCGTTTTCATCACATCCCATGGTAAATTCCATATCCATAGGATGACGTTTCGGATGGATCAGAATACTTTCTTCACGTGTCAGTTTTACTTTTACCGGTCTTTTTGTAAGATAAGCGATCATTCCTGCATGATGCTGAACGGTTACGTCTTCTTTGCCCCCAAATCCGCCGCCTACCAGTTTATTACGAACCTTAACTTTTTCTGCCGGAAGTCCCAGAAGCGCCATACATTCATGCTGGGTATCATAAACGCCCTGATCTGTAGAATAAATGATCACGCCGTCTTCCCCATCAGGCTTTGCAACTGCGCACTCCGGCTCCAGAAAGGCATGTTCTGTCCAGGGAGTATGAAACTTTTCTGTAAGAACGTATTTGGAATCTGCAATAGCCTTGTCTGCGTCTCCCCTGTGTACGTGCCAATGAGCAAGAAGGTTTCCGTCTCCATGTACTAACGGCGCGTCTTCTTTCATGGACTCATAAGGATCCCGTACCATAGGAAGCTCCTCATATTCTACTTTGATCAGTTTTTTTGCCTTTTCTACGATTTCCTGCGTCTCCCCGGCCACAAGCGCTATGGCGTCCCCAAGATAATGGGTAATCTTTCCAACAGGGATCAGTCCGTCCCAGTCCTGCTTTAAATGCCCCACCTTCACACTGCCTGGAATATCCTCTGCTGTAAAAACGCCGATCACTCCAGGAAGAGCTTTTGCCTTTTCTGTATCAATGGATTTTACTAAAGCTCTGGGGTATGCAGAACGAAGAGCGCTTCCATAGATCATTCCTTCCTCATATACGTCATCCGGGTACTGACCGTATCCTCTGACCTTTTCTTTTACGTCTACTCTGGGCACACGGTCGCCCAGCTTCCAGGTATATTCCTTTTTGTCCGGAAGTCCTTCCCTTTTATATTTTGCTGCAAGCAGGATTCCGTCAATAATCTTTTTATATCCTGTACAGCGGCAAATGTTATTGCGGATGGCATGAGCTGCCTGGGCTCTTGTGGGATTTGGATTTTCGTCAATCAATGCTTTTGCGCTGATCACCATACCGGGTATACAAAATCCGCACTGTACTGCGCCTGCCTCTCCGAAAGCACGTTCATAAATCTCTTTTTCTTCTTCGGAAAATCCCTCCACTGTCAGGATATGGCGGCCCTCCAGCATGGACAGAGAAGGAATACAGGCTTTTTGATTTTTTCCGTCAATCAGCACATGACAGGTTCCGCAGGCGCCTTCACTGCAGCCGTCTTTTACTGATGTCAGGTGAAGCTGATCGCGAAGAAAACGAATCAGCTTCATATCTTTTTCTTCCTGATATTCTTTACCATTTACATAAAAACGGAACATAAAATTCCCCCTAACATATATTCAGCATGAGCGCATCCCTGTACTGCATACAGAGACGCGCTCTTTTTCATTTTAATAATCTGATTTTTATTTCATCAAAAGATAAGAATAATCATTGATCACCGCGCAGATCAGATCACGGATTCCTGAAGGAACAGAATCTGTTGGCTCATCTGCCTTGCAGTCTGTTATATTTCCAAGGAATCTTACCTTACATTCTTTTGTTTCTGCATTGAGTACGGCAAATCCGTCGTTTGTACTGTCTTCCATATCCTCCGGTTTTGCAAAAAGAGTAAATTTATCTTTATACGGAGCGCTGGAATACGGACAGAAAGTTCTGCAGTTGCCGCATTCGTTACACATATAATCTACATGGATCACCTGGGCCATTTCCATTCCTGGTACTTTAATGGAAATATTTGCCCGGTTCGGACATACGTCCACACAGTTTTCGCAGACCTTACTGCAAGAAAGACATCTCTGGCTTTCTTTTTCTACGTCTTTTTCTTCTTTCAGGATTCCCTTCTTTTCATAGCAGTCTGCCTCAGCGCCGGTAACGTCTCTGTCAGACACAACCGTCTTTCCAAGAATTGCCTTTGCCACAAGCTGGGCGTCGCGGATCGCTTCCACAATAGTTGCCGCTCCTCTTGCGCCGTCTCCTGCAAGATATACGTCTTTCACACTTGTTTCCAATGTTTCCTGATTCAGTTTTGCTTTTCCTCTTTCATTCACATTGATACCGTTTGCCTCGTAGAATTCTGTTGGAACCTTTTCTCCAACTGCCACGATCACTGTATCTGCCGGTACTTCTTCCATTTCGTCTGTTTCTGTAACGCCAGCTCTTCCAGAGGCGTCCATTGTGCCGAGTTCCATCTTTCTGCAGAGCAGAATTCCGTTTTCAAGGCTTATAGGAGAAAGAAGCTCTTTAAATTCCACGCCGTCTTCCAGAACCTCCAAAAGCTCTTCTTCTGCTGCCGGCATGTAACGTTTTGTTCTTCTGTATACAAGATAAACATGCTCTACGCCTTCTGTGCGTTTCGCAGCTCTTGCTGTATCCATTGCCGTATTTCCGCCGCCGATAACAACAACATTCTTTCCAAGAGCAACCTTACCTTCTGACGCATTATACTCTGCAAGGAATTTCAGCGCATTGACTGTCTCGCCCTTTTCCAGTTTTAATGTTCCCGGTTTGTTTGCTCCTGTTGCAAGGATCACGGCGTCATAGCCCTGTGCCTTAATCTCTTCTACAGAAGTAATTTCTGTGTTTGTGCGGATCTCAACTCCCATTTTTTCGATAAAGGAAATATCCTTATCAATAGCTTCCTTGGAAATACGGAATCCTGGAATCACATAACGGATCACGCCGCCAAGTCTGTCCTCTTTTTCAAAAATTGTAACAGAAGCCCCTTCTCTTGCAAGGAAGTAAGCGGCTGCAATACCTGCTGGACCGCCTCCTACAACAGCTACTTTTTTGCCATTGCTCTCTCCTGCATGGAGCTGGCCGATCACTGCATCATAGCCCTTCTCTGCTGCCAGGAGTTTTGTTCCGCGGATATTTACAGACTCTTCATAGAAGTTTCTGGTACATTTATACATACAGTTATGAGCGCAGAGCGTACCTGTGATAAACGGAAGGGCATTTTTGTCCAGGATCACACGAAGAGCTTCTGCATATTTTTCTTCTCCTGCAAGGGCAATATATTCTGGAATATCCTGATGGATCGGACAGCCTTCCTGACATGGTGCAAAATAGCAGTTCAGAAGCGGAACCGCCTCATCGCTCTTTCTGTTTGGAAGAGGCTTGATATTTTTTACATGATGGGGATCATTTTTTGCATCCTCTGCCAGTTTCTCAAGAGCTTCCACATCAATGCCTTCCCAGGCTTTTACACCCTCTGCCATGATTTTTTCTGCCATCTGGCTGAATCTCTGGTAACCGCCTGGCTTCAGGATCGTTGTAGCCACAGTTACCGGCCATACGCCGCAGCCGACGATCTTGTCAATATTATAGTAGTCGGCGCCGCCTGAATAAGCAATGCGAAGTTTGCCGTCAAATTCTCTGGAAAGCTTTGCAGCCAGAGAGATAGAAAGGGGGAACAGGGATTTGCCGGACATGTACATTTCTTCGCTTGGAAGTTCATTTCTTGTTACATCTACCGGGAAGGTATTTGTGATCTTCACGCCAAATGCAAGTCCCAGCTCATCTGCCAAAGCCTGAAGACGTTTAAACATAGGAATGGCGTCTTCATACTGAAGGTCGTCTTTAAAGTGGAAATCACCGAATACCATATAATCGTATCCCATGTCGTCCATGGTCTTTCTTGCAAATTCATAGCCCAGAAGAGTAGGATTACACTTAATAAAAGTATTCAGATGTTTTTCTTTATAAAGATGGTTTGCAATACTCTCAATCTCGTTTGGAGGACATCCATGAAGGGTAGAGATTGTAGCAGAGTTGCAGATTTCTGACGGAATCGCCTCAATGTCTTCTTTTGTCACTTTTTCGAATTTGTCCGCATGATCCAAAAGCCACTGTCTGCATTCTTTAAATACATCCGTATCCTTTGCTTCTTTCATACAGTCGATAAAGGTATCTATCTTTTTCTCCTTGATGCCTGCCAGATCATAGCCTACGGAAATATTAAACTGGAATCCGTCTGTATCGCCAAGACCAAATTCTTTTGCCATTACATGAAGGATGAACCAAGCTTTAATATATTCTCCCATAGCCTGAGGTACAAAAAGCTCTGTAGACCATTCACAGTTATAGCATTCATCCTCTGCCAGGATACAGGGTCTGTTAATACATGCAGCCAACTCGTCTCCATCCATTTTCTGAACGGTTTTCAGCTCAAAAAATCTGGCTCCTGCATAATAGGAAGCAGCAATATTCTGTGCAAGCTGAGTATTCGGGCCTGCTGCAGGTCCGATAGGCGTTTCCAGATTTCTTCCAAAGATCTCCATATTCTTAGATGGATCTGCCTGGTATGCTCTGTGTACGCCAAATACTGTATTTTTTTCTTTATGCTCTGTAAGGATCCAGTCCATCAACTGTCCAAAAGGCATACAAGTCATTTTTTCACTCATTTGATTTACCTCCCAAATCTTACCTTATCCATTATTTGCCAGCATTGATGTCGTCGGCAAGCTCCTTTGCAGCCTGGCGGCAGTCTGCCATTACTTTTGCTTCGTCACATACAAGAACTTCTCTGTCTTTCATAAGAACTTTTCCGTTACATACAGTTGTCTGAACCATCGCTCCGGTAGTGCCAAAAAGAAGATGTCCGTTTACGTTATCTGCATGCATCGGTGTCAGAGGATCATAATCTACCACGATCACATCTGCTGCCGCGTCTTTTTTGAGAACGCCCAGCTGTTTCTTGAAATAACGATTTGCGATCTTTGCATTGTTTTCAAAAAGCATCTTCGGAACTTCTCCCCATGCGGCGTTTGGATCGCAGAGGTGATGTTTATGAAGGATATTTGCAACTTTCCAGGATTCTGTCATATCGTGGGTATAACCGTCTGTGCCAAGACCGGTAAGCACTCCTTTATGAACAAGAGCCATTGTAGGAGGACATCCGCAGGCATTTCCCATATTGGATTCTGGGTTATGAACTACCATGGTGTCTGTATCTTTGATCAGATCCATTTCGTGTTCGTTAATATAAATACAGTGTCCCAAAAGAGTTTTTGATCCAAGAATGTTCCAGTCATAAAGACGGTCAACAATTCGTTTGCTGTGTTCCTTTAAGCACTGATGAAGGTCGTAAATTCCTTCTGCCACATGAATGTGATATCCTACTCCCTCTGGCTTCAGCTCGTTGCAAAGAGCCATAGTCTCATCTGAGATGGTAAAGGATGCATGCATACCCATCATTCCTGCAACCATATCGCTGTCGTCAGACAGAGCATGTTTAATAAAGTTCACATTTTCCATAACGGATTCTTTTGATTTTTCCATACCGTCACGGTCGGAAATCTCATAGCAGAGACAGGTACGGATTCCCAAATCTTTTGCAGCTTCTTCAATGGCAAACAGAGATCCTGTAATTTGTCCAAAGCTTGCATGGTGATCAAAAACAGTTGTAACGCCGTTTTTGATGGAATCAATATAAGTTGCATAAGCAGAAAGCTTCGTCTGTTCCAGAGTCAGGTGACGGTCAATGGTCCACCACTGTCCATCCAGGATATCCAAAAAGCCCTGAGGATTGTAGCCCTTAATGCTTAACCCTCTTGCAAAAGCGCTGTAGATATGCTCATGGGTGTTGATATATGCCGGCATGATCACGCCGCCTTTCGCATCAATGAACTCTGCATCCGGGTAAGCCGCTCTTACAGCTTCCAGCTCTCCCACCATTACAATCGTATTACCATCCATGGCAACTGCGCCGTTTTCAATAAAGGGATTCGCTGCATCTCTTGTGATCATTCTTCCATTACCGATAATAAGCATAATATAACCCTCCTTAACTTGTAAAAATCTCCCAACTACATTCGTATATTTACCAATTCTTTTAGGAATTTTATACTATTAATGTATCACATTTTTTTGTTGATTTCAATAGTTATTCTTAAAATTATTTTTACATTCTAAAAAATTTTGTATTCTTTTTTCCCCAGTTTTCCTAAACAAAAAACTGCTTTCAGAAGGAGTACGTCTAAGACATCTCTTTCCAAAAACAGTTTTTTATCCCTCATAATTCCTTTGTCAGATTCAGAATCTTTTTCTTCCATAGCGTCCTGTCTGTCTGCACCAGATATCCTCGCCCATTTTTGACATGCCAGTCATAAAAATCTCTGGCAGGACTTCCGTACGCCTCCATAATGTTCATGATCGTTCCTCCGTGAATAACCAGAGCCGCTGTATTTATTTCTTTTTTGAAACATTCCTCTACAATTCTGTTAAACTCCTCCAGAGTGCGCCAACGAAAACTTTCTCTACTTTCTCCATTTGGAAAGGGCAGAGTTCCATTGCTGTCCACCCAGGCTTGATAATCTGGGTTATGGGAAAGCTCCAAGTAATTTTTATTTTCAAAATCCCCAAAATCACACTCTGAAAGCCCTGGACAGATTTCCTGCATTTTTCCCGGAAACAGAATTTCTGCCGTTTCCCGGCATCGAAGCAGCGGGCTTACAAAAAGACTTTCCGGCTCCGGACAGTCGATCCCTGTCAGCGCCGCTTTTCCCTCCGGGCAAAGCGGTTCGTCCGTAGTACCGATATATCTTTGTTTTTTGTTTCCCTCTGTCATTCCATGGCGAATCAAATAAATATCAGGCATCCTTGATCACCGTCCCAATTCCACAGACCACCCGCGTCACCTTACTGCAAAAGGCCGCAAGCTCTGTACAGATCCTGCCCACAGATTCACGGTAAGCTCTGTCAAAAGCATCTATGGGGACTACGCCGTACCCTACTTCGTCAGAGACCAGGATCACACCCGGATTCTCCCGAATCAGCCGTTTGGCAAGAAGCTCTGTCTTTCGCCCTTCTTTTAATTCTTTTCTGATAAATTCATGAAATTCCAGAACACCTTCTGCTTTAAAAAGTTCCTCTTCTGAAATCTCTCCTCCTTGTACCCATTTGATATGGGGATATGTTTTTTCTGCAAGAAAGGTCTTTCCCTGGAAAGCGCCTCCTATCATCATTTCCATAGCCGTCTCCTTTTTAAAATCCAAAAGCTGATACCACTGCGATCACTAAAGCCATTCCCACTTCACAAATGCAGAGAAACCAGCCGGAAAGATCCCCTGTAGTACCGCCAAAATATTTCATTGCCATATGCCTGTAATATGCAAAGACTCCGCAGGCAGTAAGAAATGCCGCAGCTCCGATCAAAGGGTGGATCCAGATCATCAAAGCGCAGAGAAGCACAAGATAGATCACCAGAGTATTTCTCACTGGAATATCCTCGGATTTTCTGGAAAACTCTGCCGCGGTTCCGTCTTCCCTGGCTTTTGGAAGAAGGATCACTCCAAGACCTGAAAAACATCTGGAAACCATAAATCCAAGACACATAATCCCTATTGTTTCCCCATGAAAACAAATTTCACTCCATGCGCCAACCCAGAGAAGAAAATATACGCAGGCTGTTATCACTGCAAAAGCACCTGCATTAGAATCCTTCAGAATCTCCAGGCGCCTTTTTCTCTCCTGCCAGGAGCTTAAAGCATCTGCTGTATCCAGAAGCCCATCCACATGGATCCCCCCTGTGATCAGAACCGGAATCACGGTCAGGAGCACATACACAAATACCGGATTTATACCAGTGCGGTCTGCCAGACAGGCAACTGCCATAATAACAGCTCCAATCGCCGTACCAATGAAAGGAAAAAAGCAGAACATATATTTCATATTTTCCTTTGACCACTCTGCCTGGGGCATGGGAATCTTCGAAAACATGGAAAACGCAATCTTAAAACTATTCCAAAGACTTTTCATAGGATCTGTCTCCCTTCTTATAATATATAGGGATACCATACACGACTTCTACTACAGAATCCGCCATCTGCGCCAGTTTTTGGTTGACAGCTCCCAGTATACGCTGATAATTCTGTGTTTCCTTCTCATAAAATATAGAATCAGAAAAAATCTCATTTGTTACAATGATCAGATTTCCCGCCTGCTCTTTCAGCCTTCCGACACCCTCAAGGATCTCTTCCTCTGTCTTCTCTCCGGCTCCGTCTTCTCTGAAAATTTCATTTGCCGTAAGATTGGACATGCATTCCAGAAGTACGGTACTTCCATGGGAAACCTTTAGGTTTTTCAGCCCAACAAAACACTCCACTGTTTCAAAACCTTTTCCTGCGCGCATTTTCCTGTGCCGCGCCACCCGCTTTTTGCTTTCTTCGTCAAAAGGGTACATGGTTGCGATATAAATTCTTTTATTTTCTCCGCAGGATAAAACACAGTCTTCAGCAAAAGCAGATTTCCCGCTTCCGCTTCCGCCTGTTACAAGAATCATCATTTATATAAGCTCCTTATACTGATCTACTTTTATTTCTTCAAAGGTACTCATGGATTCATATACTGCTATCCCCATGTCAAGGAAAGGAAAAAGAGCCACTGCGCCGCTTCCCTCTCCAAGGCACATTTCCCCATGAAGCACTGCTTCTTTATCAAGAGCCTCAAGGATCAGGGCCGCTGCCGGCTCCTTTGACACATGGGACGCGATCATGTAATCTTTTACAAGAGGACAGATCCTTTGCGCCACCAGAGCTGCCACACAGGAAATAAAGCCGTCGATCACTACAGGAATGTGCATGGCGGCTCCGCCCAAAAATACGCCTGCCATTCCTGCAATATCCAGCCCTCCCACCTTTGCCAATACGTCGATGGCGTCCTTTGGATCCGGCTGGTTTTTGCTGACTGCTTTTTGGATCGCCGCTATTTTCCGCTTTAATCCCTCCCCGGAAAGGCCTGCCCCGCGGCCCGTCATCATTTCCACAGGTTTATCCAAAAGAACAGACGCAACGGCGCTGCTTGTTGTGGTATTGCCAATTCCCATTTCCCCTGTGGCGATCAGTGTATATCCCTTTTCCTTCAGACGCCTTACCATTTCAATGCCTGCCTCAATTCCACGGACAGCTTCCTCTCTTGTCATGGCAGGTTCCTTTGCCATATTTCGGGTTCCGTTCATCACTTTCAGATCTCTTGGAACCTTTGTATCGGAAACCATTCCCACATCAACAGGAAAAACATCTGTACCGCACTGTCTGCACATAACACAGGCAGAGGTGTCTCCTGTCAGGAAATTTTCTGCTACGATTGCAGTCACTTCCTGTCCAGTCTGGGTAACTCCTTCTGCCACAACTCCATTATCTGCGCACATTGGCACAAGAGCCCTTTTTTTTATGTTTACACTGGCAGATCCGGTAATTCCAGCGATCTGCATAACCAGAGTTTCCATTTTTCCCAGTGAATGAAGAGGCTTTCCAATGCTGTCCCACCTTTTTTGCGCCAAGGCTGCCGCCTTGCGGTCTATAGGGCGAATCTTATCTATGGTTTCCTGTAATGTCATTTTTCCGTCCATCCCTTCTGTAGGTTATTTCCCTGTTGTAAATACAAAAAATTTACTGAATAGATAATTCAGAGCAAGAACAATAAACTGCGTAATGAATTTTCCTATCATATCATTCATATGAAACAGTTCAATCAGAATCCATACGCCGCCTACTTCAATCACCATAGTAGCAAAACGGGCGCTGATAAATTTCAAAAATGGCTGAACATGATCTTTTAATGTTTCACACTTATCCTGAAATACGTATTTGGAATTTACCACATAGGCAAACAGAATCGCCGCGACAATAGAGATCACATTTGCCACAGTAAGCTGTAGGCCTGCCTTTCTAAGCACATAAAAGCTGACAAGGTTTACCAGTGTAGTACATCCTCCAAAAAACACGTATCTTACCACATCATTCCTGTATAAACCAATGATAATTTTTTTAATTTTGTTCATTTTTATTTCCGCCTTTTTTCTGACTGTATTCCCTGTTTATACACTGTCATGCCTGGTAGTGTCAGAGGCGTCCTCACCGCCTTTTATGATCCTGGAAATAATATACCGAGGACGGCGCTTCACTTCCTCATAAATTTTGGCAATATAATAACCGATCACTCCAAGACTAAGCATAATAGCGCTTCCGATCAAAAGAAGTACCATGATCGTAGTGGTATAGCCTTCCACTGCATGACCAGTGAAATACTGCACTAAAGAATAAAAGATCAGGCACAGGGAAAGAACAAAACAAACGCCGCCGCTTACAGTTACAAACTGAAGAGGCACTGTTGTAAAAGCTACGATATTGGTAAACGCATATTTTATCAAAGACCAAGTAGACCATTTGGACTCTCCGGCTTCTCTTTCCTGAACCTCGAACTCCACAGAAGCAGTCTTATACCCTACCCAGGAAGAGGTTGCCCGGAAAAACATATTCCGCTCTGGAAGAGTAAGAATGCTATCCACTGCTTTTCGATCCATCAGCTTAAAGTCCGACGCATTCTGCATATCTACTTTTGTGGCTTTAGACATGATCCCATAAAAGAATCCCGCGCACTTTTTGTGGATCGCGCTTTCTTTTCCTCTGCTTGTCTTTACTCCCTCAATCACTTCATAGCCCTGTTCCCACAAGCGGTACATTTCTACCAGAGCCTGGGGAGGATGCTGAAGATCACAGTCCATAACCGCAACCGCATCTCCTGTAGCCTGGGCAAGACCTGCGAAAACAGCAGCTTCCTTTCCAAAATTCCTGGAAAAATGAATACCCATGATATGGGGGTCTTTTTTTCCTGCCTTTTCAATTTCCTCCCATGTGCGGTCACGAGAACCGTCATTTACAAGAACAAGTTCATAAGCGATCTCTGCGTCTGTAAGTACCTGCTTTAATACGCTGCAGGTTTTGGCGATCATAAGTTCTTCGTTATATGCCGGTAAAACAACTGATAAAACACTCATTTTTTCTCTGCCTTCTTTTTTTGTTTTCTTTTTCTAACAAATACCAGACAAATGTAACATATGCCCCCTGCCAAAGTCAAGCAGAGCCCAGAAATAAGAAAAGGCGTCTTATATACCAGGCAGATCTCATGTTCCCCTTTTGGAAGTTCCAGGGCAATATACATGGTATTTGCCTTTTTGATCCCTGCTTCTTTTCCGTCTACATAAGCCCGGAAACCGTCGCTGTAAGGAATAGAAAGCACTAAAACCTTTGGTTTTTCCAGAGATACTTTTCCCCTGATCCTGTTATTCTCCATTGAAATATCTGTCAGAACCTCTTCTTTCAGATTTTCTATCTGACTGTCAATGCGGCTCATAGGCTGACAAACAATCCTGAGATCGTCAAACGAGTAGACTCCCGTCTTTTCAAAAGTAAGGGTGATAGACTGTCTTTCGTCTTTTTGATAGCCTGTGTTGCATAAAAAATTATGTTTTCCGCTATAGGCGTTATATTTATCTGTAAAAATACGAATGGTCTTTTCCGGGAAACGTCCGCTTACTGTGACAGATGCTTTCTGACTTTCTTTCCAGTACCTCCAATGGCTGTCCTGATGGATGATCTTATTTTTTTCGTATCTGGACAGCTTTTTCCATTTCTTTTCGCTAACTGTCTCTCTGGGCGACAGTCCGTCATAATCCAGACCTTCCACTATCAGATAAGTTTCACTGTTTTTCAGACCGTCAAAGTTTAGGACAAGCTCCGCGCCTTCCTTTGTCACTCTGATCTTGCCATCCTTCACACTGCAGCCTCTTCCTTTTCTGACCGTATAAGGAATTTCTCTGTCGTTAAATACTGGTTCTGCCTCAGGAAGATTACTGTCCTCTAAAACCACCCCCTGAAGAAGAGCCTGCTGTTTTTCTGTAACAGAAAGTTTTTCGTATACATTTCTCGGAATATATGAATCATACGTATAGCCTAACGGAAGGGCTTCTCTGCTTTCAAAAGCTTCGTAAATTCTGCCTTCCTTTTCTGCGCTACCATTAAGCCAGTAATATCCATATGGCAAATAACGGTATTCTCCGTTTTTTACAACAAAGTATTTTACCGAAGCAAGTCTGTCCAGTATGGTTCTTCCGTCCAGATTTTCATACTGCTGTTCCCACGGAGTGTTCAGGTACATTTCGTCAAAAAATTTTCCAATTCCGCTGCTTGCCAGACTAAAATAATAGGAAGTGCTGTTTGTTCCCATATGCATGGATGAATTTCCATAAGAAAGCGCGTCTAACTGATCATAACGGAAAACGGAAGGATCATCTGTGTCAAGAACGGCCAGATCCGTACCTGATTCCAGCTTTTCCAGGGCCTTCCCTCTGTCTGTAAACTCAGACAGATAATCTTTTTCATAGGAATACTGATAGTAAATATTAAAAAGTATCCCCGACGCCAAAAGTCCGCTTATCATAATACAAAGGCTTTTCTTTTTCTGTAAAATAGATCCGTAGAGAAGAACAGCCAGCGTAGATATCACAAGAAGTATCATTGCCGTCATATTTCTTTCAGTTCTGGAAACTTCAGGAAAAAGAGCCGCCCCACAATAGATCAGCAACATAAAAAGCACCCGGCGTTTTTCCTTTATATTTAGCCGGAATATTTCTGGATATACCCTGACAAAAATGTAGGCCATCATCATACCATAGGCCCATATCCATCGGTTTGACACATAGGAAAAACCATTCAACGCATGGCCTGCAAAAGGCAGAAGCAAAAATATATTTAAAAGTACAAAGCCCCACTTCAAGGCTGTATTAAATTTTCGTTTTGAAAAAAGAACAAATACTCCGGTCATAGCAACTGCCGTATATCCGGCAACGCCCCATTGTATCATATTCTCACCGATCAGACAGCTTAAATATTTTTCATAATATATCCTGTCATAAAAAAGCGGAACATAATTTTTTGCCTGAAAACGGCCAGTTCCAAACACTGGAAGGACTACTGGAAGAAGGATTACCGCTGCCATAAATACAGCGATTAATGAATATCCTGCAAATAGGCCTGCCCATTTTATAATAGCCCCAGGTTTTCTGTCTTCCTTTTTGGTAAATACTACAAAATAATCAAAAGCTGCATAAAGAACCATAAAGATTCCCAGCATATAAAAAAAGTAAAAATTAGATATGCCTGCCAGAGTTACTGACCAAATAAACACATATGGTTTTTCCTTCCGATAAATCTTATCAATCCCCAACAAGATCAGGGGAAGATAGATCATGGGATTGGAAAAATAGGGGTGCTTCATAGAAGCATAAATTGTCCAGCCTGCAAAAATATAGACCAAAGATCCCAAAAGCGTTGCCTGTTTGGAATTTTTGTGATAAAAGCAAAATCTGCTGAAAGCTACTCCTGCAAGATAGATCCTGAAAAATACCAGAAAAGCATAGAGATATTCTGTCTTTTCTGCCGGGACAAAAACTGACAAAAGTGTCAGAGGATCGCCGATCACATAATAATGAAGAGTTGTAAGAATATCAGAGCCATATCCGATATTCATATCCCACATAGGGATTTCCAGCTTATGTTCCACAAACAGACTATGGAGGATCTCTCTTAGATACTCTCCGTAATAAGCCAGAGAATTCAAATGCTGGGGCACTCCGTCATGACTCCAGATCAGAGATTTCCCATTCAGATAAAACTGCAGATAAAGAATCAGCGCAATCCCGCCAAAAATCAGAGTATAGAACAGATAATAATCAAATTTTTTCTCTCGGAAGATTTCTTTTTTTATTTTCATCTTATTTTCCTTTAAAAAAGCCGCGGTACTAATGTACCGCGGCCCCTGATCTGAAATTATTCAGCATCTGCTCCATAAAGAGTGATGAGCTTGTTCAGATATTCATATCTAGCCTTAGCTTCTGCTTCATTCTTAGCAAACAGTCTTTCAGCCTTCTCAGGATTCTGACGTTTCAGAGAGTTGTAACGAACCTCACCGTCAAGGAATTCCTGATAGTCATCCATATTCGGAGCCTTGGAATCAAGTGTGAACTTATTCTCTGCTGCCGGGTTGAAGCGGAAGTTGTGCCAGTATCCGCACTTAACTGCCAGCTCTTCCTCGGTCTGAGCCTTGGACATACCCTTCTTGATACCATGGTTGATACATGGAGCGTATGCAATGATAAGAGACGGTCCCGGATATGCCTCAGCCTCAGCAATTGCTTTTACAGTCTGGTTGAAGTCAGCGCCCATGGAGATCTGTGCTACATATACATAGCCATAGCTCATTGCGATGGATGCCATATCTTTCTTCTTCACTTCTTTACCGCCTGCAGCGAACTGAGCGATCGCACCTGTCGGTGTAGACTTGGAGGACTGTCCGCCTGTGTTGGAGTAAACCTCTGTATCGAATACCATAACGTTGATGTCACGTCCGCTTGCAAGAACATGGTCAACGCCGCCGAATCCAATATCATAAGCCCATCCGTCACCGCCGAAGATCCACTGAGATTTCTTGGACAGATAATCTTTGTCAGCAAGGATTTCCTTAGCCTTATCGCATCCGCATGCCTCAAGAGCTGCGATCAGTTTGTCTGTAGCAGCGCCGTTAGTAGCTCCTACTGCATAAGTATCCAGCCATTCCTGACCAGCTTCCTTAACTGCTTCATTGTCGCCGTTTGCAACAACATCCTCAACTTTTGCTTTCAGGCCTTCACGGATTGCCTTCTGAGCAAGAAGCATACCATAACCAAACTCAGCGTTGTCCTCGAACAGAGAGTTGGACCATGCCGGACCCTGTCCCTTAGCGTTTACTGTGTAAGGTGTAGATGGTGAGGAGTTACCCCAGATAGAGGAGCATCCTGTTGCGTTTGCAATGTACATTCTGTCACCGAAAAGCTGGGTGATCAGTTTCGCATATGGTGTCTCGCCACATCCTGCACAAGCTCCTGAGAACTCAAGGAGAGGCTGTTTGAACTGGCTTCCCTTAACAGTTGTCTCTTTGAATTTAGCAACTACGTCTTCCTTCACCGGAAGCTGTACGCCATAATCAAAGAACTTCTGTGCGCCTGCGTTTGCTTCCATATTTTCCATAACAAGAGCCTTAGCGCCCTTCTTGCCAGGACATACGTTAGCACAGGAACCGCATCCTGTACAGTCATAAGCGGAAACTGTCATTGTAAACTTGTAGTCCTTCATACCAGTCATCGGAAGTGTTACCATTCCTTCTGGTGCGTTTGCAGCTTCTTCCTCAGTAAGAGCTACCGGACGGATAACAGCGTGAGGACATACATATGCGCAGCGGTTACACTGGATACAGTTCTCTGGCTGCCATACTGGGATATTTACCGCGATACCACGTTTTTCGTATGCGGAAGATCCAGATGGTGTAGTACCGTCTACATAATCCTTAAATGCAGATACTGGCAGAGAGTTACCTTCCTGAGCATTTACTTTAGCCTGGATGTTGTTTACGAAATCAACAACGTCTTCTCTTCCCTCTTCTGCGTGAGTCATATGAAGACCTTCGTCCTCAGCGTTCTTCCAGCTTTCTGGAACCTGGATCTCAACAACCTGCTTAGCGCCTGCATCAATAGCTGCCCAGTTCTTCTGAACAACGTCGTCGCCCTTACGTCCGTAAGTAGCCTTAGCTGCTGCTTTCATAAGCTCGATTGCCTGCTCCTCAGGAATAATACCTGTGAGTTTGAAGAATGCAGACTGAAGGATCGTATTGATACGTGTCGGTCCCATTCCTGTTTCGATACCGATCTTAACGCCGTCGATGGTGTAGAATTTGATATCATGGTTTGCAATGAAAGCTTTTACCTGTCCCGGAAGATGTTTCTCAAGTCCTTCCATATCCCATGGGCAGTTCAGAAGGAATGTTCCGCCGTCAACCAGCTCCTGAACCATGTTGTATTTGTTCACATAAGAAGGATTGTGACATGCAACAAAGTCTGCCTTGCGGATCAGATAAGTGGATTTGATCGGTTTCTTACCGAAACGAAGGTGGGACATAGTAACGCCGCCGGACTTCTTAGAGTCATAATCAAAGTAAGCCTGTGCGTACATGTCTGTATTGTCACCGATGATCTTAATGGAGTTCTTGTTTGCACCTACAGTACCGTCAGCGCCAAGACCCCAGAATTTACAGTTTGTGGTTCCTTCTGGAGTAGTTACGATCGGAGTTCCTGTTTCAAGAGACAGATTTGTAACATCATCCACAATACCGATTGTAAATTTCTCTTTGGAAGCATTCTCGTATACAGCAACGATCTGTGCCGGTGTTGTATCTTTGGAACCAAGTCCGTAACGTCCAGAGAATACTGGAGTGTCTTTGAATTTGGAATCCTTAAGAGCTGCAACAACGTCAAGATACAGCGGCTCGCCAAGTGCTCCCGGCTCTTTTGTTCTGTCAAGAACTGTGATCTGTTTTACAGTCTCAGGAATTGCATCAATGAGAGCCTGTGCGCAGAACGGTCTGTACAGACGAACCTTGATCACGCCGACCTTTTTGCCTGCTGCTGCAAGGTAGTCGATAGTTTCTTCAATGGTATCGTTTACAGAACCCATAGCTACGATTACATGCTCTGCATCCTCTGCACCATAGTAGTTGAACAGTTTGTAGTCTGTTCCAATCTTCTCGTTTACTTTGTCCATGTATTCCTGTACAACTGCCGGAAGAGCGTCGTAATACGGGTTACATGCCTCTCTTGCCTGGAAGAAGATATCCGGGTTCTGAGCGGAACCTCTCTGGCATGGATGGTTCGGGTTAAGAGCATGCTTACGGAACTCAGCAATGGCATCCATATCTGCCATATCCTTCAGATCCTCATAATCCCATGTCTCGATCTTCTGGATCTCATGAGATGTACGGAAACCGTCGAAGAAGTTGATAAACGGAACTTTTCCCTTGATTGCTGCAAGATGAGCAACCGGTGTCAGGTCCATAACTTCCTGTACGGAAGATTCGCAGAGCATTGCGCACCCTGTCTGACGGCATGCCATAACGTCGGAGTGATCTCCGAAGATAGACAGAGCGTGAGAAGCAAGAGCACGGGCAGATACGTTGATAACGCCTGGAAGCTGCTCTCCTGCGATCTTATAAAGGTTCGGGATCATAAGAAGAAGACCCTGAGATGCTGTGTAGGTAGTAGTAAGAGCACCGGCTGCCAGAGATCCGTGAACTGCACCTGCTGCACCTGCCTCAGACTGCATCTCTGTTACCTGTACTTCCTGTCCAAAGATGTTCTTTCTTCCCTGGGTTGCCCACTCGTCTGTAGCCTCAGCCATAACAGATGAAGGGGTGATCGGGTAAATAGCAGCTACATCAGAAAAAGCGTATGATGCGTGAGCGGCTGCATGATTACCATCCATGGTTTTCATCTTTCTTGCCATAGTTTTCTTTTCCTCCTTAAAGGTATGATGAAAATTATTTCTAGACCGTAATACGGTCTAAAATTCCGTATACTATTATATCATATAATGCCAACCTTGTCCAACTGGATTCTGGTTTTTTTTGTATACAACAAAAGAGCGGTTATCCTTGTATCTGTACTGCAGAAAGGAAAAACCGCTCTCTTATTTCTCTCTTTAAAAATTTACTAAAAAAGCTCGTTCAGAGATTTCCGTCTTAAAAGTTTCCAAAGCTCCTTCTGAATATCTGCAAGCTCCCGGTGGACCAGACAGGAGCTTCCTTCATGGCCGTCTCTGACACATTGGTAGCTGGAATCCATACATTCAATGATCATCATTTCAGGATCAATGGCAGTATATACGTCAAAAAGCGTCACCTCTGAAGGTTTTTTGTTCAGAGAATATCCTCCATGCACCCCCCGGAAACCACGGACAATTTCTGCCTTCTGAAGTTTTTTTAGTATTTTATAGGCAAAGGGCGCTGTAATATCTTCTTTTTCACAAATCTCTCCCACGCTTAACCGATCTGCTCCAGACAGAGCACGGATCACACGCACCGCATAGTCGCATTCTCTTGTAATCAACATAATTTTTCCTCTCTAGTGCCTCTCACGTAGGTCTTACACATGTTTATTAATATCTCAGGTTGATACAACCTTCATATAGTCTATTATAGCAATCTTTTTGTATAAATACAATATTTTTAACAACTTGAGTTTCCGCAGTTTTATCCACAGTCACCTGTTTTGCAATACATCATTAC
>NZ_CALFLA010000019.1 GCF_937880195.1 uncultured Blautia sp.
TTGTAATGATGTATTGCAAAACAGGTGACTGTGGATAAAACTGCGGAAACTCAAGATAACAAACTGTTGCCAGTAAAGGCAAAAAGAGTTATACTATATCCAGCTAAATCAAATTCACACGCATTACAGGAGGAACTTGCAGATGATAGAAGCAACGAGCTGTGGCGGTGTGGTAATTTATCGTGGAAAGATACTGGCATTATACAAGTCTTATAAAAACAGATATGAAGGCTGGGTATTGCCAAAAGGAACCGTTGAACAGGGCGAGACTCATATCCAGACTGCACTGCGGGAGGTTAAGGAAGAAGCAGATGTCAGAGCTTCCATCGTAAAATATATTGGCAAAAGTCATTATAATTTTACTGTACCGGAAGACATGGTCACAAAAGAAGTACATTGGTATCTGATGACGGCTGATAATTATCATAGCAGACCCCAGAGAGAGGAATATTTTGTTGATTCCGGGTATTACAAATTTCATGAAATATACCATCTCCTTCGATTTTCCAATGAAAAACAGATTGTGGAGAAGGCGTATCAGGAATATTTGGAATTACGAAGCCAAGGACTCTGGGGCAAAAAATAACAGGGTTGTGTTTTTTACGCAGCCCTGTTTAGATTTATATGAAAAGGGGAATCCTATAAATGCTTAAGTGGCTGAAAGACTATTTTGTTGGTGAATCCATTCAGGATCCAGACCATATCCGAGAAAAACTGGAACAGGGAAAGCTGGTTCCGGGAATCTTTCTTATCACCCTTTCCCATAATCCCCATAACATTCTTGAAATTCTTCCGGCAGTTATGCTTTTTCAAAAAAGTCTTTACAGGATCTGCCCGGAAATTATCGGTATGGCAAGGGGAGAAGACGAAGCCCTGGAGCTGATCCGGTCTATCGTCGAAACAGTATATAAGGACACCGGAGACGTTCTGGTAAAAGAATATTTAAAAAACAGGTGAAGGCATGTTACATATCTTATGGATGCTGATGAAATTTATACTGATCCTTCTTGGAATCCTTTTAGGCCTGCTTCTCTGTCTGGCCCTTTTGATCCTGTTCTGTCCTTTACAGTACAGGGCAAAAGCAGTAAAAGAAAAAGTACCCCTTTTGCAGACTGAGGCAGATATCCGGGTAAGCTGGCTGTTTGGAGGGATTTCCCTGCGATATATACGCCGCATGGGGGAAGGCAAAAAACAAATCCGGGTTTTGGGTATTCCCATAGAAAAACTGCTTTCAAAAAAGAAAAAGCAGCCCCGGGAAGCCGGACAGACCCAGGAAACAAAAACCTTTATGCAGGAGACAAATGAAAGCGAAATTCCCGGGGCTATAGATAAAGAAGTCACAGAAAACAAAGAGTACACAGGAAATGAAAATACAATAAAGACAGTTCATTCAGAACCTGAACAGGAAGAAAATCTCAATCCAATAGAAACGGAAAATCCAGAAACGTCTTCTTTCCAGAAGAGGAATAAATTTGCAGCCATCCTGGAGAAACTAAAGGAAATACGAAAAAAAATAAGCGACATTCCCGGGATCCTACGCAGAATCTCATTAACAATCCATGGAATCTATGATAAAATAGACTGGTGGAAGAGTTTTCTGGATCATCCCCGGGTCAGAGCCGGATTTCATTTTGCAAAACTGCGGGGCAAAAAACTTCTGTTCCATGTATTTCCCAAAAAAGTCCATGGACAGATCACTTTTGACAGTGAAGATCCTTCTGTAACAGGCGCTGTCCTTGCCGTACTGGGAATGACAATGCCCCTTCACAAAAACAGGATCCAGGTTACTCCGCTTTTTGAAAATCGCAATATTCTGGAAGGAAACATAGAACTAAAGGGACGGATTTACGGATTTGTACCTGTCAAAATACTTCTGGAGCTTTATTTTAACAAAGATATCAAATACATCATCAGGCGATGGAAACATAAGGAGGTCTGAAAATGGCAAACGAAAACAATTTTAAGGACACAGTAAATTCTCTTTTTAAAGGACTGGACAGCTTTATTTCTGCCAAAACAGTAGTGGGAGAGGCGATCCATGTAGGAGATACCATTATCCTTCCGCTGGTAGACGTTGCTTTCGGCGTTGGCGCCGGCGCTTTTGAGGGAGACAAAAAAAGCAATGGCGGCGGCGGTATGACAGGTAAAATGAGCCCCAGCGCTGTACTGGTGATCCAGAACGGAACAACGAAGCTGGTAAACATCAAAAACCAGGACGGACTTACCAAGGTTCTGGATATGGTTCCTGATTTTGTAGACCGCTTTGCTTCTGGTTTTGGAAACAGCTCCGCGCAGACAGAGGCCGAAGAAATCTGATTTCAGACAGTTCCTTTTTCCAATAGGATACAGTGTTTTTGATGGTATTTTTTGCATAAGATAGAATAACAAAAGAGAAAAGGACTGGATTATATGGGAAGGCTTCTGGGACTGGTACTTTTTTGCGTTGGAATTGGAATGGTAATAGGGATGATAATACCAGAAAGCGTAACTCTTATTATTCTGGCTGCTCTATTGCTGCTTTGCGGATATCATATGTTTTGCCAATAAAAAATTCCCCACGCTGATGCGAGGGGAATTTTTATTGTTCAATTTATGCTCTTTCAACTTTTCCGGATCTCAGACAAGAAGTACAAACATACATCTTTTTCGCTCCGCCTGTAGCAGTCTTAACTTTAACAGACTTAACATTAGATTTCCACATTTTATTGGATCTTCTATGGGAATGACTTACATTATTTCCGAAATGAGCACCTTTTTCGCAGATTGCGCACTTAGCCATGACAGCACCTCCTTGACGCTTTTTTTCAACAGATTTTATTTTAACAGAAGAGATGCGCTTTTGCAAGCAAAAAAAGAAAATTATTACAATAAAATGGTATTTTATTAGCGAAAGAGCCTGCGGATTTCTTTTTTATCAATTTCTGTAATTCTCTTTAAGGGTATTCCTGCTGCTGCAAATGCTTTGTCTTTTAAGCGGTCTCGCTTTTTGGCGTCTTTTGTTTCATGGCTGGAATCATCAAGTTCAATGGCAAAAAGCACATATAAGTTCTGGTCGCAGATTACAAAATCAACATGTTTCTGTGCGATCTTATGAAAATATTTCATATATTGCTTTTTGTCAGTAACTGCCAGAAGATCTTTTACACCGACCTTTGGACAGATCAGACAATGGTGTTCGTCAGCCACCTCCCGGAGAATAAGATAAAAACCATATTCTCTTTTCGTAAGAATCGGTTTTGCCGCATATGGATAATAATTCTTTTTCCGGTATAAGATAATAAGAAACAGAATGACAAGCAGTACGCCTATGCAAAGAATATACCATTGGAAATTCATTGGTTCATACCTCCGTCTGATTTTCTTCGAATATATGTTCCTTCTGATCCCTATTGTAAAAGATTTGACAAAAAAATTCAAGGAAATGAAAACAGACTTAAAAAGGAATTTTTAAAATCATATTCCTTTTTCCGTCAAAAGAGGGTATAATACATACATATAAAATAATTGGAGGTACCTGTATGAGTGGACGTATAGATTCCGGACTCGGAAGAATAGTCATTGATACCGACGTAATTGCAACCTATGCCGGAAGCGTAGCAGTAGAGTGCTTCGGTATTGTAGGTATGGCAGCGGTCAGCATGAAAGACGGCCTTGTTAAGCTTCTCCACAAGGACAGCCTGAAGCATGGCATCAGCGTAGTGGTCACAGATGAAAATAAGATTCGTCTGAATTTTCATGTGGTCGTAGCCTACGGTATCAATATAAGCACGATTGCAGACAATCTTGTCAGCAATGTCAAATATAAGGTAGAAGCATTTACCGGCATGGAAATTGAAAAGATCAACATCTATGTGGAAGGCGTTCGTGCAATAGACTAAGTTTTTATGAGGAGGATGTTGTGGTGACTATAAAAACCATAGATGCAAAAATACTGGCCAGAATGTTCCTGGCAGGAGCCAGAAATCTGGAAGCAAAAAAAGAATGGATCAATGAATTAAACGTATTTCCTGTTCCTGACGGAGATACCGGCACTAATATGACAATGACGATTATGTCAGCAGCGTCAGAGGTCAGCGCTTTAGAGAGCCCTGATATGGAAACACTGGCAAAAGCCATTTCCTCCGGTTCCCTTCGTGGAGCAAGAGGTAACTCCGGCGTTATCCTTTCCCAGCTCCTTCGAGGCTTTACCAAAGGCGTACGCAAACATGATAAGCTGGATGCCCTTACCATTGCGGCAGCTATGGAACGGGCTGTAGAAACTGCTTATAAAGCGGTTATGAAACCTAAGGAAGGAACAATCCTTACAGTAGCAAAGGAAGCGGCTCTAAAAGCGGCAGAAATTGCTCCGGAAGCAGAAGAACTCCAGCCGTTTTTTGAGGAGATCTTCGCTCATGCAGAGGCTACTCTTGCCCGCACACCGGAAATGCTCCCTGTTCTGAAAGAGGCAGGCGTAGTAGATTCCGGCGGACAGGGACTTCTGGAAGTATTAAGAGGCGCTATTGACGGATTTATGGGCAAGGAGATCGACTATTCAGTATTCGAAAAGTCAGCCGGACCTGCTGTGACAAAGATCTCTCCTCAGGCAGAAGCGGATATTAAGTTCGGATACTGTACAGAGTTTATCATTCTTCTTGACAAACCAGTGTCTGAGGAAGAAGAACATAATTTCAAAAACTTCCTGACCTCTATCGGCGACTCCATTGTTGTTGTGGCTGACGACGAGATCATTAAAGTACATGTGCATACCAATCATCCCGGACAGGCAATCGAGCGGGCTTTGACCTATGGAGCGCTTTCTCGTATGAAGATCGACAATATGAGAGAAGAACATCAGGAAAAGCTGATCAAAGACGCAGAAAAACTTGCAAAGGAACAGGAAGAAGAACAGCTTCCTGCTAAAGAAACTGGATTTATTGCCGTTTCTGCGGGAGACGGACTGACAGATATTTTCCGTGAACTGGGAGTGGATTATCTGATCGAAGGCGGCCAGACAATGAATCCAAGTACGGAAGATATGCTGAACGCAATTGCCAAAGTTAATGCGGAAACTATTTATATTTTCCCAAATAATAAAAATATAATTCTTGCAGCAAACCAGGCCCGTGATCTCACTGAGGACAAGAAGATCGTAGTTGTTCCAACAAAGACAGTTCCTCAGGGAATTACAGCTATGATCAGCTTTGTTCCAGAAAAATCTGCTGAAGAAAACGCAGAAGTGATGGAAGAGGCTGTTTCCAAAGTACAGACAGGACAGATCACTTATGCAGTCCGCGACACCCGCCTTGATGACAAAGAGATCCATGAAGGCGATATCATGGGAATCGGAGACAAGGGAATCCTGGCTGTGGGAGGCAGCAAAGAAAAAGTTGCCGAAGATACCATTGCAGCTATGATGACAGAAGATGCAGAAGTGATCAGCATTTATTACGGCGCAGATACTTCCGAAGAAAGCGCCGAGAAGCTGGCAGCCTCTGTAGAAGAGCTTTATCCAGAGTGCGAAGTGGAGCTGAACCGAGGCGGACAGCCCATCTATTACTATATTATTTCCGTGGAATAATCATGAGCGAAAGTTTACGAACACTAAAGGGCGTAGGAGAAAAAACCGAAAAGCTGTTTCAAAAAATCGGAGTTTTTGATACGGAAGGACTTCTTCGGTATTATCCCAGAAATTATGATCAATATGAAATGCCCGCAAAAATCGCAGAGCTTAAGGAGGGGACGGTGAAAGCCGTCTCCGCTTTCGTATGTTCTGGAGTTTACGTCAACGCAGTCCGGGGCAGGCAGGTGATCTCCATTACAGCAGGCGATGAAACAGGAAAACTGAATATTGTATGGTTCAATACTCCCTACCTTAAAAACATGCTAAAAAAAGGCGCGAGGTTTATTTTCCGCGGAAAAATCATCCGCAGACAAGGTAAGCTGTCTATGGAACACCCTGAAATCTTTACTCCGGCTGCATACGAAGAAGTCCTTCACAGTCTTCAGCCCATTTATCCTTTGACGGCAGGTCTTTCCAATAAAACAGTGGCCAAAATGGTATCTCAGGTTCTGGAACAAAAAAAACTGGAGGGCGAATATCTTCCTGAGGAACTTAAAGAAAAATATCAGCTTGCAGATATAAACTATGCCTTAAGGACGATCCATTTCCCCTCTAATATGGAAGAACTTCTTATTTCCAGAAAAAGACTGGTATTTGATGAATTTCTGTTTTTTATTCTTTCCGTACAGCTACTGAAAGAAAGAACCGAAGAGGCTAGAAATATGTTTCCCATGAAGGAAACCTGGACTACAGAGCAGGTAATAGAAAACCTTCCTTACAGGCTTACAGACGCTCAGCTTAACGCCTGGCATGAAATAGAAAGAGATCTTGTCGGACAATCTCTGATGTCCCGTCTGGTGCAGGGGGACGTAGGAAGCGGAAAAACGATCCTGGCATTCCTTGCCATGATCCTTACCTGTGAAAACGGATATCAGGCTGCGCTTATGGTTCCCACAGAAGTTCTTGCCCGTCAGCATTTTGACGGATTTCAGAAACTGCTTTCAGAACAGGACATCCATCTTTCTTGCGCGCTTCTTACCGGTTCCAGTACCGCAAAAGAAAAAAGGCAGCTTTACGAAGATATCCGCCAGGGAAACATTTCTGTGATCATCGGTACCCATGCCCTGATCCAGGAAAAAGTAGAATATCATAATCTGGCCCTTGTTATAACAGACGAACAGCACCGGTTTGGCGTAAAGCAAAGAGAAGCCCTTACTACAAGAGGGAATCCGCCTAATGTTCTTGTAATGAGCGCAACTCCCATTCCAAGAACACTTGCCATTATTTTGTATGGAGATCTTGATATTTCTATCATCGACCAGGTTCCCGCCAAACGTCTTCCCATCAAAAACTGTGTGGTCAATACAACTTACCGTCCAAAGGCATATGCTTTTATTGAGCGGCAGATCCGCCAGGGCAGGCAGGCTTATGTGATCTGTCCAATGGTAGAAGAAAGCGAAGGAATGGAAGCGGAAAATGTTCTGGACTATACAAAAAAATTAAAACAGGAGCTGCCTTCTGATATATCTATTGAATCTCTTCACGGTAAAATGAAACCCAAAGAAAAAAACAGGATCATGGAAGAGTTTTCAAAAGGAACTATCCAGGTTCTTGTCTCCACTACCGTTGTAGAGGTAGGCGTAAATGTACCCAACGCCACAGTAATGATGGTAGAAAACGCCGAGCGCTTCGGACTTGCCCAGCTTCATCAGCTTCGAGGCCGTGTAGGACGAGGAGAGTACCAGTCCTACTGTATTTTTATACAGGGCAATGGTGAGGAAAAAATTTCCAAACGGCTGGAGATCCTAAATCAGTCCAACGACGGCTTCTTTATCGCCGGAGAAGATCTGAAACTGAGAGGGCCTGGAGATCTTTTTGGAATTCGCCAGAGCGGACTTCTAGAATTTCGCATCGGAGATATTTATAACGATGCCAAAATTCTTCAAAAAGCAAGCGAGGCGGCTTTTGAACTCCTTGCTCTTGATCCAGATCTTACTCTTCCCCAACACGCTTTTCTCCGAAAACAACTGGCTCTCTGCCAGAGAGAAGGGCTGGAAAATTTTGGACTTTAATTAGTACAAAGCCCTCAAAACAACGCTTTAGGGAAATAAATTGTTGCAAAAACAGAAGAAACGTAGTATTCTAGTACCGTAATTATTTTATTTCACCTTGTAAGGAGGCTATTATGGCTACAAGAACAACAACAAAAAAAGCAGAACCTAAGACAACAACTGCAAATACGGCTATCGAAAAAGAGGCTCCTGCAAAGATTTCTGCAGAACCGGTGAAGACAGAAGCGCCGGCAGCAGACGCACCTAAAAAAACCACTGAAAAATCACCTGCTAAAAAAGCAGCAACCACTAAAAAAGCGGCTGAGAAAACAACTGCTAAAAAAACAACTGAGAAGAAACCGACAGCAAGAAAAACAACTGCTAAAAAAGCAGCAGCAGTCAATACAGAGGTGTATGTACAGTTTTTGGGCAAAGAGGTATATGCAAAGGATGTAGTTGAAGGCGTTAAGAAGATCTGGACAGATGAGATGGGCAAAAAAGAATCAGAGCTTAAAGAATTAAAGGTATATATCAAGCCGGAAGACAATGGAGCATATTATGTTATCAATGGTGACATTACAGGCTTCTTTGGTTTATAGGAAATAGAAAAAGCTCAGGAGACAAAAGTCCCTGAGCTTTTTCAAAATCAGAGCGTACTTTTTACATCTGACCGTTCTGAGATCCGCTGGACATCTGACGCTCCTGGGCTTCGATCATTTTTTTGACCATATAGCCGCCTACGGAGCCGTTCTGTTTGGAAGTCAGATTTCCGTTGTAACCATCGCTGAGCGGCACGCCGAGCTCGCTGGCAACCTCAAACTTAAATCTGTTTAATGCACCTTTTGCTTCCGGTACAGCTGCTTTGTTAGATGAATTTGTGTTAGACATTATTCATTTCCTCCTTGGTTGTTTTTGTTATTTGGATGTTACACTGGTAGTATATGAAGTTTCAGAAATAATACACTAGAATTTCTTTCATACCTTTCCAGATATTTGAAATTATTAATTTTCTATGAAGTTTGTATATTTCCAAAGATTTAATTGCGTTTTTTTTGGTAACTTGTTATAATATTAAGGGAAATAAAGTATGGTTTGAAATCAGAAACTATAAAAATGTATTGGTGAGAATGGAGAGATGATTAATGAATTTAGGAATCATTGCACACAACAGCAAGAAGGTACTTATCGAAGATTTTTGTATTGCCTATAAAAATATTCTCGCTAAGCACGAAGTTTATGCCACGGGAACCACCGGAAGAAGGATTGAAGAAGCCACGAATCTGCACGTGCATAAATTTCTTGCAGGCAGCATAGGCGGAGACAAACAATTTATGGAGATGATCGAAAGGCAGGATCTGGACATGGTGATCCTGTTCTATAACCCGGCTATGATTGATCCCAAGGAGCCGGATATTGCAGCCATTACCATGCGCTGCGACCAGTATAATATTCCGGTGGCTACGAATATTGCCACTGCAGAACTTTTGATCCTCGGATTAGCACGAGGCGATCTGGATTGGAGACTTAATCTGAAATGAGAGTAATCGCAGGAAAAGCCCGCCGTCTTCCTCTGAAGACAGTACCGGGTTCTGATACCAGACCCACTACGGACCGTATAAAAGAAACTTTATTTAATATTCTTCAGCCGGTAATCCCTGACTGCCGTTTCCTTGATCTTTTCAGCGGAAGCGGAGCCATTGGGATCGAGGCCTTAAGCAGAGGAGCGGAAACCGCTGTTTTTGTTGAAAAAAAACCAAAAGCTTGTGCATGTATCCGGGACAATCTGGCATTTACAAAATTAGCCGAAGATGGTAAACTATTAGCCATGGACGCATTACAGGCTCTTCGTTCCCTTGAGGGAGCGCCCTCTTTTGACTGCATCTTTATGGATCCTCCTTATGAACAGGGACTGGAACGACAGGTACTTGAGTATCTGCAAAACAGCTCTCTTGCAGATGAGGATTCGCTGATCATTGTAGAAGCAGATCTTTGCACAGATTTTTCTTACGCAGAGGAACTGGGCTATGTAATCAGCCGTTCCAAGGAATATAAAACAAATAAGCACATTTTTCTGCATAAAAGAAAGTGAGAACACATATGGTAACAGCAGTATATCCCGGAAGTTTTGATCCGGCCACTTACGGGCATCTTGATGTGATCCGTCGGGCCAGCGTATCCTTTGACAGAGTAGTAGTGGGGGTTTTGCATAATTCTGCAAAAAGTCCGTTGTTTTCTGTGGAAGAACGTGTTAATATATTAGAAAAGGCAACCAGGGATATCCCTAATGTCATAATCAAGCCGTTTAACGGGCTTTCTGTTAATTTTGCAAAAGAAAATAAAGCCCAGGTCATCATACGGGGGCTTCGTGCAGTCACAGACTTTGAGTATGAACTTCAGATGGCGCAGACAAACCGTGTTCTGGCTCCTGATGTAGATACAGTATTTCTGACTACAAGTCTGGAGTACGCTTATGTAAGTTCCACAATTATGAAAGAAGTTGCCCGTTTTGGAGGCGACCTGTCTAAATTTGCACCACCTGAGATCATTCAGGCTTTGCATGATAAAATGCAGGAAGAATAAGAAGAGATATAAGGAGAATGTACAATGAGCAGCAGAATCGAACAGATTATTGATGAAATTGATGAGTTTATAGAGAGCTGTAAATTTCAGCCCCTGTCCTCAACCAAGATTGTTGTTAATAAAGAGGAGATCGAGGAGCTCTTAAGAGAGCTTCGTCTGAAAACTCCAGATGAGATCAAGCGCTACCAGAAGATCATCAGCAATAAGGACGCTATCCTTGAAGACGCTCAGTCCAAGGCAGACGGTATTATTGCAGATGCTCAGGCAAAGGCTCAGGAGCTTGTTACACAGCATGAGATCATGCAGAAGGCATATGCACAGGCAAACGATACCATTAATGCAGCCAACAAGCAGGCTCAGGAGATTCTTGATTCCGCAACACAGGACGCCAACAGCATCCGTTTAAGCGCGATCACTTATACAGACGACATGATGGCGAATATCGGAGCTGTATTAAACGATACCCTTGAAGATGCAGGCGGTAAATATAAAGGCTTTATTGATTCACTTCAGGCCTGCTTAAACGTTGTAAACCAGAATCGTCAGGAACTTGCTCCTCAGACTGCCCAGGCAGCAGCAATGACAGGTTCCTATCACGAAGAACTTCCGGTCCAGGAAGAGGATGAGATGTTAGACGATCTGGAAGAGAATTAAGGACAGCGTTGCAGTAATTGCTGCATGAAGGCATTTTGATGAAATATAAGGCATAAAAGACAGGTCTTTATTCAAAAGGCTTTTTGTCTGCGCAAGAATACAGACTCCGCCAAAAGCAGCCATAGGCATGATGCAGAGATATCTGACGGGCACAGGAATCCCGGAAACTGACAAAAAATGGATTCCGGTAGTAAGTTCCAGAAAACCCAGAACAAGATATTCTGTCAGCGTCCCTGTTTTCCAGTAATGCCGCACAAAGGCAGATAAAAGGGAAAACAGAAGAATATATCCGCCCAGACGGGTAATCGTTTCAAAACCGTTCATAATGGAGGCATCCAGCAGAGTTCCGGAAACACCGGTCGCGGATGGCTCCTTTTTTCTGTTTTGTAAAAAAGTATCAGAAGTAACTGTCTGATTACCATATACAAAAAATCGAAAAAACAGCATAGTAAGCACACTGGATAAAAGAAGGATCCCAAACACAGGAAGAGGACTGATCTGATCCTGCAGACAAATATGGATGATATATGTATAAATAAATACAGGACTGGCATGATTAGTAAAGGTTAGAAGATACTCTGCCTCCCGTTTGCCAATTCGTCCGCAGGAGTACATGTCAGAAGCAGTTTTAGCCCCCATGGGATAACCGCAGAGAAGCCCCAGTATCAAGGCGCAGGCCCCTGAAGGAGAAATCCCAAAAGCCTTTTTCCAAAAAGCGCCTAAGGGAGCAGACAGCTTTTCTGCCGTTCCTGTATAGATCAATATATTTGTCAATATCATAAACGGCAATAACGTAGGGATCAGTGTATTCAGCCAGAGATCCATACCATCCCTGGCTGCAGACAGCGCTTCTGCGGGAAAGCGCATCAAAAAAAGAAGGAGCAGGAGAACTCCTGCCGTACCAAAGATTCGTTTCATATGCAGCCATCGTTTTTCTTTTATTATATGGTTTGTAAATGATAAATATGAAAATTTCATGAAATGGAGGACACCAAGCATGAGAGCATTAGAAAACTGTGAACCAAAACGTGTATTTTATTATTTTGAGGAGATATGTAAAATCCCCCATGGCTCAGGCAACACCAAAGCAATCAGCGATTATCTGACAGGCTTTGCAAAAGAACAGGGTCTTGATTATATTCAGGATGACATGAATAACGTTGTGATCTTTAAGCCTGCAACTCCCGGATATGAAGATGCGCCTGCAGTGATCATTCAGGGACACATGGATATGGTCTGCGAAAAAAGGCCTGATGTAGAACACGATTTTACTAAAGATCCTTTAAATATTTCTGTCAAAGACGGATTTGTAACTGCCAATGGTACCACCCTTGGAGGCGATGACGGAATCGCCGTGGCTTATGGCCTTGCGCTTCTGGAAAGTAAGGACCTTGCTCATCCTGCACTGGAGGTTCTGATCACTGTTGACGAAGAAATCGGTCTTCTTGGCGCCAAAGACTTTGACTGCAGTATTCTTAAGGGCAAAAGACTGATCAATCTGGATTCTGAAGCAGAGGGAAGCCTTTGGATCAGCTGCGCCGGCGGTCTTACTGCCATCAGCGCGATCCCTGTACAGAGAGTGGAAGCTGAAGGAGACAAAGTCCAGGTTAAGATTACAGGACTTATGGGAGGTCATTCTGGAGCAGAAATTGACAAAAAACGTGCAAATGCAAATATTCTGATGGGAAGATTCCTTTATACCCTCCAGAAAACAACAGATTACGAGATCATTGTTATGGAAGGCGGACAGAAGGACAACGCCATCACAAGAGAGTGCGTGGCAGAACTTCTCTGCGCAGATGCAGCCGCTGTAAAAGCATGCGCCCAAACAGTAGAGAAAGGACTTCGTGAAGAATATACCAACTCTGATGAAGGAATTACCATTGAGGTTGCTGATCTTGGAGAAGCAAAGGCAAACGTTCTTCATCCTACAAGCAAATCCAAAATCCTTTTTTATCTGATGGAGATCCCGTTTGGAATCCAGAAAATGAGCGGAAGCATTGAAGGGCTTGTGGAGACCTCTACAAATATTGGAATCATGAAGCTGGATGAGGAAGGATTTGTAGCAAGCTCCAGTGTAAGAAGCTCTGTTGGCGCAGCAAGCGATGCGCTTTCTGATAAAATCTGCTATCTGACAGAATTTCTTGGAGGCGAATATACCGTACAGGGCGCTTATCCGGCATGGGAGTACCGTAAGGAATCTCCCCTTAGAGATAAAATGATAGAAGTTTATGAAGAAACTTACGGAGAAAAACCTGAGGTAGTTGCAATTCACGCAGGTCTTGAATGCGGCCTTTTCTACGAAAAAATAGAAGGACTGGACTGTATTTCCCTTGGACCAAACATGAAGGATATCCATACCTCAGAAGAAGTTCTTGATATTGCTTCTACTGAACGTGTATGGAAATATCTGGTAAAAGTTCTGGCAGCCCTGAAAGCCTGAATGATCCGTTGACCACAGTATAATCCTGTAGAATAAAACCCATATATAACTTTACATGCTGCTGTAGGAATTTGTTCCTGCGGCAGCATTTCTATTTTTCTTCTGCATATAGTAATATGCGTATCATTTTTTTGGAGGCGCTATGAAAAAGAATAAAATAATCCTGATTATATTTTGGGTTTTGTATCTCTTATTTCTTACTGATCTGGAAGACATGGTTCGAGAGCGCAGCCAAACTTCTGTTTTGAAAGAACATACCATAGAATCTGAAAAGTTCAGGGAACAGCGTCTTGACCAGAAGGTTTACCAGATGCTTCAACAGAAAGCCGGAAAAGATGGAGACTGGATCGAGCTTCTCACCTCTTCTATGCTGGACAGTGATTTTCACCCTGAAAAGATATCCGATTCAGGAAAAATGTACCGGAAATACAAAAAGAAGGAATACGAGACTTTAAAAAAAGCCTATGGGGCTGTATGGGAAGACGTCCGGTATTTTCCTGTAGCCTCCAGGGAAATCTTTTTTGAAAACAGCTGGATGGCAAAAAGATCTTATGGCGGCAGCCGTTTTCATGAAGGCTGCGATCTGTTCGGAAAAATCACTGAATCCGGTTATTATCCTATTATCAGTATGACAGACGGCGTTGTAGAAAAAACAGGCTGGCTTCCTCTTGGAGGATACCGGATCGGAATCCGCACAGATACAGGCGGTTATTTTTATTACGCCCATCTGGCTTCCTATGAAAAAAACTTTTATCCGGGAGAAATAGTCAAAGCCGGAGATATTCTGGGTTATATGGGAAATACCGGTTATGGTCCTGCTGGTACAAAAGGGAAGTTTCCCGTTCATCTTCATCTTGGAATTTATGTCCCCCTTGCAGATAAAAAAGAAGTCAGTGTAAACCCCTACTGGCTGTTAAAAATTTTCACGAAAAAAACAACAAACTACACATATTAATTACATATTGTACAAAAAATGTGTTATAATGTTCACGAGTATATGGTATTGTATACTCCGTATTTTCCTGCAAGGAGTGAATTATATGGAAATACAGTTATGGAGAAGCATTTTATGTCCCTATGAACTTGCTGTCAGAGAGCTGACTGTCAAGTTTGAACATATTATTGAAGAACACAAGCAAAACGATCTGTATTCGCCTATCGAACAGGTCAGCGGCCGTGTAAAAAGCGTTACCAGCATTCTCGAAAAAATGCAGCGCAAGCATATCCCCATGGAACGTATGGAAGAAGAAGTGGAAGATATTGCAGGTATAAGAATCATCTGCCAATTTGAAGAGGATATTGATACCGTAGCTGCCTTGATCCAGAAACGTGCGGATATGAAGATCAAAAGTGAAAAAAATTATCTGAAGCATATTAAGCAAAGCGGCTACAGAAGCTATCACCTGATTATTTATTATACTGTTGATACCCTGGAAGGCCCCAAAACACTTCAGGCAGAAATCCAGATACGGACAATGGCTATGAATTTCTGGGCCACAATAGAGCATTCTCTTCAGTATAAATACAAAGGAGAGATGCCCCTTCATGTTGCGGAACGTCTCAGCAAGGCGGCAGACGCCATTATTGCCCTGGATCAGGAAATGTCTTCCGTGCGGGGAGAAATTATGGATGCGCAGAATTCCTCCAGAATGCAGTCAAATCTTGTAAAGGATATTCTTTTAAGTATTGAGAATCTTTACAAGATTTCCAATAAACGGGAAGTAGAAAAGATCCAGGATGAATTTCTCCGTGTTTTCCGCACAAAAGATCTTCAGCAGCTGGAGCGCTTCCACAGACAGCTTGATATTATAGCAGAAGGCTACCGGGCTCAGTCCGTAGCATATTAGGAGCAGATATATGCAAAATTTTTTACCAGTAAATGCGCAGGAAATGAAAGAGCGTGGTTGGGATCAGGTTGACTTTGTCTATGTTACAGGAGACGCCTACATTGACCATTCTTCATTTGGCGCAGCCATTATCAGCCGTCTTCTGGAAAGCAGAGGATTTCGTATTGGAATCATCCCGCAGCCGGACTGGCGCAAAAAAGAAAGTATCCAGGTGTTTGGGGAACCGCGCCTGGGTTTTCTTGTGACAGCGGGAAACATGGACTCCATGGTAAACCATTATACCGTATCAAAAAAACACCGTCACAAAGATTCCTATTCTCCCGGTGGCAAAATGGGGCTCAGGCCAGATATGCCTACCATCGTATACAGCAATCTGATCCGTCAGACCTACAAGCATACCCCGATTATCCTTGGAGGGATCGAAGCCAGTTTACGACGGCTTTCCCACTATGATTATTGGAGCAACAGGGTCAAGAGAAGCGTTCTACTTGACTCCGGCGCAGATCTGGTTTCCTACGGAATGGGAGAACATTCCATTGTAGAAATTGCCGAAGCGCTGGAAAGCGGGATCCCAATTGAAGAAATCACTTATATTCCCGGAACGGTTTATAAAAGCAAAACTCTGGAACGGGCCTTTGAACCAATTCTGCTGCCGTCTTTTGAAAAAGTCCAGACAGACAAAAAAGCATATGCTGACAGCTTTGCCGTACAATACAAAAACACAGATCCCTTTACTGGGAAACCTCTTGCCGAATCTTACGGAAACAGAGGATATGTGATTCAGAATCCTCCGGCAAAGCCCCTAAGCCAGCAGGAAATGGATGACGTATATGATCTTCCCTACACAGGCAGATATCATCCCATGTATGACAGCCAGGGAGGGGTTCCGGCTCTTGAAGAAGTCCGTTTCAGCCTGACAAGCAACCGGGGCTGTTTCGGAGGCTGCAGTTTTTGCGCTCTGACCTTTCATCAGGGACGGATACTGCAGACAAGAAGTCATGAATCAATCATCAAAGAAGCAAAACATATGACAGAGGATCCTGCTTTTAAAGGGTATATTCATGACGTAGGCGGTCCAACTGCCGACTTCAGGCAGCCCTCCTGCCAAAAACAAACCACAAAGGGCGTCTGTGCCAACAGACAGTGCCTTTTTCCCAAGCCCTGTCCTAATCTGACTGCAGATCACAGCGATTATATATCTCTCCTAAAAAAATTACGGAATATTCCAAAGGTAAAAAAAGTCTTTATCCGTTCTGGAGTACGCTTTGATTATGTAATGGCTGATAAAAACAAGGCTTTTTTAAGAGAGCTTGTTTCTCATCATATCAGCGGACAGCTCCGCGTTGCGCCAGAGCATGTATCGGACAAGGTATTGTATTATATGGGAAAGCCTTCCCATTCTGTATATGAATCTTTTCTTAGGGCCTACGAAAAAGAAAACCAGCGTACCGGACAGAAGCAGTATGCTGTTCCTTATTTTATGTCTTCGCATCCTGGCTGTACCATGAAGGAAGCTGTGAAGCTGGCAGAATATGTCCGTGATCTTGGATTTACCCCGGAACAGGTGCAGGATTTTTATCCTACGCCTTCCACATTGTCTACCTGTATGTATTATACCGGCATTCATCCACTTACTGGAGAAAAGGTTTATGTACCAAAAGATCCTCATGAAAAATCCATCCAGAGAGCGCTGATGCAATATAAAAATCCCGCTAACCGCGCCCTGGTTCTGGAGGGGCTGAAAACAGCCGGACGAATGGATCTTGTAGGCTTTGGACCCAAATGCCTGATACGGCCAACTGATCCATCCCGTAAGCCTGTAAAAAAAACCATTCGTAATACACATCAAAAAAAGAAGAAATAACTGCAAGGAGAATCGAATGAGCAAAACAAAAACGGGCAGATCTGCCCGAAAAGGAGAATTCGGCTATATTGCTGCCGAAAAAAAGAGAAAGCTGCTCCTTACTGCAATTTTATTTGCAGTACCGCTTTTCATTTTTTTTACTGCACTGATCTATTTCAAAACAAGGCTGACCATCTGGACTGTAATCACTGTGGTAGGCTGTCTTCCTGCATGTAAAATGCTTGTCAATCTTATCATGCTGTTTCGAAGTCCTTCTCTTGATCAGGAAACATATCAAAAGATTGCAGATCACGCGGGAGAACTTGTGATGTCATATGAAATGTATATGACTTTTTACGAGAAAAGCGCCTTTATTGACGCTTTTGCGATCTGCGGAAATCTGGTTGTAGGATACAGCAGCGACCCTAAGATTGACGCTGCTTTTATGGAAGCAGAAGCCCAAAAGATCTTAAAAGGAAACGGATACCGTACTACAGTAAAGATCTTTACTGATCTGAAGCCTTTCCTGGATAGATTAGCCACTATGAACGAACACAGGGAATCTCTGGAAGAGGGGATTAAATTCCGTCCTGACGAACGGTATCCTGATCTTAACCGTAACCAGCTGATCCGTCATACCATTCTGGCAATCTGCCTGTAGGTGAAATATGAAACAGTTTACAATCCGTCCCAACGAAGCGGGACAGCGGTTTGACAAATATCTCAGTAAGCTTCTGAAGGAAGCTCCAAAGAGTTTTTTATATAAAATGCTTCGCAAAAAAAATATTACCTTAAATAATAAAAAAGCAACAGGCAGCGAAAAGCTGAAAGAGGGCGATGAAATACGGATTTTCTTAAGTGATGAAACCTACGAAAAATTCAGCAAGGAAGAAGCGGCTCCACGGGCAGCTACCTCTCTTTCCATCATTTATGAAGACAGGGATATTCTTCTTATCAATAAGCCCCGGGGAATGCTTTCCCAGCCTGACGATACAGGCGAGCCGTCCCTGGTAGAATATGTAACCGGATATCTTCTTAAAACAGGTCAAATAACAGAAGAAGAGCTTCGTACCTTTCATCCTTCTGTCTGCAACCGTCTTGACAAAAATACAAGCGGTATCATCGCAGCAGGAAAAAGTCTGACCGGACTTCAGGAGCTTTCTGCACTTTTTCATGACAGGACCATACATAAGGATTATCTTTGTATTGTAAAAGGAGTTCTGAATGACAAACAGCATATCCGAGGTTTCCTGAAAAAAGATCAAAAGAAGAATCAGGTAACCGTTTCAAAAGAAAAGACGCCGGACGCCAAACCTATAGAAACCATTTATACGCCTCTGGGCAATAACGGAAACGTCACTCTTTTAAAAGTAAGACTTGTAACTGGACGTACCCACCAGATCCGCGCACATCTTGCAGCAGAAGGACACCCTCTTATGGGAGACAGCAAATACGGTTCCTCTGCTTTTAACAGATCCTGCCGTGAAAAATACGGGCTGAAACATCAGCTTCTTCACGCTTACTGCCTGAGTTTTCCAAAGGATACCGGAAATCTTATTTCCGTTTCCCAAAAGCGCTTTCTGGCAGAGCCGCCCAGGCTTTTTTATCATATCATCAAAGAAGAACAGTTAGAGGAGAGTTATCATGAAAATCTGGAATGAAATCTGGGATTATGTAAAAATGATCGTTATTGTAGTTGTGGTGGTCCTTTTTGTAAATAATTTTGTACTGATCAATGCAAAGATCCCTTCCGAATCTATGGAAAAAACAATTATGACAGGAGACAGAGTATTTGGTTTCCGTCTTGCCTATGGAATCAACGCCAATATTTTCGGCAATCAGATTTCCAAAAAAATGAAAGATCCTGAACGTTTTGATATTATTATCTTTAAATATCCAGACGATGAAAGCCAGCTTTTTATCAAACGTCTTATCGGACTGCCTGGTGAAACAGTGGAGATCCGTGACGGAAAAGTATACATAAACGGTTCCAGCGAACCGCTGGACGACAGTTTTGTACCGGAAACACCAAAAGGAAATTACGGACCCTATGTGGTTCCTGAGGATTCCTACTTTATGCTTGGCGACAACCGCGAAAACTCCAGAGATTCCAGATTTTGGGACAACACCTTTGTGACCTTTGACGAAATTGTAGGAAAAGCTGTTGTACGCTACTTCCCATCCATTAAGCTGCTGAAATAGGAGAACCGACATGGCATGGGCAAGCAGAGGGCTTCGCGGCTCCACATTGGAGGAACTTGTAAACCGCACAAACGAACAATACAGGGAAAAAGGTCTGGCATTGATCCAGAAAATCCCAACACCTATTACACCGATCCGCATAGATAAAGAACATCATCAAATAACACTGGCTTATTTTGAGCAAAAAAGTACTGTGGATTATATCGGCGCTGTACAGGGAATCCCTGTCTGCTTTGACGCAAAGGAGTGCAGCACATCTACCTTTCCCCTAAGCAATATCCACCCTCATCAGGTGTCTTTTATGAAAGCATTTGAAAAACAGGGAGGGGTCGCATTCTTTCTGATTTTTTTCAGCAGTTTTGACCTTTTTTATTATCTTCCTCTCCGTGATCTCCTAGTATTCTGGGATAGAATGGAAGCAGGAGGAAGAAAAAGTTTCCGCAGGGAAGAGCTGAAAGAGTGTTTTTATCTTCCCACTCAGGGAGGATTTTTTGTCCCCTATCTGGAAGGGATGAAAACAGACCTGAATTTACGGGATTGACAAGTCTTCTTTTATCTACTATAATTTTGTTATTTCATATAGTAGCATGGTAGCGGATTAAAGTGTTGCTTTGAGGAGGATCATTTTATGCAGAAAATCTTTCACACACCGGAAGGCGTCCGGGATATCTACAGCCGGGAGTGCGCTCAGAAACACCAGCTTACAGACCGAATCCGCCAGGTTTTTCAGGGATATGGATATGAAGAGATCGAAACGCCTACCTTTGAATATTTTGAAGTGTTCAGCAGGGAAGTAGGAACGGTTTCTTCACGGGAACTGTATAAATTCTTTGACAGAGAAGGCAATACTCTGGTACTGCGTCCAGATTTTACCCCTTCTGTTTCCAGAGCCTGCGCCACCTATTTCTCACCAGATCAGGACACAGTGACTCTTTTTTATACAGGCCAGACTTTTGTCAACAGTTCCAGTTATCAGGGACGGCTAAAGGAAACCACCCAGATGGGTGTGGAGCGTATTGGAGACGATTCCCCGGAAGCAGACGCAGAGCTTCTTGCCATGACCATTGAATCTCTTCTTTCTTCTGGATTGAGAGAATTTCAGGTCAGCCTGGGTCAGGTGGATTATTTTAAATCCCTTCTTGTGGAAGCAGGACTTGACGAGGAAGCAGAAGAGCATCTTCGTTCTCTGATTTCCGAGAAGAATTATTTCGGCGTGGAAGAACTGGTAAGCAGACAGAATCTCCCCCCGGAGCTTTCCAGAACTTTCCAGGAGCTGCCTCACCTTTTTGGCGGAATTGAAATTCTAAAAAAGGCAAACTCTCTTACTAAAAATCCTTCTGCCGCACAGGCTGTAAAACGTCTGGAACATATTTACGAGATCATGAAGCTTTACGGATATGAAAAATATATCAGCTTTGACTTTGGAATGGTCAGCAAAATCCAGTATTATACAGGAATTATTTTTCAGGCTTATACTTACGGATCAGGAGAACCTCTTGTAAAAGGAGGACGTTATAATGAACTCTTAAAGCATTTTGGAACTCCGGCTCCCTCTATTGGATTTGTGATCGTAGTAGACAGTCTGCTTACAGCTCTGTCTCGTCAGAAGATCGAAACCTTCTGTGAGGAAGCTCCCTATGTCCTCACCTATACAGAAGAAACAATGGAAGAAGCAGTAGTAAAGGCACAGCGGCTTAGAAAAGAAGGCAGACGGGTTGCTCTGCGGAAAATAAAGGAGGGCTGATAAGATGAGAGATCTGACAATAGCTCTGACAAAAGGACGGCTTGCCCAGAAAACTCTTGATATATTCGAAAAAATAGGCGTCACCTGTGAGGAGATCCGGGATAAAAATTCACGAAAGCTTATTTTTGTCAACGAGGATCTGAGACTTAAGTTTTTTCTTGCAAAAGGGCCTGACGTTCCTACTTATGTAGAGTATGGAGCCGCCGATATCGGAATCACAGGAAAGGACACCATTCTGGAAGAAGGACGTAAGCTTTATGAGGTAATGGATCTTGGATTCGGAGCCTGCCGCATGTGCGTCTGCGGACCAGAAAGCGCCAAAGAGCTTCTTCATAATAATCAGCTGATCCGTGTCGCCACCAAATATCCCAATATTGCAAAAGACTATTTTTACAATAAAAAACATCAGACTGTTGAAATCATTAAACTAAACGGCTCTATCGAACTTGCTCCCATTGTAGGCCTTTCAGAAGTGATCGTTGATATTGTGGAAACAGGAAGCACTCTGAAAGAAAACGGATTAAAGGTACTGGAAGAAGTATGCCCGCTGTCTGCAAGGATGATCGTCAATCAGGTCAGTATGAAAATGGAGGATGAGAGGATCCGAAAACTGATCAGTAATCTCAGAGGCGTATTATAAATCACTGATCGTAATAAAACAGAAGGGATGGAAGAGAATATGCGGACCATAACACTTACAAAAGAAACAACAAAAGATATTCTGGAAAATCTTCTAAAAAGAAGCCCCAATCATTATGGAAATTATGAGGCGACTGTGCGGGAAATCCTGGAGCGTGTTAAGGAAGAAGGCGACAGCGCGCTTTTTGAATATACAAAAGAGTTTGACAAAACTGAAATCACAGCAGAAACTATCCGGGTTACGGAAGAAGAAATAAAAGAAGCCTATGAGAAAACAGATCCCGCTCTTATAGATGTAATCCGCAAAGCCCTGGTAAATATCAGAAGCTACCACGAAAAGCAAAAACAGAACAGCTGGTTTACTTCCTCAGAAGAGGGAACTATGCTGGGTCAGAAAGTAACGCCTCTCCAGCGGGTAGGCGTGTATGTTCCCGGCGGAAAGGCAGTTTATCCTTCCTCTGTACTGATGAATATTGTTCCTGCAAAAACAGCAGGAGTGGATCAGATCGTAATGACTACCCCTCCGGGAAAAGACGGAAAAGTAAATCCCTCTACCCTGGTGGCTGCAAAAGAAGCAGGAGCAGACGAGATCTATAAGGCAGGAGGCGCCCAGGCCATAGGAGCCCTTGCCTATGGAACCGAAAGCATTCCCAAAGTAGATAAGATTGTGGGACCAGGCAATATTTTTGTGGCGCTTGCCAAAAAAGCCGTATACGGCCATGTAAGCATTGATTCTGTTGCCGGCCCAAGTGAAATTCTCGTCCTTGCAGACGACAGCGCCAATCCCAGATTTGTGGCGGCAGACCTTCTTTCTCAGGCAGAGCATGACGAGCTTGCTTCTGCCATACTGATCACCACAAGCAGAGAGCTTGCAGAGAAGGTAAACCGGGAAGTAGAAGAATTTGTAAGGATCCTGTCCCGCCGGGAGATCATTCAAAAATCTCTTGATAATTTTGGCTACATCCTGCTGGCAGATACCATGGAGGATGCCATTGACGCGGCAAACGCCATTGCCTCAGAGCATATGGAAATTGTTACAAAAAATCCTTTTGAAGTCATGATGAAGGTGAGAAATGCCGGAGCAATCTTTATCGGCGAATACAGCTCCGAGCCTCTTGGGGATTATTTTGCAGGTCCCAACCATGTTCTTCCTACCAATGGAACCGCCAAGTTTTTTTCTCCGCTCTCTGTGGATGATTTTGTTAAAAAATCAAGCATCGTATATTATTCCAGAGAAGCCCTGAAAAAGATCCATAAAGATATTGAACAGTTTGCATCCTCAGAACAGCTTACTGCACATGCCAATTCTATTGCCGTTAGATTCGAAAATGAATAAAAGCAGGGAGGAATTATGACCAGAGACGCTTCTATTGAACGAAATACAAAAGAAACAGAAATCAAGCTGAACTTAAACCTTGACGGAACCGGCTGTTCAGACATCTGTACAGGCGTTGGATTCTTTGATCATATGCTGGATGGTTTTGCCAGACATGGGCTTTTTGATCTCTGGGTACGTGTTCACGGCGATCTTCATGTGGACGATCATCATACCATAGAAGATACAGGAATTGTACTTGGAACAGCCATCAAAAAAGCCGCAGGCAGCAAAAAAGGGATCCGCCGTTACGGAAGCGCTATTCTTCCCATGGATGAAGTTCTGGTGCTTTGCGCCCTTGATCTGTCAGGACGTCCTTATTTTTCATCAGATGCTGTATTTCAGTCAGAAAAAATCGGAGATATGTCCGCAGAAATGATAAAAGAGTTTTTTTACGCCATATCTTACAGCGCAGGAATGAATCTGCATTTTAAGGTTCTGACAAACGGAAACAGCCACCATCTTGCCGAAGCAATGTTTAAAAGTTTTGCCAAAGCTCTGGATCAGGCCGTCAGCCTTGATCCCAGAATCACTGACGTACTTTCTACAAAAGGGAGCCTTTAATCACTTACAAAAAGGAGAATACCATGGCAAATAAATTAATGATCCCCTGCCTTTATCTGCAGTCTGGAAAGGCAGTTACCGGATTCGGACAAAGAAATCTTTTTGGTAACGGAGACGTTGTAGATCTGGCCGGATTTTACAGTGACAATGGCGCGGACGAACTTCTGGTTTTTGACTTTTCCTCCGGCGATGAGGAACATGAAAAAGCCATTGGAAAAATCAAGGAAATCTGCGCAGCTTCAGAAATCCCGGTAATGGCGGCAGGTAATATCAACCGCATGGAGGATGTGAAAAAGCTCATCTACGCCGGCTGTGCCAAAATTGCCCTTAATTTTTCCAAGCAGAACAATATAGACCTTCTGGAAGAAATGTCTAAACGTTTCGGCCAGGAAAAAATATATGTGTGTATTTCCTCCCCAGAAGAATTTATGGATCATAAAGAACTGATCGAAGCCTGTGCCGGAGGAATCCTGGCTCTTGATTATGTTCAGGATACCATAGGAAAAGTTTCTCACATGCAGTTAATCCTTCATACAGAAGAAACGCAGGAAGAAAATCTTTTCCGCCTTTTAAACAAAAAAGAAATCGGAGGACTTACAGGAGCTTTTGTCAGCAGCCTGGAAAGAAATCTTCTTATATTTAAAGAAAAATGCAGAGATTCCGGCATCTTGGTCAACACCTATGAAAGCGAAATCAAGTGGTCGGAGTTTGCGCTGAATAAAGACGGACTGATTCCCGTTATTGTTCAGGATTATAAAACCGACGAAGTTCTTATGCTGGCTTACATGAATGAAGAGGCTTTTCACACAACGCTCCGCACCGGAAAAATGACCTACTGGAGCCGAAGCCGCCAGGAACTGTGGACCAAGGGTCTGACTTCCGGCCATCTGCAGTATGTCAAATCTCTGACTCTGGACTGTGACAATGATACGATCCTTGCTAAAGTAGCCCAGATCGGAGCCGCCTGCCATACTGGAAACCGTACCTGCTTTTTTCAGCCGCTTATAAAAAAAGAATATGACGATACCAATCCTCTCCGCGTGTTCCAGGATGTTTATCATGTGATCCAGGATCGCAAGGCTCACCCCAAGGAAGGTTCTTATACAAATTACCTGTTTGATAAAGGGATTGACAAGATCCTGAAAAAGGTGGGAGAAGAATGTACCGAGATTGTCATTGCAGCCAAAAATCCAGATAAAGAAGAAATCAAATATGAAATATCAGATTTTCTTTATCACGTCATGGTTCTGATGGTAGAAAAAGGCGTGACCTGGGAAGAAATCACCAGAGAACTTGCCAGACGATAAAGAAAATAAACAGGCATTGACCAGGGATTTCCTCTGGTCTTTTACTGTACCTGGAAGGAGTATAGATATGCAAAAGAGAAACTCTCATGTGCGGAAAAGCCATTACCATCCGCCAAAACCACAGACAGAAAAGCAAGTTCGGGAGACTGTTTCTGGGAACAGATCAAAAAACCAAAATGTAAAATCTGTTTCCAGAAATTCTTCACGAAGCGCTTCTGTCAAAAAAAGCGCCTCTCCTCATAAGGGAATGCCATCACGCAACCTACCTGCCAAACACCCTGCGCCTATGCGCTTTATATTCTGGAAAAAATCCAGAAAAAAATTATTATCGCTGAGATCAGCTGTCCTTCTGCTTGTGATCTGTCTTCTTGGCGGTACTGGGATCCACTTTGCCTATAAGCTGGGATCCGATCTTCTTAGCCGCGATAAAAAGTCGGCAGAAGCCATGTCTCATAAAGAAGAAGAGCTTCTTGAAATGCAGAAAACGGAAGAAATAACTTTTTCTCCTCACAGCGTTGCCTCTACAAAACCAGAAAATCTTATCGACTATACGGAAGTTCAAATAGACGGAACCACCCTTGGAAACATTTCTGAATATGTTCCAGAAGCCCCGATTTCTTTTGATTCTGGAAAGAAATATACGGATATCAAAGGAATCCTTACTTTCCGTGGAAATAATTTCCGCGACACTGCCGCCTATGGAACTGCCGGATTAAAAGAAAAAACCCTGACAGAAAAATGGACCAAAGATACAGGTTCCCTTTCTTCGGAAGGTACTGTATGGACCGGAAGCGGATGGACTGGACAGCCTTTGATCCAGAAATGGCCCCAGAATGTCCGCGCTCATATGAATATGTATGACTGGGCAAAAGAACAGGAGGAGCTGACAGAGGTTATTTACGCCTGTATGGACGGATATGTTTATTTTCTTGATCTTGCTACTGGAAAGGAAACAAGAGATTCTTTATATCTAGGCTATACATTTAAAGGATCCGGCGCTCTGGATCCCAGAGGATATCCCATTCTTTATGTAGGGGCAGGCTATAACAGCGACCAGGGTACGGCAAGGGTATTTGTCATTAATCTTCTTGACTGCAGCACCATGTATACCTTTGGTAATAACGATGAGTTTTCCCTGAGAGGAAGCCTCAGCTTTTTTGATTCTTCTCCCCTGGTAGATGCTGAGACAGATACTTTGATCTATCCAGGTGAAAACGGGATTCTTTATCTGATCAAACTGAATACCCAGTATGATCCAGATGCGGGAACCTTATCCATAAACCCTGGCCGCACTGTGAAATGGCATTATTATGGCAAACGTTCCAGTACAGAATCCTTCTGGGTTGGAATGGAAACCAGCGCGGCAGTTTATAAAAATTATCTGTTTTCTCCTGATAACGGCGGAAATCTGATGTGTCTTGATCTGAATACCATGGAGCTTGTCTGGGTGCAGGATATTCTGGATGATTCCAATTCCACTCCAGTTCTTTCTGTAGAAAACGGCCATTTATATCTGTACGTCAGCACCTCCTTCCGTCTGGGATGGAGAAGCTATGATCAGGCCACCGTACCTGTATGGAAGATCGATGCAGAAACAGGAGAGATCATCTGGCAAAGAGATTATCAGTGCTACACTGACGACGGAGTTTCCGGCGGCGTACAATCCACCATTGCATCCGGCAAAAATGATCTGAAAGACTTTGTCTATGTCACTGTATCAAAAACAGAGGATAACGCAACCGGCGTTCTTAACTGTCTCGACAAAAAAACAGGAGAAAAAATCTGGGAACATAAAGCCGGCTATGCCTGGTCCTCACCTGTATGCGTGTATGATAAAGAAGGACATGGAAGTGTCATATACTGTAGCAGCGATGGAAATATGTACCTTCTTGACGGAAAAACAGGACAGGTTTATGACACTTTGTCATTAAGTGAAGGCGTGATCGAAGCATCGCCTGCCGTTTATGGAAATACCGTTGTTGTAGGCACAAGAGACTGTAAGATATGGGGAGTAAAACTTGGCTGATCTGTTTCGATTTACTCTCTTCCCAAAAGCTCTTAGGATTCTTACCTTAGAAAATCCCCCCTTCGGGTTGATGAATCACCAAATTTATGATAAAGTGCTTATGACAGCAGCGCCTGTCACAGGCACTTTTTAAAATAAATATAAGGAATGAAAAAATGAGAAAACTTGCATTAAGTGATGAAATCCTCTTACAGGTTGATAAAGCAGCCCGTTATATTGGCGGCGAGATCAATTCTGTCATGAAGGATAAAGAAAAAGTAGATTTAAGATTTTGCCTTGCCTTTCCAGATGTGTTTGAAATTGGTATGTCCAATCTTGGTATGGCTATTCTTTATGACATGTTTAATAAAAGAGACGACGTATGGTGTGAACGACTGTTTTCCCCCTGGACAGACCTGGATCAGATCATGCGGGAGCAGAAGATTCCTCTTTTTGCCCTGGAGTCACAGGAACCGGTAAGAGATTTTGATTTCCTTGGCATTACCCTTGGATATGAAATGTGCTACACCAATGTGCTTCAGCTTCTGGAGCTTTCTGGAATCCCCTTCCTTTCCAAAGACAGAGGAGAGGAATTTCCTATCGTAATCGGCGGAGGCGCATGTACTTATAATCCAGAGCCTCTGGCAGACTTTTTTGACCTCTTTTATATCGGAGAAGGCGAAACTTCCTATGACGCTCTTTTTGACGCTTATATCGCCAACAAAAAAGCAGGGGGAAGTAGGGAAGATTTTCTTCTTCAGGCAGCCCGTATTCCGGGAATTTACGTTCCGGCATTTTATGATGTAACATATAAAGAAGACGGCACAATCGCTTCTTTTGTCCCAAACAGGGCAGAAGCTCCAAAAAAGATCCAGAAACAGCTTGTTGTTGACATGGAAAAAGAATACAATTTTCTGGAAAAGCCTGTAGTGCCTTTTATAAAAGCAACACAGGACCGTGTTACTCTGGAGCTCCAGCGCGGATGTATCCGGGGCTGCCGTTTCTGCCAGGCCGGAATGATCTATCGTCCTACCAGAGAACGTGATATCGAAACACTGAAAGAATCAGCAAGGATCATGCTGAAAAATACTGGCCATGAAGAGATCTCTTTAAGCTCCTTAAGTTCCAGTGATTACAGCGAACTGAAAGAACTGGTTAATTTCCTGATTGAAGAATTTAAGGATAAAGCCGTTAATATTTCTTTGCCTTCTCTCAGGATCGACGCCTTTGCCCTTGATGTAATGAGCAAGGTACAGGATGTAAAAAAGAGCAGTCTGACTTTTGCTCCTGAAGCAGGATCCCAGCGTCTTAGAAACGTTATTAACAAAGGCCTGACAGAAGAAGATATCCTCCATGGGGCAGGCGAAGCCTTTGAAGGCGGATGGAACCGTGTAAAACTTTATTTTATGCTTGGACTTCCTACAGAAACAGAAGAAGACATGAAGGGGATCGCCCATCTTGCTGAAAAAATCGCAGAGCGTTATTATGAAATCCCCAAGGATAAACGAAACGGCAAAGTTCAGATCAATGTAAGTACATCCTTCTTTGTACCAAAGCCCTTCACCCCATTCCAGTGGGCGTCCATGTTCCGTGAAGAGGAATTTATCGATAAGGCAAAAGTAGTAAAAAATGAGATCCGTTCCCAGTTAAATCAAAGAAGCATCAAATACAGCTGGCATGAACCGGACGTTACTGTCCTGGAAGGCTTTCTTGCAAGAGGAGACAGAAGATGTTCTTCTGTTATCCTTAAGGCATATGAACTTGGCGCTCTTTACGACGCATGGTCAGAAAGTTTCCGGTATGAAATCTGGAAAAAAGCTTTTGCAGAAACAGGAGTGGATATGGAATTTTATACGCTCCGCGAAAGAAGCACCGACGAAATCCTTCCATGGGATTTTATTGACGCAGGCGTATCAAAGAAATTCCTGATCCAGGAATGGAAACAGGCAAAGGAAGAATCTGTCACTCCTAACTGCCGTCAAAAATGTTCTGGATGCGGAGCAAAAAAATATGGAGGAGGTGTTTGCTTTGAAAGTAAGAATTAAATTTACAAAAACAGGAGCCATGAAGTTTGTGGGTCATCTGGACACTATGCGCTACTTTCAAAAAGCAGTCAGAAGAGCAGAACTTCCTGCTGCCTTTTCCGGCGGCTATAGTCCTCATATGATCATGTCCTTTGCAGCGCCTCTTGGCGTAGGAACTACAAGTCTTGGAGAATATTTCGATATAGAGCTGACAGAAACAGTTCCCACAAAGGAAATCGAAAAGCGCCTGAACGCTGTTATGGCAGAGGGCGTAACCGTGTCCTCTGCTCGTAAGGTAGAAGACGGAAAGGCAAGTACGGCAATGGCTCTTGTAGCGGCAGCAGACTATCTGGTGGCTTTTCGTCCCGGCAGAGAACCTGTCTGTCCTTCCTGGAGAGAGCAGCTTTCAGATTTTCTTGCGCAAAAGGAACTGCTTGTAACAAAAAAAACAAAACGAAGTGAAAAGACCGTAGATATCCGTCCATATATTTACCGCATGGAGCTTTTGGAGGATGGAATATTTATGCAGCTTGCCTCTGCCAGCTCCAATTATACAAAGCCCGAGCTTGTAATGGACACCTTCCTTCATTTTCTCGGAGAAGAGGCTCAGCCCTTTGCATATATGATTGAACGAAGAGAAGTCTACGCGAATACAGGGGATGAAGCTGCGCCTCATTTTGTTCCCCTGGAAGCGCTGGGAGAAGAAGTTGAGTAAGCTGATCATCACAGAAATGGGCATCCGCAACCGTCTTTGCAGGATTTGCGCCATTTCAGAAGAACAGAAGATCATGGAGCTTCGTCTGGAAGCTTCTGACAAAAAAAGCATCCTTCATAATATTTATGTAGGTCAGGTTGAAAATATTGTTTCCAATATTCAGGCGGCTTTTATTCGGTTTGGAGACGGGCTTATGGGATATCTGCCCCTGAACCAGACAGAAGGAGCTATTTTTACAGCCGGAAGAAAAGGCGAGGCTCCTCTTAGAGCCGGAGACGAGCTTTTAGTTCAGGTAGAGCGGGACGCTATGAAGGGAAAGCTTCCTGCTTTGACCACTAATCTGAATTTTACAGGTAAGTACCTTGTCCTTACAACAGGAAACAAAAAAATAGGATTTTCCAGTAAATTATCTAAGGAAGAGAGCAGTACGCTGAATAAGTGGCTGGAACCAGAAAGAGAAATAAAAAACAGGCCCTATGGGCTGATCGCCCGGACAAATGCTGCAGAAGCATCAAAAGAAGAATTTTTCCATGAACTGACCTTTTTAAAAGCCCTCTATCAGAGAGTAGCGGTCAACGGCAGGAACCGTACCTGTTTCAGCCTCCTATATGAAGCAGAACCTTTTTATCTGGAGGCAGTCAGAGATATGTACAGCCGGAGCCTGGAGGAAATTGTTACCGATATTCCAGAAATCTTCCAGAAACTTCGCCTGTACCTGGAGGATTTTATACCGGAGGAAGCTGGAAAGCTTCGTTTTTATGAAGACCGTCTTCTTCCCCTTTATAAGCTGGCCCGGCTGGAAAACGCAGTAGAAGAGATCTGTCAAGAAAGAGTATGGCTTGGAAGCGGAGGATTTCTTGTAATCCAGCAGACAGAGGCTTTTGTTTCCATAGATGTAAACAGCGGTAAGTATACTGGCAAGAAAAAAGCAGAGGAAACCTACCGTAAGATCAATCTAGAGGCAGCAAGAGAAATCGCCCGCCAGATCCGGCTTCGAAATCTTTCGGGAATTATTTTAATTGATTTTATCAATATGGAAAATCCGGACCACCAGCAGGAGCTGTTCCACGTGCTTCAGAAATACCTCCGAAAGGATCCTGTAAAATGCAGAGCCATTGACATTACGCCGCTTCATATTCTGGAGATGACAAGAAAAAAAGTCCGCAGGCCTGTTATGGAGGAGATCCGGGGACTTTTCTGAATGAATACTTACTTTCCTTCAATCAGATATTCATAAGAAACATGGAATATCTCAGTAAAAGCTTTCAATTCCAGATCCGTTACATATCTTTTATTGGTTTCGATCCTGGTGATCACATTTTTATCCATATCGTAGCCCCTTAATTGAAGCTGATAGGCTAACGAGCGCTGAGACATATTGTTACTCCGACGAAGTTCAATAAGCCTCTGGCTGATCAGATTCTTTTCTCCGGTAGATGTTCTTGGTTTTGGCATAAGAAATTCCCTTCTGCAGATAAAAGGAGAACGCGTCTCACTTTCTGCACTTTTTGTTAATTTTACAAAGAATCACAGAGACGCCCGGTTGTAAAAATGAGACTGATCAAAAATAAGAAAAAAATATTTTATATCCTCTTGACGAACAGCTATTCTCGTGTTATCATGCAGTAGTATGCCGCACAAAGAGGTTAAAGCGGCGGTTATTGAATAACTGCCCACCATATTTGGCGAGTAAATTTTACAGGAGGTGCCACAGATGTACGCAATTATTGCAACAGGTGGTAAACAGTACAAAGTTGCCGAGGGCGACGTGATCAGAGTTGAGAAACTCGGTGTTGAAGCTGGTGAAACCGTAACATTCGATAACGTAATCGCAGTCAGCAATGACGGATTAAAGGTTGGAGAAGACGTAAAAGATGCCAGTGTTACCGCTTCTGTAGTTGAGAACGGCAAGGCTAAAAAAGTCATCGTTTACAAGTACAAAAGAAAAACTGGATATCACAAGAAAAACGGTCACAGACAGCAGTTTACAAAAGTTAAAATCGAAAAGATCAACGCTTAATCTGGTGTTTGTATGATTACAGTGACAGTCACGAAGAAGAACAATGTTTATAAAGAGTTTACTTCAAAAGGACATGCCGGTTATGCCGAGGAAGGGCAGGACATTGTATGTGCTGCAGTTTCCGCTCTGGTGATCAATACGGTAAATTCCCTTGATACTCTTACCCATGATCAGATTTCCGTAAAAGCAAAAGACGGTTATGTATCTTTTGTTTTTACAGATTCTGTATCAGAGGGCGGAACCCTTCTGATGGATTCCCTTGTTCTCGGACTGACAGAAATTGAGCATAGCTATTCTAAAAGGTATTTAAAAGTAAAAGTCAGGGAGGTGTAACGACATGATGAAAATGAACCTTCAGTTATTCGCACATAAAAAAGGTGTTGGTTCTACAAAGAACGGCCGTGACTCCGAGTCCAAGAGACTTGGCGCCAAAAGAGCAGACGGACAGTTTGTAAAAGCTGGAAACATCCTTTACAGACAGCGTGGAACCAAGATTCACCCAGGCGTGAATGTAGGCTGCGGTAAAGACTATACATTATTTGCACTGACAGATGGTGTTGTAAGATTCACCAGAAAAGGACGCGATAAGAAACAGGTTTCCATCGTTCCGGTAGAGGCAGAATAATCAGTTAGCGTAAGGCTTCAAATCGTCCAGGTTTGAAGCCTTTTGTTTACAGTATAAGGAGTAATTTATGTTTGCAGACAGAGCAAGAATCATTATCCGTTCTGGTAAGGGCGGAGACGGCCATGTAAGCTTCCGCAGAGAGCTGTACGTACCTAACGGCGGTCCGGATGGCGGGGACGGCGGAAGAGGCGGAGACGTTATCTTTGAAGTGGACGAGGGACAGAACACTCTGGGAGATTACAGGCATAAAAGAAAATTTAAAGCGCAGGACGGCGAAGAAGGCGGTAAAAGACGCTGCCACGGAGGAGACGGTAAGGACATTGTGCTGAAAGTTCCAGAAGGAACAGTCATAATGGATGCCGAATCCCGTAAAGTCATTGCCGATATGTCCGGCGACAACAGAAGACAGATTGTTTTAAAAGGCGGCTCAGGCGGAAAAGGCAACCAGCACTATGCAACAGCCACCATGCAGGTTCCCAAATATGCTCAGCCAGGACAGCCAGCCCAGGAACTTGAGGTTCTTCTGGAACTGAAAGTAATTGCTGACGTAGGTCTTGTAGGATTTCCTAATGTAGGAAAATCCACATTTCTTTCCAGAGTCACCAACGCACAGCCAAAGATTGCCAACTATCATTTTACTACATTAAGCCCAAATCTTGGCGTAGTAGATACAGAAAACGGCGGTTTTGTCATTGCTGATATTCCTGGATTGATCGAAGGAGCGTCAGAAGGCGTGGGACTCGGACATGAGTTTCTTCGCCATATCGAAAGAACCAGAGTTCTGGTTCATATTGTAGATGCGGCTTCTACAGAAGGACGGGATCCAGTAGATGATATCTATAAGATCAACAAAGAACTGGAAGCCTACAATCCTGAAATCGCAGCCAGACCGCAGCTGATCGCAGCCAACAAAGTTGACTGTATTTATGGAGATGAGGATCCAATAGCCCGTCTGAAAAAAGAGTTCGAATCAAAAGGAATCCAGGTTTATCCTATTTCAGCAGCAACAGGACAGGGAATCCGCGAACTTCTTTTTGGAATCAGAGAACTTCTGAATCAGTGTCCTGCTAAACGCATCACCTTTGAACAGGAGTTTTTCCCGGAGGATGTTCTTATTACAGAGAACCTTCCTTATACTATTCTTAAGGCAGAGAATGATCCTCATATCTTTATTGTAGAAGGACCCAAGATTGAAAAAATGCTGGGATATACCAACCTTGATTCTGAAAAAGGATTTGCTTTCTTCCAGCGCTTCTTAAAAGACGGAGGAATCCTTGAAGAACTGGAAAAAGCCGGAATTGAAGAGGGCGATACGGTCCGCATGTACGGTTTTGATTTTGATTATTACAAATAAGTATTTTTAAGAAAGGCTGGTCACAAAAATGACAAGTAAACAAAGAGCTTACCTGAAGAGTCTGGCTATGAAAATGGATCCCGTCCTTCAGCTTGGAAAAGGCAGTGTTACGCCTGAAAATACTGCTTCCGTAGAGGAGGCCCTTGCGGCAAGAGAACTGATCAAGATCAGCGTGCTTCAGAATTGTCTTGACGATCCCCGTCAGATGGCGGAGGTTCTTGCAGAAAGAACCCATTCCCAGGTTGTTCAGGTGATCGGACGTAAGATCGTTCTTTACCGCGAAGGAAAGAAAGACAAGAAAAAGATCATCCTGCCATAAGATCAGGAGGAATAAACATGGGTGTGCGAAAAAAAATAGGGATCATGGGAGGTACCTTTGATCCTATTCATGTAGGGCATCTGATTCTTGGAGAAAAAGCCTATGAACAGCTGGGCCTTGATAAGGTATGGTTTATGCCCAGCGGCAATCCTCCCCATAAAAAAAACCGTCAAGGTCAGGCAAGCAACGACGAGCGTGTTTCCATGGTCCAAAAAGCCATTAGCGGCAATCCTCATTTTGAGCTTTCCTTAATCGAAATGAATGAGGATGGGTATACCTATACTTACCGGACTTTGGAAACTCTAAAAAAGCAAAATCCAGATACGGATTACTATTTTATTATCGGGGCAGACTCCCTTTACGATTTTGCCACATGGAAAAAACCGTCAAGGATCTGCCAGGCATGTACCATTGTGGTTGCGGCAAGAAATCATATTCCGGCAAACAGTCTGGATCAGGAAATGACATATCTTTCCCAACAATACAAAGGATGCTTTATACGGCTGGATACTTTAAATATTGATATTTCCAGCAGACTGATCCGCCAATGGATCCAGGAAGGAAAGAGCATTCGTTATTATGTCCCGGACTCAGTTGTTTCCTATATTCGGGATCATAACATTTATCTTACACCAGAAGGAGACCTTAGGGGATAATGGCAGAATATGATTTTTTAAAAATACAGAAGAAGCTGGAAAAATATCTTGATGAAGACCGGTTTCATCACACGTTGGGCGTTATGTATACAAGCGCTGCCCTCGCCATGGCCCACAGCTGTAACATAAATGAAGCCCAGGCCGCCGGGCTTCTTCATGACTGCGCCAAATGTATTCCAAACAAAAAGAAACTGAAACTTTGCGAAAGCTATAAGGTTCCTGTTTCTGACTTTGAAAAGGAGCATCCTTTCCTTCTTCATGCCAAATTAGGCGCCTATGTAGCCAAAGATAAATATGGAGTACGTGACAGCGAAGTTCTCTCAGCAATTACATGGCACACTACCGGAAAGCCGGACATGACCCTTTTGGAAAAAATAATATATATTGCAGATTATATTGAACCGGCAAGGAATAAAGCGCCTAATCTTGAAAAAGTAAGAAATCTGGCATTTCAGGATTTGGATGAATGTATGTATGAAATTCTAAAAGATACTTTGGCCTATCTGGAAGAAAATCCTAAAGATATTGATTCCGCTACCAGAGACGCCTTTCTCTTTTATAAGGACGTACATGAACAGAAACAGACTGATTAAGGCTTTTGCCGGAAAGGAGCATTAATAATGAATCGTGAAAAAGAAATGACAAAGATTGCCCTGAAAGCTCTGGATGACAAAATGGCTATGGATGTAAAAGTTATTGACATCAACCAGGTATCTGTTCTGGCAGATTATTTTATTATTGCAAGCGGAAGCAATCAGAATCAGGTTCAGGCTATGGTAGATAACGTAGATGAAATGATGAACAAGGCAGGATATGAACCCAAGCAGATCGAAGGAACAAAAAATTCAAGCTGGATCCTTATGGATTATGGCGATCTGATCATCCATGTCTTTGATGAAGAAAACCGTCTTTTCTATGATCTGGAAAGGATCTGGCGCGACGGTAAAGTAATTGATATGGAAGACTTCTTAAAAGAGGAATAATCCTTTTAGTTGGTTTACTGTATTAAGATTATGTAAACTATTTTATGTTGCTGTAAATAAATGCTAAATTTCTGCATCACAGCAAAAATCCCCCTGCCTTCTGTTGCAAAACAGAGCAGGGGGATTTCATTTATTTTTGTTATTGATAAAAACGGAATACTCCAAATACCTTACCAAGAATCTGCAGATTACCATGAACCAGGATTGGATCCATGTCATCATTCTCCGGCTGAAGTCTGTAATATCCATCCTCTTTATAAAATGTCTTTACAGTGGCTGAATCCTCAATCAGAGCTACCACCATATCTCCATTTTCGGCAGAAGACTGCTGTTTTACAAGGACCTGGTCTCCGTCAAAAATTCCTGCATTGATCATGCTGTCTCCCTTGACTCTCAGCATAAAACTCTGTGCGTTTGGCATAAATTCTGCCGGAACCGGAAAATAGCCTTCCACATTCTCTACTGCAAGAATCGGCTGTCCGGCAGCCACTGTACCCACCAGAGGCACGTTTACAACCTCTCGGCGTACAAGATTAAACTGATCGTCCAGAATCTCAATAGCTCTCGGCTTCGTAGCGTCCCTGCGGATATAGCCGTTCTTTTCCAGGGCCTCCAGATGGGAGTGGACAGACGAGGTGGATTTCAGATGGACTGCCTCGCAGATCTCACGTACTGCGGGAGGAAATCCTCTGTTCAGAATCTCATTTTTGATATAGTCAAGTATTTCCTGCTGTTTCTTACTGATTCTGCCGTAAGCCATATTTTATACCTCCAAAATTCGTATCGCCATGTTTTTACAATTATATCATACTTTTTTGCAGTTGGCAAACAAATATTCGGAAAATATGTTCGCAGGCAGTAACAAAACCCTATCTTTTTTCTTGTCATATATAAAGAAAAATGGTACAATGACCTGGTATACTTAGATCAAGGAATATGAAAGGAGTCTTTTTTTGCCTGATAATAATAAATCTCCAAAGAGCCCTGGACTTCTTTCCAGAATCAGAAATATTTTTGGCCTGAACATCGGAACCATGCTCTTTGGGGTATTATTTCTTTATATGATGTTCAGCCTTATTCTCTATCTGACCTCTGACCAGATAGAATCCTACCAGGTAATTTCCGGGCCTTTATCCCGAAATGAAACCTACACAGGTCTTGCCATCCGTCAGGAAACCATTTATAAAACAGATACTGACGGCTATGTAAATTATTATGCCAGAGAGGGAAATAAGATCAATGCCAATGGCGCAGTTTACGGGATCAGCGCTTCCAAAAACCCACAGACCGATCCCCAGCTTACTGCTGAAGAGGTTGCGGATATACGCAATGATATGATGAATTTCTCTAAGGGATTTAACCCCAGTAAATTCAATAATACTTATAGTTTTAAATATACTCTGGAAGGCGATATCCTTCAGTATGCAGGAACAGATACCTCAACTGGCGGCGTTGCTGTCATAGGCGGCAATGCTATTCATAAAGCGGACAGCGATGGGATTGTGCTTTATTCCATGGACGGATATGAAAGTAAGAGCGTTTCTACTCTTTCTTCTGCAGATTTTGACCAGAATGCCTATCATGAAACAGACTTGAAAAAAGACGGGGCGGTCAGCGCAGGCGATCCGATCTACACACTGGTAACAGATGAACGCTGGAGTCTTCTTATACCTTTAAGTACGAAGCAGGCAGCTAAACTTGCTGACCGTACTGTAGTAAGAGTTAAATTCCTGAAAGATGATATGACGCAAAACGGCGATTTTTCCATTATAGAGATCGACGGGCAGAAATATGGGCAGATTGATTTCAACAAAGGATTGATCCGCTATGCCTCTGACCGTTTCCTGGAAATAGAGCTTGTGACAAATACGGTTACTGGTCTTAAAATCCCACTTTCCTCCATTGTCACAAAGGAATTTTATAAAATCCCATCTAAATATCTGACAACAGATAAGAAAACCAATGCGGCAGGCTTTCTTATAGAGGGTTCTGACAAAAACGGCAGCAGCGCTTCCACTTTTGTAAAAGCTGATATTTATGCGCAGCTTGAGAATGAAAACGCCCAGGCTCCTGTAACCGCCCCGGCGGAAGGGGAGGCTTCAGACAAACCTGAAGAAAAGACAGAACCAAGTTATATTTATTATGTAGAGAAAAAGAACTTTAAAGAGGGCGATGTGGTAGTTTGTCCAAAAGATCAGAGCCGGTATGTGATAAAGGATGTAGGCGTTCTGGAAGGCGTATACTGCACGAATCAGGGATATGCGGTTTTCCGCAGGATCGAAGTACTGGATCAGAATGAAGAATATGCCATTGTGTCCAAAAACACCTCTTACGGTCTTTCCCGTTATGACCATATTGTCCGCAATGCAGATAAAGTAAAAGAAGAAGATATTTTGTATTAGTCTGGAGGCTGAATTATGATAACTGAAAATCTGGAGCAGGTACAGCGCAATATTAACGAGGCATGTAAACTTGCAGGAAGAGATCCAAAAGAGGTTACTCTGATCGCAGTGAGCAAAACAAAACCCGTATCCCTCCTTCAGGAAGCTTATGACGCAGGAGCGCGGTTCTTTGGAGAAAATAAGGTACAGGAGATCATGGACAAATATTCTCAACTTCCCCAGGACATCCAATGGCATATGATCGGCCATTTACAGAGAAACAAAGTAAAATATATCGTAGATAAAGCGGCAATGATTCATTCTGTTGATTCTCTCAGACTGGCGGAGACCATTGAACAGGAGGGAGCAAAGCGCGGGATCCAGGTCCCCATCCTTTTGGAAGTAAACGTAGCAGAGGAAGAAAGCAAATTTGGACTGAAAATAAACGAAGTCCTTCCTCTTGCAGAAAAAATAGCAGAATTTCCTCATATACAGGTTCGCGGCCTTATGACAATTGCTCCATATGTAGAGGATCCTGAGGAAAATCGTGTGTTTTTCCGACAATTAAAAAAATTAAGTGTTGACATCGGAGCAAAAAACATTAATAATGTTAGTATGAGCGCTTTGAGCATGGGCATGACCGGAGACTATCAGGTTGCCGTCCAGGAGGGCGCTACCATGGTTCGTGTAGGAACAGGAATCTTTGGCGAAAGAAACTATGTGCGTTAGTGATAAAAACAAACAGGATTGGAGAATAAAATGAGCGTTTTAGATAAGCTTTTAGATGCAGTGAAACTGAATGATGACTATGATGATGAGGAATTTCTGGATGATGACATCATGGACGAGTCTGATGATGATTTCCTGGATGATGGGCAGGAAGATAAACCGGTAAAGAAATTCTTCCAGAAATTTGGCAAGAAAAAGGACTCCAGAGACGAGTATGATGAATATGACGATCTGGATGAGGAGGAACCGGAAGAGCCTGTGCAGAAATTTGTCTCCAAGACACCTGCCAAGGCTGCGCCTGTTAAGCAGGAACGCCCAGTCCGCGCTGCCGCATCTTCCAAGATCACTCCTATGAGAAGCAGCAGAAGGAGCTCTTCTTCTGTAAATATGGAAGTTTGTGTGATCAAGCCGTCATCTATGGAAGATACCCGTGAGATTGCAGATACTCTGGTAGACAATTCAACAGTGATCCTGAATCTTGAAGGCATTGATGTGGAACTGGCTCAGAGAATCATTGATTTTACTTCTGGTGCATGCTACTCCCTTGGCGGAAGCCTGCAGAAGGTATCTAGTTATATCTTTGTTCTTGGCCCGGCCAATGTTGATATCACCGGTGATCTCCAGAATATTTTAGGAGGATCTGTTCCGTCTGTAAGAGCAGGATATTAATTACACAATGGAAAAGGACATTTTTTTCATTAAGCGAATCCGGGAACTGGCAAATCTCTCTTATCAGAGAGATATTGTCACCTTTTCGGA
>NZ_CALFLA010000020.1 GCF_937880195.1 uncultured Blautia sp.
CTAGATATGGCAGTAAAGCGGCTGGATGAAAGAAAAGACTGTCAGGTAAAGGCTGTTTCCGATTTTCTGGTGACAGCGCCTTACGGAGTGACGGATCAGGATGATTTTCTTAACGGGGTATTGGAGCTTCGAACAATGCTAGATCCGGAAGAGCTTCTTCTGGCTCTCCACCAGATCGAACAGGAGGCTAACCGTGTCCGAAAAATCCACTGGGGTCCCCGGACGTTGGATCTGGATATTCTGCTTTATGATGATCTTATTCTGGATACGCCGGAACTTCATATCCCTCATATTGAAATGCAGCTGAGAAATTTTGTTCTGATTCCCATGAATCAGCTGGCTCCATGGAAGCGTCACCCACTGATCGGAAAGACTGTGGAGGAAATGCTTCGGGATCTGAAAAACAAAGACAAATAATCAGATAAATAAAAAAACAACAGAAGAAAAGCGATATCATGCTGTACGGGATATATTAGGAGAATACACGACCTATAGAGGAGGATACTAGGGACGTGTCACAAATATCCGGCTTGCCTGTACAGGCTGCAATGACCGGATTCTTAATCCGAGGGAAACGTTTTCTTATAATTAGATGGGGAGGGCGTCAGTCCTCCCTTAATTTTACCGCAGTGGCCGCCTGGCGCCGTCTGGCGTCGTCTAAGGCCGCGTAATGCTTCTTGGTAGTATTTACGTCTCTATGTCCCAGAACGTCCGCTACAAGGTAAATATCCCCTGTTTCCTGGTAAAGGGCTGTGCCGTAGGTACTGCGAAGCTTGTGAGGGGTGATCTTCTTAGTGGTTGTGATTTCTCGGGCATATTTTTTTACAAGGTTTTCAATAGCCTGGACGCCGATCCTTTTACGCTGGGCAGAATAGAAGAGCGCATGTTCGTGGCCGGAGAGGGGAGTAATGTTTTCGCGGACTTCCAGATAAGCCTTTAACGCTTTTTCCACTTCAGGCCCAAAATAAACAACCATTTCATTTCCGCCCTTACGGGTAACCTTTATTCCATTATTTTTAAAATCAACATCTTCAATATCCAGTCCCACACATTCTGAAACACGGATTCCGGTCCCGAGAAGCAGGGTGACAATGGCCAGATCCCGTTCCTTGGTCTTTTCCCAGAACACACGTTTCTGACCAGTAAGAGAATCGCCGGCGTGTTCAATATGATCCAGAAGAAGGGCAACTTCGTCGGTATCCAGACGGATAATGCTTTTTTCGTGGATCTTTGGTACATCTACAAGCACAGATGGATTGGTTTCAATCATTTCCCTTTTATAATAATAAGCATAAAAACTTCTTAGAGCAGATACTTTACGCTTTAGTCCGCGTTCCCCGTTGGTTTCCAGCTTATCTGCATTATGATTCTGGTAAACCTTTAGATATTCCTGATATTCTTCAAGATCCACAGCCTTGACCTGATCAAGAATCTGCACCGTAAGGTCTGTCATGGATTTATCCTTAAGAGATGGATTGGTTTCCAGAAGAAATTGAAAAAAGATACGAATATCATAAGCATAGGAAATCCGTGTTTTTGCAGTTGTAGTTGCGTCAATGGCTCGAAAATAATCTTTACAAAAAGGCGGCAGGGTTGCAAGAACTTGTCGAAGTCGCAGGGTGTTTTCGATATCTGTGTGTTCATGATAAGTCTGTTTGTTTTCCATATATTGCAGCTCCTTGTTTTAAGTCAATATGGGTGATTTTGTATCAAATTAAGGAAATTATATCATAGAAGTGGTTCTTTTGTCTATATCTATATGAAAAACTCGGGTTTGTCGTATAGATATACATGAAAGGAAAAGCAGGCGCCCTGCTGTTTTATAGCGCCTGACTAACCCCTTTTTGTCTTTTTTCATTTACCTCTGTTATTATAAAATATGTTCGTCCAGACAAATGGTAAACGGTCCGTCATTAGTAAGAGAAACTTTCATATCTGCGCCAAAGATTCCGTGTTGTACAACTGGAACTTGTTTTTGGGCTTCCTGGATCATGTATTCATAAAGTGCCTCTGCCGCCTTAGGATCGCCTGCTTCGATAAAACTTGGACGGTTTCCCTTTTTGCAGTTGGCATACAGGGTAAACTGGGAAACAAGAAGCAACTGGCCGTCCACATCCTTCAAAGAAAGATTTGTTTTGCCGTTTTCATCCTCAAAGATCCGAAGTCCCAGAAGTTTTTTCAGATACTTATCCGCTGTCTCCTGAGTATCTTCTCTTCCAGCTCCAATAAAAACAAGAAGCCCTTTTCCGATCTCTCCTGTTGTATTTCCATCTACAGTTACTTTTGCTTCAAGCACACGCTGTATTAATAATCTCATAATTGTCTCCTCTAATAAAAAACGCCGGGAAAACATTTGCGTTCTTCCGGCGCTGAAATTATAAAATTGATTTTTTATTTTTTCTTGGAAGCGTCAAAAATCTGGATTGCGTCAATAATAACCTTAGCAGCGTTATCAAGACCAAGTTTGCCGCTGTCAATACAAAGGTTATAATCTTTGGCAGATCCCCATTTTTTATTGGTGTAATAATTATAATAGCTTGCTCTGCTCTTATCTGTCTTATTAATGATATCCTTGGCTTCTTTATCGGTTTTACCGTATTTGGAAGCAATGCGGCGGATTCTGGCATCCATATCCGCATGAATAAAGATACTGAAGCAGTCCGGCCAGTCAGAAAGCGCATAGTCGGCGCAGCGGCCTACCATAACGCAGGGACCCTCTCCCGCCAATTTCTTGATAGCGTCAAACTGAGCCAGGAAAATCTTGTGATTCATGGGCATATCGTTGAATCCCGCAGAAGAATAACCAAAAGAATAGGTATCCATAACAAGGGAATATAAAAAGCTGTTGGTGGGCTTCTCATCGTGATGTTCAAAAAGCTCCTTACAGATGCCGCTGTCATTTGCTGCGTGTTCAAGCAGCTCTTTGTCGTAGCATTTAATGCCGAAATATTTGGCAACTGCCTGACCGATCTGTCTTCCTCCGCTGCCATACTCTCTTCCAATGGTGATTATTGAACTTGTAGTGTTACTCATAGGCTGCACGCTCCCTTCTGCGAAAAATATTTCTGATATATATTATACATTATTCTCAGTGGAATGCAAACTATTTTCTTAATTTTTCTAATAATTTTAAAAAATATTCAGGCAAAGGAGCGGAAAATTCCATATATTCACCAGTGATAGGATGTATGAAACCAAGGATCATTGCATGGAGTGTCTGACCTTCCAGGTGAAAAGGATCTTTTCCCGAACCATATACAGTATCTCCAAGAAGTGGATGGCCGATACTGGACATATGTACACGGATCTGATGGGTACGTCCTGTTTCCAGGCGGCATTCCACATACGTATACTGTCCAAACCGTTCCAGAACCTTATAATGAGTGACAGCGTCTTTTCCGTTTTTGTAATTAATTGCCATTTTTTTCCGGTCTGTAGGGTGACGCCCGATAGGACCTTCAATGGTTCCTGTGTCTTCTTTTAAGTTTCCGCGGACAATGGCGCGGTATCTCCTTTTGATGGAGTGTTCTTTTAACTGCTCTGCAAGACTACGGTGAACCTCATCCGTTTTACAGACAAGAAGGGCTCCGGTTGTATCTTTGTCGATCCTGTGAACGATCCCGGGACGCAGAACGCCGTTGATCCCAGAAAGATTTTCTCCGCAGTGTGCCATTACTGCATTGACAAGGGTTCCTCCCGTATGACCTGCCGCCGGATGCACTACCATCCCTTTTGGCTTATTTACCACAAGAAGATAAGGATCTTCATAGAGAATGTCAAGAGGGATATCCTCCGGCTGAATGTCAAGAGGCTCTGCGTCTGGAATTTCTACAACGATCTCCTGTCCTGGCTGAACTTTGTAATTGGCTTTTACGGTTTTATGGTCAGCCTTCACTTTTTGGTCTTTTAAAAGTTTCTGGATATAAGAACGTGACAGCTCCGGGCACTGTTCTGTAAGATAACGGTCGATCCGCACAGAAACAGTATCCGAAGCTACAGTAAAACTTAATACATTCATGAGTTTTTCCTTTTTTTTGTAATAAAATCAAAATCTTCATCCTGGTAATAAAAAATACTCAGCAGCACCAGGCTAAATCCGCCGCACACTACAAAAATATCCGCCACGTTAAAGACAGGAAAATCAATGAGGGGAAAATAAATAAAATCCACCACATATCCAAGAAAAATCCTGTCGATCAGATTGCCAAGCGCCCCTGCTCCGAGAATAGCCCCTGTTATCATTAGAGGAAGATAAAAAAAGGTTTTGGGAATCCTGGCAAAAAGATACAGAAGCAGGATCAGAAATACAAGACATAAACCAATAAAAATAAACTGTTTGCCCTGAAACATTCCAAATGCCATTCCCCGGTTTTCCAAATAAGAAAGTTTCAGTACAGAGGGAATCAGGGTAATCCCCTCTGTGCCCTGTAAATGACCTTTTGCCAGGCTTTTTGTCCACTGGTCAAAGAATGTAAGGCCAAGGAACAAAAAGCCCCATAAAAGCCAGGATAGGGCTTCTGGACAGGCTTTGTTCAGTCGGGCGTTTTCTTTTATTGAAGTCATTGAAGGATCACCTGGAGGGCCTCCAGCAGTTCCTGATCCGAAACTGTCCTGTCAATAAAGCTGCATCCAATTCCCTTCATGAGAATGAATTTGATCTGTCCCTGCTCCATTTTCTTGTCATTTTTTATAGCGGCCAGAACCTCCTGCTGGGAAAGTCCCTCTACTGTCACTGGAAGATCGTAAAGGCAGCAGCCATTCAGGATCTCTTTATATTCTTCCTCAGTAAGAAGCCCTCTGCTTTTGGAAATCCATGCAGCAGCCGCCATTCCAACCGCCACACATTGTCCGTGGAGAAGCTGGAAGTTTTTTAGCTTTTCTACAGCATGTCCTACTGTATGACCAAGATTTAAAAGCGCCCTCTCTCCCATTTCTTTTGGATCGCGCTCTACAACGCCGACTTTTATCTGGCAGCAACGGCGGATTACCGAAGACAAAACGTTATTATCCAAGGATCTGATCAGATTATGCTCCTTGCATACCCGGCGGAAAAAATCTCCGTCACAGATCAGACCTGTTTTTAATACTTCCCCCATGCCGCAGGCGAACTCACTGGCAGGAAGAGTTTTTAGGGTTTCCATATTCATATAAACAAAGCGGGGCTGATGAAATGCTCCCACCATGTTTTTATATTGTTCAAAGTCAACGCCTGTTTTACCTCCTACGCTGCTGTCTACCTGGGCGAGAAGCGTGGTTGGTATCTGGATAAAATCAATGCCCCGAAGGTAGGTTGCGGCAGCAAACCCTGTAAGATCGCCTGTAACGCCGCCGCCAAGAGCTGCAAGAATACCCTTTCTGTCTATTTTGTTTTGGATCAGAAATTGATACAAAGACTGTATGGTACGGAGGTTTTTGTTTGCTTCTCCTGCTTCAAACACAAAAAGAAAAACACTGGAGCAGACCTTTTTTAATTCTGTTTTTACTGCCTCAGCATAAAGTGGCGAAACGTTGGAGTCAGTAACAATACAGAGGGATCTGTCTGCTAGTCCTTCTTCTTTTATGGCGTCTGCCAGGTCGTTGAAATTGTTTTTAAAATATATGGGATAATAAAATTCTCCATCCCTTTTTACCTTTAAGATTTCTTTTTCCATCCTGTCATCCTCCTGTTTTTATACGTATCTCATAAGAGTTACAGACGTCCTGCCTTTTTTTGTTTTGCCCTGTATTCCGTCAAAACGAAAACGGCCTTTGCCGCGGACAGAAATGATATCCCCTTCCAAAGGCTCATAGCCGTTGGAGGTTACAAGCTTTCCGTTTACAAATACCTGCCCGCTTTCAATAAAAGAAACCATGCTGCTTCTGGAAGACTGAAAAGCAATGGCGATCAGCGCATCCAGCCGGATGGAGGAACAGGTTCCAAAAACAGGGGAAAGCTTTGGTTCAGGCATTTCGCTGGGATCTTCTACAGAATAAGCAGTCACTGTTGTATGGCGTACCCGGCAGAGATTCTCCAAAAGGAAGTCCTTGATCTTTTTATGGCAGAATATCCAGGCGCCATGGTCCTGAACCAGAATATCGCCTATTACAGACCGCTCCACTCCCAACCCAAGAACTGTTCCGAGATAATCTCTGTGGGTAAGCGGTTCAGAAAACTTCAGCGCTTTTGGCTCCACCTTGATACAGCAGATCGGATAATCCCAGGAAAAAACAAGAGCATCAGGATGAAATGCGATCATCTGACGCTCTGCCTGATCATATCCTCCAAAGCCTTCCATTACTACTCCTGGAAATTGCGATGCCTGGCTTTTTACCAGACTTTGTTCGTTTAAATTAAGAAAATCCGAAAAGGTGACAATATCTCTCTGATAAGAGAGATTTGCCAGTTCCCGGATTC
>NZ_CALFLA010000021.1 GCF_937880195.1 uncultured Blautia sp.
TATTGACAGGCTTCTGCAATTGGTGATATTCTCAAAATAACACAGAGAATGCAAAACGATTCTGACACTCTCTCTTTAGTTTTATAAAGAGGGAGTGTGTTTGTTATACAGCAACAATTCTGATAAAGAGGTTATGAATAAAATGATAAAGTATATAAAACAATTCATAAAAAAACAATCCCCCGGAAGGCTGATCGCAATGGGATTCGCCAGTGTGATACTGATCGGAACCATTTTGCTTTTAATGTCGGTCTCTGTTAAGGAAGGGGCAGAGGTGTCGTTTATTGACGCCTTATTTACATCCACCAGTGCAGTCTGTGTTACAGGTCTGATTGTAGTGGACACAGCAGATCATTTTACCGCGTTGGGACAGGGGATTATTGCAGTACTGATCCAGATTGGAGGTTTGGGCGTAACATCTGTAGGTGTAGGTCTTGTACTTGCAGCAGGAAAAAGGGTAAGCATCAAAAGCAGGCTTATGGTTAAAGAAGCTTTAAATGTCGGTGATCTGAAAGGTATGGTGAAGCTGGTAAAGGCTATCCTTATCATGACCCTGTGCTTTGAAAGCATTGGTGCAGCTTTGAGTTTTGTAGTCTTTGTACAGAATTACAGCCCGCTGCATGCTCTTGGCATCAGTATTTTTCATTCAATTGCTTTTAATAATGCTGGTTTTGATATTTTGGGAGGTCTTAGAAATCTGATCCCTTATCAGAATAATGTACTGCTTAATCTGACAACTTGTTTTCTGATCATAGCTGGAGGAATTGGTTTTCTTGTTATCCTGGATATTAAAAAAAATAAAAGATTTAAAAAGCTTTCTTTTAATTCAAAGATTGTTCTTTCCACCAGTGTGATTCTCCTGGCAGTGGGAACCCTGCTGCTTAAAATGACAGAAGATATCAGCTGGATGGGAGCTTTCTTTAACAGTGTATCGGCCAGGACAGCAGGATTTTCTACATATTCTGTGGGAAGCTTCAGCAATGCAGGACTGTTTGTCTTATGTTTTCTTATGTTCATAGGAGCATCTCCGGGATCAACAGGAGGTGGTATAAAAACAAGTACGTTTTTTGTGATGGCTCAGAAAGCCAGAGGTATGTGTACCAACGGGGTTACTGGAGCATTTAAGAGAAGTATTTCCAGCCAGAATGTTATGAAGGCTTTTACAATAACAATGCTTTCAGCCGCAGTAGTGGGCGTGTCTACGTTTCTGATGTGCGTTCTGGAGCCGGAATATAGTTTTATGCAGGTATTTTTTGAAATGGTATCTGCTTTTGGTACTGTCGGTCTTTCTACAGGAATCACTCCTGAACTGGGAATTGCGGCAAAGCTGGTGACAATACTGGTAATGTTTACAGGACGTCTTGGCGCGATTACCATGGTATCTATATGGAGTGATCACAAGGAGCCGAATATCAGGTATTCAGAGGAAACAGTAATAATAGGATAAGTATCCGTATTAATGGAAAGAAGAGGAAAAGAATATGTTTAAGAAAAAACCGGAAAAAGCTTATGCGGTAATAGGGCTTGGCCGTTTTGGAGAGGATTTGGCTATTATGCTTGCGGAATCAGGAAAAGAAGTGATCGTAGCAGACCGGGATGAAAACAAAATAAAAGAAATGAGGCAGTATACAGAGTATGCTTTCGTAGTTGAAAACTTAAATAAAGAAACTCTGAAGGAAATGGGAATCCAGAACTGTGACGTGGCTATAATCTGTATTGGTGAGCAGGTGGATATAAGTATACTGACGACTATGAGTGTTCTGGAGCTGGGAGTTCCCCGTGTGATTTCAAAGGCTCTCAGTGCAGAGCAGGGAGCTGTTCTGGAAAAGCTGGGTGCAGAGGTTGTTTATCCGGAACGCGATATGGCAGTCCGCCTTGGAAAAAAACTTTTGTCAGGACAGCTGATCGACTATGTCGCCCTGCTGCATGATGTGGAAATCCGACAGATCCAGGTGCCGGAAAGTCTGAATGGGAAAACAGTGGAAGAAATAGAGCTTCGTCAAAAATTTCGCCTGAATATTATTGCTATTGAAAATATAAGCGGAACAAATACAGAAGTAATTCCTGAGAATGTTCTGAAAAAGGATGATATTATTGTGGTTATTGGGAAGATTAAAAATATTAACAGTTTTGAAGAGTCTTTATAAAAACTGTTAACTTAATCGCTTATAGTCAAAAGATTAAAAGCAGAGCAGAAATCTTTTACGAAAAAATACAGGAGATATAATGTCATTATAATCATCTTAGGTGGGGGGACAAAAGTTTGAAAAAGAGAGGAATGTATATATTACTGTCCGGGATGATGATTTTTTCGTCTGCTTTATATGGCGGCATACGGGAAGTAAAGGCAGCTGGTGATGGAGAAATTCAGATTTCTGCAGAGATACTAAAAGTTGAAGTAAACGGTCAGGAAAAAGAAATGAACAGAGATCTGTACGAACTGGATGCTCTTCAAAGAAAAGAATTAGCCAGTACCGATATGATCACTGTAAAAACACCCAAAGAGGATGCGGCAGGAGACCTGATGAACGAATTTGGCGTGACCGGGGAACAGATGTAGCTTCTGAATGAACTGTGGCCAGGGTTCAGTAGTATGAAAGACAGCGAACCGGCAGCCTATGATCTGGAAAATGCAGTTTATCATAGTTTTTATTTAAAATAGCTTTCAGGTGAAAAGATTGACGCAATTGATTCTTTCCCAAAATTCGAATCTGATGGAGCAGATCCTGGTACTCAGATTGGAAAGTTTCTGACGAAGCATGTGACAATCCAAGGATAAAAATACTGGAAATTTTTGCAGAAGCTAAAGAAGAGGTTAAGGGAGAATAAATGGCATCTGTCAAATTAATGGCAGATGCCATTTATGGATTCAGAAAGGATGATAGCTACAGCTGCTCATGATCTAATTTATGACAAACGTCAAGTACGAAATTACGTGTGCTTTCTACTGCCCTGTTTGCTTTTTCTATATCTCTGGAAGTGGGCATAAAACTATCTGCCCCGGGATACCTCGTGGTAAAGTAGAATCCGTCAATAACACCCATATTAGTTTCTGCTTCATCTGGTATTTTGATTCCCATATCATCCATAATATATTTCATAAGTTTGTTCAGACTATGTGATTTTAAAATCCATTCCTTTTCGCGCATCTCATGATTTGTGTCCGGGATCGCATATTCTGAAATAATGTGTTTCAGATATCTTTCACATATATTTTGACCAAGCGCTGCTAAAGCACTTCCTCTTACATTAGAATCGTAAGCCTGTCTAAAAAAGAGATAGTCATTTTCTGCAAAGTCAAAATATGATTCTAATGAATTTCCCATACATTAATTCCCTCCATTTTTATATTTTTATAATATAACATATTGTTACTTTTCCAGGAGTCCCCTATTACGACCTTTAAGTCCACATCTGGCAGTTCCAGTGCAGAAGGAGATACAGAACCTTTGAGTAAAATCACAACATCCCTGTATCTTTTTGTATTAAAGTCAGGTGAAAGTTCAAGCAGCAAATCAACATCACTGTTAAAATCCTGTTCTTTTCTGGCACAGCTGCCATATAAATACAGACCACTGACATAAGGGGCAATACCTGACTCTTTAATTTTACGGATAGCGTGATTTAATGAGGCTTCACTCCTTCTGATACATGTAGCATTCGCCTTTTTACTCTTTCCAACCCGCATATCTGAGTCCCCCCATTGTATCTTTGAAATTAAATGATATTTTGTTGCCTTCATTGTACTAGTTTATTGCCTGTTTTTCAAGATAGCATTGCTGAAAGAGAAAAAATGAATATAATACCTGTCTTTCGGAGTTGAATTAAAAAAGTAGTGCTAAGCCACGGATTAAAACCTATGGCTTAGCATTTTATTTATGTCTTCGTTTCCAAGGAAATAAGAGGTAAGAGGCAATCCTGTCCTAGAAGATAACTCTCTTATGAAAGAGGAACTTCTAGTATAGAATAAATTAAATCTCTACTATATATTTTGAGGATAATGTATGGTAAAATAGTGTTATCAAAGAAAGGATGATCGCTATGAGAAAAACATA
>NZ_CALFLA010000022.1 GCF_937880195.1 uncultured Blautia sp.
TCAAGGTTTTTAAATAATTTAAACAATAAAAAACAGGTAGTTTTTGACACTACCGTTTAATCACAGGGGGAAATCATATGAAAGGAATTGCTGATCTACATATCCATTCCAGATATTCCCGCGCAACCAGTAAACAGGGAACGCCGGAATATCTGGATTTATGGGCGAGAAAAAAGGGGATTTCTATTCTTGGTACAGGAGATTTTACGCACCCGGCCTGGAGAGAGGAATTAAAGGAAAAACTGGTCTCTGCAGAGGAGGGGCTGTATTGTCTGAAGCAGGACTTCATACTGGAAGAGAGCAGCTCCTATGGAAGCCAGGCTCCCAGATTTGTACTTTCAGGTGAGATCAGTTCTATTTATAAGAAAAACGGAAAAGTGAGAAAAGTACATAATGTTATCCTTCTTCCTGGCCTTGAAGATGCAGAGAAACTTTCTAAAAAGCTGGAAACCATAGGCAACATTCATTCAGACGGAAGACCGATCCTGGGGCTTGACAGTCATGATCTTCTGGAAATCCTTCTGGATATCTGTCCTGAGGGCATTCTGATCCCAGCCCACATCTGGACGCCGCATTTTTCCATGTTTGGCGCATTTTCCGGTTTTGACACAGTAGAGGAATGTTTTGAAGATCTGTCTCCATATGTACATGCAGTGGAAACAGGATTGTCCTCTGACCCGCCAATGAACTGGCAGCTTTCTGCTTTGGATCGTTTTCAGCTTATTTCTAATTCAGACGCCCATTCGCCGGCAAAACTTGGAAGAGAAGCCAATCTTTTTAATATAGAGTTAAGCTATCAGGGCTTATATCAGGCCATCCAGGAAGGAAAAGGGCTGGAAGGAACCATTGAGTTTTATCCAGAAGAAGGAAAGTATCACTATGACGGTCACAGAAAATGCCATCTCTGCCTCAGCCCCAAAGAGGCGGAAAAATATGGCGGAGTCTGCCCCATCTGTGGAAAGAAACTAACAGTTGGCGTAGACCACAGAGTATTGCAGCTTTCAGACAGAGAAGACGGCAGAGACCGAAAAGAAAAGAAACCTTTTGAATATCTTGTTCCTCTTCCTGAGGTGATCGCCGCTTCTACGGGAAAAACGCCTGCCAGTAAAAAAGTTCAGGAGCAGTATGAGACCATGCTCAAAGATCTTGGAACAGAGTTTGAGATCCTCAGAGAAATCCCCATAGAGGAGATCAAAAAACAGGCTGGATATCTGACGGCAGAGGGAATCCGAAGGCTTCGGTCCGATCAGGTGGTAAGAAGACCAGGATATGACGGAGAATACGGAACCATCCAGCTTTTTGAACCGGAAGAAATAGAAAACCCTACGGGACAGATATCCTTTCTAAGCGCCGGAGAAATGCATCCTGAAAAACAAAAGGAAGGCGATATCCTTCCAAAAGATTTTTCTGCTGTTCACAGGGAAAACATAAACGCAGCTTCTCCAGAGACTTTTACTCTTAATGAAATGCAGAAAAAAGCAGTGGAAACTGCCGGGAGACGGATTGCAGTTATAGCCGGACCCGGAACAGGAAAAACAAAAACTCTTGTTTCCAGAATCCTTTATCTTTTGGAACAGAGAAAGGTGTCTCCAGGGGAAATTACAGCAGTAACTTTTACAAATCAGGCGGCAGAAGAACTGAAGGCGCGGCTGGAAAAGGCACTTGGTTCGAAACGTGGAATAAGCCGGATGCACATTGGAACCTTTCATTCTGTTTGTTTAGATTTTCTGAAAAAACAGGGGAGGGATATTTCCTTGGCAGATCCTTCTTGGCTGGCAGAAACAGCAGCGCAGCTTTGCAGCCAATACAGAAGTTCGATAAGACCCGCGCAGCTTTTATCCATGATCTCCCTTATAAAAGCAGAAAAAAGCTCTGCGGCAAAAGAGTTTCCAAAAGATATTTTCACAGAGTACCAGAATCGGATGAAGGAACAGAAACTGTATGATTTTGACGACCTTCTTCTGGAAACAATCCGTTTTTTTCAGAAAGCACATGATCAAAAAAGCAGAAAAAAACAGTCCTTTGAAAGACCGTTTTCTTATCTTTTGATAGATGAATTTCAGGATATCAGTCCAATACAATATGAACTGATCCGGGAGTGGAACAAAAATGGAAAAGAGCTTTTTGTAATCGGTGATCCCGATCAGTCCATCTATGGTTTCCGGGGTTCTGACTCTGCCTGCTTTTTACGGCTTCAGGAAGAATTTCCAGAAACAGAAATGATTTTTCTGGAAAACAATTATCGTAGTACCGCGCCGATTTTAAAAGGAGCCCTGTCAGTAATCAACCATAATCCGGGAATGAACAGAAACCTGGTTCCTCTAAAAAAAGAAGGAGCTCCTATACGGATCGCTGAGGCTTCTTCCATAACGTCCCAGTCAGTTTTTGTTGCCAAAGAGATCAACCGTATGGTAGGCGGTCTTGATATGCTGGATGCAGAAACATATTTTGCAGAAGAAGGAAAAGAAGCCAGAAGAAGCTTTCGAGATATTGCCGTTTTGTACAGAACTCATCATCAGGCCCGCACACTGGAAAAGTGTTTTCAGAAAGAAGGAATCCCCTATATTGTTCATGGAAGAGAAGATTTTTTAAGCGACCCTGTTGTTCAGGGCACGATCTGGTTTTTCTCTTTTCTTGCAAACCCTGAAAATCCAACTTATAAACAAGAGTGTATAAAAAAGCTATGGAATCTTGACGAAACAGAACTTGCAGAAAGTATCTATGAAAAAATGATTTCTATATATGCAGAAAAATGGAATCATGGAAAACCTGCAAAAATTTTAAAGGGATGGATGAAAGATCTGGATTTAAAGGAAAATGACAGCTTTTGTAAGCTAATGGATATGGCAGTTTTTTATCCTAATATGAAAGAATTTCTGGACGCACTGATTCTTGGAGAAGAAAGCGATCTGAAACGCTGCAAGGGAAAAAAGATTACCGGCGACGCCGTTTCCCTTATGACCCTCCATGGTTCTAAGGGACTGGAATTTCCTGTTGTTTTTCTTTATGGCGCGGAAAAAGGAGAACTTCCTCTGGAAAGAAAAGGAGAGGAACCAGACCTTTTGGAGGAACGGCGTTTATTTTATGTAGGAATGACAAGAGCCAGAGAAGAACTGATTCTCACCTTTACAGGAGAACCCTCTGCTTTTCTTAAGGAAATTCCTGAAGAAGTAATAAAAAAAGAAAAAACAGGTAAACAAAGAGCGTCAGAAATCGGAAAGCAGTTAAGTCTCTTTGATCTGCTTCCTGAATCACAGTGATTTACAGAAAGGAATACTATGAATTTAGAAGAGTTTTTTTTAAAGAATCCCAAGGCTGCTCTTGGATTTTCCGGCGGCGTAGATTCTGCCTTTCTTCTTGCAATGGCAGTAAAATATGGGGCAGATGTTCAGCCCTACTTTATTAAAACAGCGTTTCAGCCGGAATTTGAACTTCAGGATGCCTATGAGCTTACCAGTCAGCTTGGTCTTAATCTGACTGTGATCCGCCATGATATTTTAAAATATCCGCAGATTGTCTCTAGCCCTTCTGACAGATGTTATTCCTGTAAAAAGGTTTTGTTTTCTTTATTAAAAGAGCAGGCTTTGCATGATGGCTATAGGCTGCTTTTGGATGGAACAAACGCGTCAGACCAGTCATGGGACAGACCCGGAATGAAGGCTCTTCAGGAGCTGCAGGTACGTTCTCCGCTCCGAGAGTGCGGACTTACCAAGGCGGAAATCCGAAAACTTTCCAAAGAGGAAGGACTTTTTACCTGGGAAAAACCCTCTTACGCCTGTCTTGCAACACGGATTCCATCAGGAACTATTTTGACAGGTGAGCTTCTTGATACAGTGGAAAAAGCAGAATCTGAATTGTCAAAATTAGGTTTTTATGATTTTCGTATACGGACTTTTCACGGGGCAGCCAGAATCCAGGTAAGAGAAGAGCAGATGACAGAAATTCTTCACAAAAGAAAAGAAATTACAGAAAAACTGTCGCCTTATTTTAAAGAAATATTTTTGGATCTGGAACCCCGTTGATCCGTTATTCCATACGAAAAGTATGTTCTGTCAGTTCAGATAATACAGCGATCTTTTTATTGATCACAGGGCGCATACAGTTGGAAACATGCTCCTGATGTGCCCTGTGGATCGCCACACACTCCTTACAGTTGCCATGGTATCGGCAGGCCTTGGTACAGGGACAGTGGTCTTTGTCCGCATATTCCTTTCGAAAAGCCTGGGCAAATTCTTCCTGGATCCGAAGCCCTTCTTTTCTGTTTCCAAGATGAAATTCTTTCATCGCACGTTTTTCGATTTCGTTTCCCTCAATGATCATTTGATTCTCCTTATCTGCCCCAGCGGGCGTTCTGTTATGATAAGGGCTTTAAGCACAAGCCTCTTATCTGTAAGGTTACTGTTCACAGTAACTCTTTAAGTAACAATATCATTATATCATTGATTTTTCTTGAAAAATATCGTATTTACCTGTAAAATATATATGAAAATCATCAAAACAAAAGAAAACATCAATGGGTGAACTTATGAAAACAGGAAAAAAACGATCAAAAAAAGAAAAGAAAGCAATGAACGTTTCACTTTACGGAAACTTATTTTTTGTAGTCCTGGAGCTTGTTATGGCTGTGATAACAGGATCTCAGGCAGTGCTTTTGGACGCAGTCTATGACGGCATTGAATTTTTTATGATGCTGCCATCTGTTCTTATGATCCCCCTTCTTTACCAGCCAAGCAATGAAAAATATCCTTTCGGTCATATGCAGATGGAAACCATTTTTCTGGTAATAAAAGGTATTACCATGACCTCTGTAACAGTGGGACTGATTGCAAACAGTATCAATATTCTTTTTCATGGAGGAAGAGTAGTAGCTTTTGGTATTGTGGCCTGGTTTGAGCTGGTAGCCTGCGTTCTTGGAATTGCGGTGACAATTTATCTGAAAAGAAAAAACAAGAATATAAAATCTCCTACCGTAGAAGTGGAAATGGAGGGCTGGAAGATTGACAGCATTGTTTCTCTGGGAATGACGGCTGCATTTTTCCTTCCGATCATTGTTCCTTTCCCCTGGTTTAAAAGCCTGGTTCCCTATCTGGATTCCCTGCTTACGATCATCCTTTCTGTTGTAATGCTTCCTATCCCTGTAAAAACTGTAATCACCGGGATCCGGGATCTTCTTCTTATTTCCCCGGAGGAGGAAACAGTTGAGGAAATCAAAAGTCTTGTAGAGCCTATCATACAGGAAAGCGGCTGCTCCGACTGTCTATATGAAATTGTCAGAACCGGAAGAAAGCTCTGGATCAGCGCTTATATTACACTGGATAAGGATGAGCTTTCTGTAAGGAAATTTAAAATGCTGCAAACCCGGTGTATTGCCGCCCTGACAGAAAAATATTCGGACTTTTATTTTGAGCTGCTTCCGGAAATAGAATTTGATATTGAGGAATTAAATGAAATCTTATCCAAATGATCTGCCCGTATATTCACACAATCCTAATCATAATACAAGTTTCCCTCTGCTTGTTCTTGATGTGCGCCGCAAGGTATGCAATCCCCGTAACGAGGGATTCTGTATGGTACACTGGCATGAGGAGCTTCAGTTTGTTTACGTAAAAAAAGGAATCGTACGATTCCGGCTCTGGGAAAAAGAACAGGAACTTTCTGAAGGATGCTGTATGTTTATTAACAGCCATGTCCTTCACTATATTACAGAAAAAGAAGACTGCGCCTATCATAGTTTTTTGATACCTCCACGAATGCTTGGATTTTTTGACGGAAGTATTATGGAAAAAACAGTAGAAAAATTTTCCGGGGATCCTTTGCTGGCAGGACGGGCATTTTCCTCAAAAAGTCAAGAGGATCATAAGGTTCTTATGGCGGTTGAACATTTAGACGCTCTTTATTTTGCCAAAGACAGACCTTCCCACTGGGAGTACCGTCTTTCTCTTGCCCTGGCTAAATTATGGATAGAAACAGTAGATGCGCTGGAAACAGAAAACAAAAGTGCAAAGGCCGATCTTTCAACAAAAGGAACTTTTTTTGTAAATGGTGTTTCCCGGTTTTCTTCTATACAGAAAAAAGATCATGAAAGAATACGTAATTTTCTGGACTTTGTACATGGAAATTACAATCAAAAAATATCTCTGGAAGAAATCGCCAACGCAGGATCTGTCAGCAGGGCAGAATGTCTGCGCTGTTTCAAAAAATACACCGGGCTTTCTCCCTATAAGTATCTTCAGAAATACCGTCTTCAGGCTGCGGCTGCATTTCTTGAGACAACAGATAAAAGTATCACAGATATAGCCATGCAGGTACAGTTTCCTTCTTCCAGCGCTTTTATTTCAGCTTTTCGTAAAGCATACGGAATGACACCAAAAAAATATCGTGAAAGAAAGCAGGAGTTGTCCTAAAGGAAATCCAGACATAAAGAAGCGCCCCTTAAGACTGGGACGCTTCTTTTATGTCTGTAATATCCGGTTCTGCCATAAGGGAATAGTTTGTATAATAAACTACAAATCCTGGTTTGGCTCCGGCTGGTTTTTTTACGTGTTTTTTCTGAATATAGTCAATCTCCACCTTTGGCGCAGTACGGCCTTTGGAGTAAAAAGCAGCCAAACGTCCGGCTTCCTCAAAAGTTCGGTCTGGAAGCTCTCCATCAGGAGTTTTTACAATTACATGAGAACCTGCCATTTTTTTTGCATGGAACCACCAGTCGTTGCCGGAAGCCTGCTTAAAGGTCAGTTCATCATTCTGGAAGTTGTTTTTTCCTACAAAAATATCAAATCCGTCACTGGAAATATAATGGAAGGGTTTTGACTTTGCCTGCATTTTCTGTCCTTTTTTGGATGAATAATGTTTTTTGATAAAACCAAATTCTGTCAACTCTTCCTTGATCTGGCTCAGATCGCTTTCGGCCCTGGCAATATCAAGGGCATTGGAAATAGACTCCAGATGCTGGATCTCTGACTGGGTTTCCTCAATCTGACTGGTAAGAGCTTCTTCCGTACGCTTCAGTTTTCCGTAACGGTCAAAATATTTTTTGGCGTTGTCTCCTGGAGTAAGCGTCGGGTCCAGCGGAATGGTAACTTCCTCATTTGTATAATAGTTTAATGCCTGAAATGATTTACAGCCTTCTTCAAGCCCATAACCGTAGGTATTGATCAGTTCGCCATAGATCCTGTATTTTTCTTTTTTTGCCGTATCCTTCATCTGCTTTAACTGGAGAGAAAGCTTTTTGCGGTTCCTTTCCAGGGCTGTCTGTACAATACGACGAAGATCAGAGGATTTCTGACGAATCCTGTTTAGAGTATCTCTGGAAGAATAATAAGTGTCAAGCATTGCGGAAACTGTAGAAAAAGTTTCGCTTCGGTATTCTTCTCCAAACTGTGTAAGAGGCAGCACGGCATATTCTACCGGCTCGTTTCCCCGATAAATAATATTCGGAGTAAAATCCCCTTCTTTTACCTGATCCATAATCCTGAGGAAAGTATGGTACAAATGGATACAGGCTGTTTCATTAAGAGAAACTGCTGCTTCGCCGCCGTCAATAGAAGCCCGGAAGCAGATTTCTTCTGCAATGAGAGGGCTTAATCCTGTAAGGGAGGAATAAATAGCCCGTGAGATATTGCAGGGCTTTTTACAGATCTTTTCTATAAATTCCTCTTCGGTAATGGTAAGAGGATCTGCCTTATCCTGTGTCTGAGGAAGAAAATACTGTCGGCCGGGAAGAACCTCACGAACAGAACTCATATGGGAAGACACATGTTTGATACTGTCAAGGATCATGCGGTTTTCATCACAGAAAATAAGATTGCTGTGTTTTCCCATTAATTCCATGATCAGGATTTTTTTGCAGGGATCACCCATTTCATTTAAGTGTTCCAGTTCAAATTCTACAGCGCGTTCCAGTCCCGGCTGCCGGATAGCTCCGATTTTTGCGCTTCCGATATGCTTGCGGAGAAGCATACAGAAATTTGGGGCAGTAAGAGGGCTTGGCTTGTTTTTATCTATAAAATAAATAAGTGGAAGAGAGGCGCTGGCAGAAAGCAAAAGGCGGCACTGACCCTGACTTCCCTTTGCAGTGATCAGAAGAGCGTCTGCTTCCGGCTGCGCGATTTTATTAAAACGTCCGCCGTCCAGATAAGTATGTAATTCCTGTACCATTGCGGCAATGGTAATTCCGTCAAAAGCCATAGTTGAAACTCCTTTTTGATTTTCTGGTTTACAGTATAGCACGGTTCTTCATACAGCGCAAAAGAATATTGACAAAGCCCTTTTTTTAATCAGATTTTTCAATCAGAAAAAAATAATTTGACTACCCTGTTAAGATGCTCTATAATAAATCTGTATGTAAAGTGATAAGTAAGCTGCAAAGAGAGAAGACATTATGATAAAAAGCATGACAGGCTTCGGAAGAGCCGAGGCCGTGACAAAAGAGTGGAAGATCACTGTAGAACTGAAATCTGTAAATCACAGGTATCTGGATCTAAACATTAAAATGCCGAGAAAACTAAGCCTTTTTGAGGGACAGATCCGCAATCTTATGAAAACATATATGCAGCGCGGTAAGGTAGATGTGTTTATTACTTATGAAGATTACACAGCCGGAAGTGTGGCATTAAAATACAATCGCGGTCTTGCTTCAGAATATATGAACTATCTGAAAGAAATGGAAGAAGAGTTTCATCTGAAGAATGATATTACCGCTGCAATGCTTTCCCGTTATCCCGAAGTGCTGACCATGGAAGAGCAGCCGGTAAATGAAGAAGAACTGTGGAGCCGCATGGAAGGGCCTTTAAACGAAGCCTGCAGGAAATTTGCAGAAGCCAGAGAGCGGGAGGGCGAAAATCTGAAAAAAGACCTTCTTCTGAAACTGGAAGGACTTGACCAGATGGTTTCCAAAGTAGAAGAGAGATCTCCTATGGTGGTACAGGCCTACCGTGAAAAACTAGAAGCTAAGGTTCATGAGCTTCTGGAAGATTCTCAGATCGACGACAGCCGTATTGCAGCGGAAGTTGTTCTCTTTTCAGATAAGATCTGCAATGATGAAGAGACGGTCCGTCTGCACAGCCATATTCGTGGAATGAAAAATATCCTTACCGAAAAAGAAGGGATAGGACGGAAACTGGATTTTATGGCTCAGGAAATGAACCGGGAGGCAAACACAATCCTCTCCAAGTCTAATGACCTGGAAGTTTCAGATATTGCTATTGATCTGAAAACAGAAATTGAAAAGATCCGTGAGCAGATCCAGAATATAGAGTAACGGAGGCAGACCTGTCTGTGGCAAAATTAATAAATGTAGGATTTGGAAATGTAGTAAACTCCAGCAAGATCGTTGCAGTAGTAAGTCCTGACGCCGCGCCGGTAAAACGTATGGTCCAGGGAATAAAGGGAACACGTTCCCTGGTAGACGCCACCCAGGGCCGTAAAACAAAAGCGGTGATCGTCACTTCTGACAACTATGTGGTTTTATCCGCGCTTCAGCCGGAAACCATTGCAAGACGATTTGCGGAGGCATATGATTATGAAGATCGAGGAGAAGAACATGAGTAAAGGTGTTTTGGCAGTAGTATCCGGTTTTTCCGGAGCAGGAAAAGGAACGGTGATGAAGCGGCTTCTGGAGCGTTACGGCAATTATGCGCTGTCAGTTTCTGTTACTACCAGACAGCCAAGACCGGGCGAGGAAGACGGAAGAGAATACTTTTTCCGTACCAGGGAAGAAGTAGAAAAAATGATCAAAGAGGATCAGCTTCTGGAATATGCCCAGTATGTAGATAACTATTACGGAACTCCCCGCTTTTATGTAGAAGAAATGCTTTCTCAGGGAAAAAATGTAATTCTTGAGATTGAAATTCAGGGAGCAATGAAAATAAAAGAAAAAATCCCGGAAGCGGTACTGATCTTTGTTACGCCGCCAAGCGTACAGGAACTGAAATCACGGTTAGAAGGACGGGGTACCGAAGCTCCCGAGGTAATTGCTTCACGCCTTAGCCGGGCCTCTGAGGAAGCCGAAGGCATGGAAGATTATGATTATCTTTTGGTAAATGATGAACTGGAGGAGTGCGTAAGCGAACTTCATCAGATCATTTCAAGTGAACGCTGCAGAACACAGCGAAATACAGAATATATAAAAAGAATCCAGGAGGAATCCAGGGAATTAATGAAAGGAGACTTATAATATGATTCATCCGTCTTATTCAGAACTGATCCAGGCGATCAACAATAACGCAGAGGAAGACGACAATACCATGATGCTGAACAGCCGTTACTCTCTGGTACTTGCTACCAGCAAGCGGGCTCGTCAGCTTATTGCAGGGGCAGAGCCAATGGTCAGAGGGGCTGCGGGAAAGAAACCGCTTTCTGTAGCTATTGACGAGTTTTATCAGGGTCAGGTTAAGATTGTTGCTGATAACAAAAATGAAGAGGAATTAGCTGAGCAGACAGAAGAAATGGCTGCACAGACTGCTGAAAACGCAGCAGATAACACTGCTGGAGAAACCTTAGAATAAAACAATAAGAATGGGGCGTTGTTTTTACAGCGCTCCATATATATATCAGGAGATTCTATGAAAATTTTATTTATTTCACTTGGCTGTGACAAAAACCTGACAAATTCCGAGGAAATGCTGGGATTACTTACTAGAAGCGGACATGAGATCGTAGATTCTGAGGAAGAAGCAGAAGTCATAGTGATCAACACCTGTTGTTTTATCCATGATGCCAAAGAGGAAAGTATTGAAAATATTCTGGAAATGGCAGAATATAAAAAAGCAGGAACCTGTAAGGCGCTGATCGTAACAGGCTGTATGGCGCAGCGCTACCAGAAGGAAATCATCCAGGAAATCCCGGAAGTAGACGCTGTTCTTGGTACCTCCTCCTACCGGGATATCCTAAAAGCAGTAGAGGAAGCCTGTGAAGGAAGACATTTTGAAGAATACAGAGATATCCATGAACTTCCTGAAGACTCCGGGCGTCCCGTTCTGACCACAGGCGGACATTACGGATATTTAAAGATCGCAGAGGGCTGTGACAAGCATTGTACATACTGCATCATTCCTTCTCTGCGCGGAAGATTCCGAAGCGTTCCTGAAGAGCGCCTTATCTCCCAGGCAGAATATATGGCTGAACAGGGAGTAAAGGAGCTGATCCTTGTAGCCCAGGAAACAACTGTGTATGGAACTGATCTTTATGGTAAGAAAACCCTTCATCTGCTCCTAAAAAAATTATGCCAGATAAAGGGAATCCGCTGGATCCGCGTACTTTACTGTTATCCAGAAGAAATTTATGACGAGCTGATACAGGTTATGAAGGAAGAAAAGAAGATCTGCCATTATCTTGATCTTCCTATCCAGCATGCAAGCGATAAGATCCTCAGACGTATGGGACGAAGAACTACCAGAGCCCAGCTTACAGAGATCATTCATAAACTCCGCCGTGAAATTCCAGATATTGTTCTTCGTACCACACTGATCACCGGATTTCCAGGTGAAACAGATGAGGATCATCAGGAGCTGATGGAGTTTGTAGACGAAATGGAATTTGACCGTCTGGGCGCTTTTACCTATTCCCCGGAAGAGGGAACCCCGGCTGAAAAAATGGAGAACCAGGTTCCTGAAGAAATAAAAGAAGACCGGAGAGATGAACTCATGGAGCTTCAGCAGGAAATTTCCCTGGAAAAAGGCAATGACCGAATCGGCCAGGAACTTATGGTCATGATTGAAGGTAAAGTGTCGGGAGAAAGCGCTTATATTGCCCGTACTTATGGAGACGCCCCAAAAGTAGACGGTTATCTGTTTGTACAGACAGGAGAGCTTATGATGACGGGAGATTTTGCAAAAGTCCGTGTCACCGGAGCTTTGGAATATGATTTGATAGGAGAATTAGCTGATGAATACACCGAATAAACTGACAGTTGGAAGAATGATACTTGTTCCTTTTATGGTTTTGTTTCTTTTAACCGATATTGGAGGCGAGGCAAACCGTTATATTTCCCTTTTGATCTTTGTGGGCGCCAGCGTAACAGACTGGTTTGACGGATATCTTGCAAGAAAGCATAATCTGGTAACAAACTTCGGTAAATTTATGGATCCTCTGGCTGACAAACTTCTTGTCTGCTCCGCTATGATCTGTATGATCGAGCTTGGCAGGCTTCCGGCATGGATTGTAATCGTGATCATTGCAAGAGAGTTTATTATCAGCGGTTTCCGTCTGATCGCTGCAGAAAATGGAATTGTAATTGCTGCAAACTATTGGGGAAAATTTAAAACAGTTTCCCAGATGATTATGATCATCCTTCTTATTCTGCATTTTGGCGGAATTTTTGCCCTGCTGGAGCAGATCTTTATCTGGCTTTCTCTGGCGCTTACTGTGATCTCTCTGATCACTTATATCTGGCAGAACCGTTCTGTGCTGTCCATGCAGGAATAATTCAGGAACACTTTTAGTGTTTTTGCTGTGTTTACATTACATATCAGGGATAAAAAAGGAGGCTTAAAAAGATGATTACAGAACTTGTAGCAGTGGGAACAGAAATCTTACTTGGAAATATCGTAAATACAAACAGCGCTTATCTTGCGGAAAAATGCGCTCAGCTTGGATTGTCTTTATATTATCAGACAGTTGTAGGAGATAATGCAGAAAGAATGAAAAGCACAATCCAAACAGCTCTTGACCGCTCTGACGTTGTGATCCTTACAGGAGGTCTTGGACCTACAGAGGATGATCTTACAAAAGAAATCACAGCAGAGGTTATGGGGCTTCCCCTTGTAGAGGACGCACACAGCAGAGAGCTTCTGGAAGCATATCTGAAACAGTATGAAAAAAACGATTCTCAAAGAAGAATTACCTCTAACAATTACAAGCAGGCAATGGTTCCTCAGGGAGCCCTTGTTCTTGATAACCATAATGGAACTGCGCCGGGACTGATCATTGAAAAAAATGGAAAAACAGCCATTCTCCTTCCTGGGCCTCCAAATGAACTGAAACCCATGTTTGAAGAGGAAGTATTCCCGTACCTTCGCAAAAAACAACCGGAAATCATTTATTCCCAAATGGTAAAAATCTGTTCTATCGGGGAAAGCCAGGTGGCGGAGGAAATTCAGGATCTTATTGAAAAGCAGTCAAATCCTACCATTGCCCCTTATGCCAAGACAGGAGAGGTACATTTGCGTATCACTGCAAAAGGGGAGAACGAAAAAGAGTGTAAAAAGCTGATCAAACCTGTTGTAAGAGAACTGAAAAGCCGTTTTGGCAAAAATATTTTTGCCACAGAAGAGAAGAAAACACTGGAAGAAGCAGTGGTTGATATGCTGAAAGATCAGAAGCTGACTCTTTCTCTTGCAGAATCATGTACGGGCGGCGCTGTTGCATCCAGGATTGTGAATGTTCCAGGCGCCTCCGACGTATTTCTTCAGGGAATGGTAACATACAGCAACCGCGCCAAACGCAAAAGTCTTGGCGTCAGAAAATCCACCCTGAAAGTGTATGGCGCTGTTTCCGAAAAATGTGCAAAGGAAATGGCAAAAGGAGGATGTTTAGTAGCCAAGACAGATATTTGTCTTTCCATTACCGGGATTGCAGGACCTGACGGCGGCACAAAAGAAAAACCGGTTGGAACAGTATTTATAGGCTGCTGCTACAATGGCAAGACCGTTGTCCGTGAATATCATTTTACAGGCAACCGCGCAAAGATCAGAGAGCAGACAGCCGCTCATGCCCTTGCGTTTTTAAGAGAGTGTATTATGGAGGGAGTTAGCAAAAGCAGCTGATTCCATTCTAACGTATCATACGCATAAGATTTACGATCCGATCCATTTTTGCAGCCTCCTGAGGAGATTTTCCCATTTTGAGAACTTCGAGAACCGCCGAAATCTCATCCGGGGAAAAATGAAGCCCATTGCTTTTTCCCCGGGAGGCTGCATTCATTAAAAAAGGCAGCATTTCAGAGGCATTCTTGCCTTCTCCCTGCATTGCAAGATTTTGAAGCATTTCCAGTTTACTTTTATCCATACCTGCAAGTTTGGGGTTATTCTGCCAGTTTGTATCCATAAATATCCCTTCCTTTCATGACGATTCGTTCATAATTTTCAACATTTCAACAAATGCCAGCATATTTGTAAGCTGATCCAGATTTCTGGCTGAATCACCATAGCTGAAACGACGGATCTCCTGAAGCATTTCCATTGGATCGGCAGCTGGAGCCGTACAGATCTCCATGGAAGGCCTTTTGTCTGAGAACAATTCCATGGTATTTTTAAGTTCCTGTATTTTGGCATAAAGAGATAGTATCTGCTGGCCTTTTGGCGGAAGATATGGCACAGCGGCTTTCAGCATCTGAGACTTATCATTACTTACCATTTGATCCAGGGTGGTTTGGGAAATTTGTTCCTGATCCATATGAAGAACTCCTTTTTTAGGAATATATGTATTCTGTAAGTAAAATATGCTGACTGGTACATTGAATATAAATGACCTGCCATATTCACACAAAAAAATTTATAATCCCCTGCACTGAAGGGGAAAAGTGAAAAGGTACGTCAAAAGCCTTCCTTACATAAGATATAGAAAAAGAATATTATATAGGAAAGAATTATGAAGGATAAAAAACATAAACTGATTTTAGAAGGAAATGCCTTTTATGAAATAGATCTTACCTGTCTTGAGCAAAAAGAGAAAAGGAATAAAAAGGGTTCAGAAGACAGATCCAAAGAAAAAAGGCAGAGGAATTAACCTCTGCCCTGGCCTATGGAGAAATCAGCAGCCGCAGCCGTTGTTCCATCCGTTGCCACATCCGCCGCAAAGAAGCAAAAGAATCAGGATGATCCAGCAGCAGTCGCCGCCATTGCTGTTATTGCCGCATCCATTGTTATTATTGCCGCAGAAGCACATAAGAATGATGATCCAGAGAATACAGCTGCAGGAATTTCCGTTAAACATACCGTTTCCCATAGAAATGCCGCAACCACATCCATTGTTGCCGCATCCGCATCCACTTTCACAGCCGCAACCACATCTTTCTTCACCGCAACCACAGTTTGTAGCAGCTAAATCACTCATTTTGTATTCCTCCGAAATTTGTTTTACACTCTATCCTATGTAGCAGGACTGTCCATGGTGCAGCTTTGTTTTTGTTGACAGTAAAAAATATGTTCAGTATACTTGTATAAAATATAAATTCCAGAAATGCAGATTTTGGAGGAAAGGAAACCATATGCATCCTTATGAAACAGTTATACTTGTAACTCTTGCTCTGCTTTTGATTTTTTTATTATGGATCCAATACGAAAACTATAAACAACGAAAACGGATCAGAAGAAAGGTTCAGAGGATATACGGCAATGTTCCTGAGCGTGAATACTCCCCAGGCGATATAGAAAATATCTCCCATTATTTCCGACGAAAAGAAAACCAGGGATTTTATATTGATGATATTACCTGGAATGACCTTGACATGGATAGAATCTATGGACAGATCAACCAGACTGTTTCTTCGCCGGGAGAGGACGTACTGTATGATATGATAAGAAGGCCTTTATTTGACCAAAGAGAAGTGGACCGGAGGGAGAAGCTGATCTGTTTTTTTGCAGAAAACAAAGAAAAAAGGGAAGAGATGCAGATTATGCTGTCTAAGGTGGGAAAAACCTGGCATGGTTCCCTGACAGATACGATCCTTGCCCTTGAAAACGCCCCGGAGGTAAAAACAGGTATTCATTTTTTGATGCTTGGCATCCTTCTTTTGAATCTGTTTGTACTGATCCCGTTTTATCCGGTTCCGGGATTTCTTTTACTTATTCTTTTGAGTACAGGTAATGTAATCTATTATTACGCAGGAAATGACAGAGCGCGAGTGGCTGCTTTTCTTGACTGTTTTTCCAGTTTACTAAGTATGCTAGATCTTGCAGAAAAAATAGAACATGTAAAATGGCCAGAAATCCAAGAACAGATGGAGGCTGTGCGCCAGGGAAAAAAAGCCCTTGAAGGCCTGAAAAAAAGATCCGTTTTTCTTACAAGCAAAAACGAGGCTTCTGGAGATCCTGCACAGCTTATCCTTGATTATTTCCGTATGGTCTTTCACATGGATATCCTTACCTATAATAAAACTCTGCGCATAGCCAAAGATAAAACAAAAGAAATCATGCTTTTGATCGATAACATCGGAGAACTTGACGCTGTTATTTCCATAGCGTCTCTTCGAGAGCTTCTTCCTTTGTGGTGCAAACCAAAATTTACAGACCCAGAGCAAGGACATATTTCCATGCAGGCAGAGGATCTTTATCATCCGCTGATCCGCGAGGCAGTAGCGAACAGTATTCATGCAGACAGCGCAATTCTTGTTACTGGCTCTAATGCTTCTGGAAAATCCACTTTTCTGAAAAATGTTGCCATTAACAGCATTCTGGCCCAGACAGTTTTGACCTGTCCCTGTTATTCTTATCAGGCTCCGTTTCTTAAGGTCATGACTTCTATGGCGCTCCGGGACGATCTGTCCGGAGGAGAAAGCTATTTTATTGTAGAAATCCGTTCTCTAAAGAGAATTTTGGATGAAAGCAAAAAAGAAGAACCAATGCTCTGTATTATTGACGAGGTGCTTCGGGGAACAAATACTATTGAGCGTATTGCAGCCTCATCCCGGATCCTGTCTGCCCTCAATCAGAACTGGATGCTTCCTTTTGCGGCAACACATGATATTGAGCTTTCCTATATTTTAGATGCGCAGTACAGAAATCTTCATTTTGAAGAGGAGGTCTGTGAACATGAGGTGTTGTTTAATTACCTTCTAAAAGAAGGACGGGCCGTATCCAGAAATGCCATCAAACTTTTGTCTATGCTGGAGTATGACCCTGAAATCGTTAGAGAAGCAGGAGAGGCAGCGGCAGATTTTGAAAGAACAGGAACCTGGAAATCTTGCGGGAAATGACTGTTTTTTGTCAAAAATGCCAGATACTGTTTTCGAGTATTTTTATATTGCAAAAGAATCTTCACTGAGATATAATTCAAATGTATGTACTTACGCAGGTAAGTAACAAGTATCAAAAGAAGGAGTGAAGGTTCATGCCGGATGAAGGCCTGTTTGACATACATTGTCACATTGTTCCCTCAGTGGACGACGGAGCCGGAAGCTTAGAGGAAGCGTTGAAAATACTCCAAATGGAGTATGATCAGGGTGTGCGAACAATCATCTGCACCCCTCATTTCAGAAGAAAAATGTTTGAAACACCTCTGCCAAAAATCAGGGAACAATTTAAACTACTTAGATCTGCTGCCTGGGAAATGAATAAGGAGCTTCGGCTTTATCTGGGCTGTGAATTCCATGTAAATATGGAGATGATCCCGTCTCTTAAGGCACATAGGGGATATTCCATGGCTGGGTCCAGATATGTGCTTGCGGAGTTTTCCGGAAGTACAGAGGCCTCATATATCAGGGAAAGACTGTATTCTTTGCTGTCCAATGGCTATAAGCCTATTGTCGCCCACATCGAACGTTACGAATGTATGCGAAAAGACATTGATTTTGTAGAAGATATGATCGATATGGGAGCTTTGATGCAGGTAAACGCAGACAGTCTCATTGGAAAGGAGGGCTTTGGAGCAAAGCGCTATTGCAGCAAGCTTCTACAGGCAGGTGATATTCATTTTGTAGGATCAGACTGCCATGGGAGCAAAGAACGAATCTCCAGGATTGGAGAAGCCTATGACTTTGTCTGCCAGAAGGCAGGAAAAGACTATGCTGAAACAATATTTAAAAATAATCCGCAGAAAATTCTTGTGGATTTAAAAAACAGGAAGGGAAGATAAAATGGAACAACAGAACTTACAGGACAATTCAGAAGTGGAAATTGATCTCTTAGAAGTGCTGCATGTACTGCTTGACCGATTCTGGATCATTCTTTTGTCTGGAATAGCAGGCGGCCTTGTATTTATTGCCGCAACACTTCTTTTTATTACTCCGCAGTATGAATCTACAACAAAAATGTATGTGTTAAGCAAGCAGGATAATAATACCATTACAAGCTCTGATATGCAGACCAGTTTGTCACTGACAAAAGACTATGCGGAACTGATCAAGAGCCGTACAGTAACAGAGGGCGTAATTTCCAAGCTGAATCTTGACCTTACTCATGAAGGGCTGCTTGGCAAAATGACCATTGACTCAGCGGCAGATACCCGTATTCTTTCTATTTCCGTCAGGGATAAGGATCCATATGTTGCATGTGAGATCGCGGATTCTGTTAGGGACGTAGCTGCCAACCATATTAAAAAGGTTATGGATATTAATGCAGTTAATGTGGTGGAACAGGCAAATATTCCTGAAAAAAAGTGCAGTCCAAGTATTCCTAAAAACGGTGTGATTGGTGTATTGCTGGGAATTATTATTTCTGTGACGATTATTATGATCGTTTACATTACCAATGATACGATCAAAACCCAGGAGGATGTGGAACGTTATCTGCAGCTCAGCGTACTGGGCACGATCCCTATGGATGAAAAAGCGCGCAAAGCAAAGAAAAAGAAGCAGAAGCGTAATACAAGAGGGAGAAGATGACCATGAAAGAAGTTACAATTACCAGACAGGATCTGGATTACAACTCCAACGAATCTTACAAATCACTGCGTACCAATCTTTTCTTTTGCGGAGAAGATAAAAAGGTTATTGCAATTACCAGCTGTACCCCAAACGAAGGAAAAAGTACGGTTTCTCTGAATTTAGCCCTTTCTCTGGCTGATTCCGGGAAAAAGGTTCTTTTTATTGATGCCGACCTCCGTAAATCCGTTCTGACAGGAAGAACAGAGGTTGCAGGAGAGATTATAGGACTTTCCTCCATGCTTTCTCATCAGGCTGCCGTGGAAGATATTATCTATGGAACCAATTTTCCGGGATTTCATATTATTTACGCAGGACAGGTTCCGCCGAATCCGGCAGAACTTTTAGGAGGAAATTACTTTAAACGTTTTCTCCAGGCTGTCCGTAAGGTGTACGATTATGTGATTATTGACACACCGCCTCTTGGAAGTGTTATTGACAGTGCTGTTATTGCGGATGAATGTGACGGCTCTATTATTGTAATGGAGTCTGGTGTTATCAGCTACCGTTTTGCCCAGGAGGTAAAGGTACAGCTTCAGAAATGCAAATGTCCGATTCTTGGCGTAATTCTCAATAAAGTTGATATGAGCAAACAGGGTTATTATGGAAAATATTACGGCAAATACTACGGATCAGATTCCAGAAAAAAATAAGTGTATACCTATGATATATTTCTTTTGCACCACAAAGTAAAAGAAAGGCTTAAACAGGAAGTGTAAGTAAATGAGATTAAACAAAAAAAGAGACAGAATGCCGGGAATAATTATTTCAATCATATATTTTGCGGCAGTAATCGCCTTTTTGGTTCTTCTGCTTTATACGAATCTTGTACCGTTGAAGTATATTGGAATTATTTTTCTGATATTGCTGATTACAGTTCTTCTGATTCGTGTACTGACCCTTAAAATACGAAAAACAGTTCCTTTTGTGGCAGGAAGTATCCTGGCTGTGATTATATTTATTGTAATGGGAGTTGCAAGTCTTTATATTTATAAGACAATCTCATCTCTTGATAAAATCACTGGTGTAAATAAAGAGGTTACTGCAGTAAACGTGTACGTTCTCCAGAATGATAAAGCCCAGACGCTTTCAGATACCTCTTCTTATACTTATGGTATCCTCAGTGAACTGGATCGGGAAAATACAGATACTGCCCTGAACCAGATTTACACAAAAATCGGCGATGAACTGAAAGTAACAGAATATGCCGGTCTTACAGAATTGGCAGATGCTCTTACAAAAGGAGAGTGTCAGGCAATCCTTCTTAACGGAGGATATTTGGATGTTCTTGACCAGATAGATCATCACACTGCCTTTTCCTCCCAGGTGAGAGCGGTATCTACAGAAAAGATTGAAAAACTGGTAGAACGAAAAACGCCGGAACTGACAGTAAGTCCAGAAAAAAATAATACCTCTGATGGAAAGGGACAAAAAGCAGATTCTCAAAGTTCTGATGAGATATATACGATCTTTATCAGTGGTATTGATACGCGTGGAGGGATGACTGCATCCAGCTTAAGTGATGTAAATATTATCCTGACCCTAAATACAAAAACACGGCAGATACTTATGATATCTACGCCAAGAGATTTCTTTGTTCCACTGTCTATTTCCAATGGAGTACCGGACAAGCTGACTCATGCAGGCGTTTATGGCGTCAATGTATGTATGGATACCCTGGAAATGCTGTATGATATTAACATTAATTATTATTTTCGTCTGAACTTTGGCGGATTTATCCAGATTATTGATGAACTTGGCGGAATTACAGTTAAATCTGATTATGATTTTGATACATCAGGTTTTCACTTTAATAAAGGAGAAAATATCGTATATGGAGAGCAGGCGCTTGCTTTCTGCAGGGAACGTTATTCTTTTTCAGAGGGAGACCGTCAGAGAGGCCGGAATCAGATGGCTGTGATCCAGGGAGTTGTCAACAAAGTAACATCACCGGAACTTCTGAAAAATTATCTTTCCGTAATGGATAGCCTGGAAGGCTGTTTTGAGACGAATATTCCTTATGATGTTATTTCAGAGCTGGTTCGCCAGCAGCTTGACAAAGGCGGAAGCTGGGAGGTTCTTTCCTACAGTGCTAATGGAACCGGAGACAGACAAAAACCTTATTCTATGAGCCAGCAGGCTTATGTTATGATTCCAGATCAGACAACTGTTGATAAGGCCAAGTCTTTAATGCGTAAGGTTCGTGAAGGGGTTATGCTTTCTGAAGCAGACGTTTCTGCAAACTGACAGATGATTTCCATCAGATTGCAGCTTATATAACAGGAGAAAAGATGCAGGTAAAGATTTATACAGACGGCGCTGCCAGAGGAAACCCTGACGGACCAGGCGGTTACGGCGCTGTGCTGCAGTATGTGGATACAAAGGGGCAGCTTCACCAGCGGGAGCTGTCCCGGGGCTATAAAAGAACAACTAATAACCGTATGGAGCTTATGGCTGCCATTGCGGCTCTGGAAGCTCTGACACGTCCCTGCCAGGTAGACCTTTATTCCGATTCAAAATATCTGGTTGACGCTTTTAACAGGCACTGGATTGATTCCTGGCTAAAAAGAAACTGGAAGAGAGGCAAAAACCAGGATGTAAAAAACGTAGATCTCTGGAAGCGGCTTCTTGCTGCAAAATCCTCCCATACAGTAACCTTTCACTGGGTCAAGGGACATGCGGATAATCCTTTAAATGAAAAATGTGATAAGCTGGCAACTTCAGCAGCTGACGGCACAGACCTTTATGAGGACACAGGACTTAGCTGCGGATAACAGATGTGCTTTTGCGCTTTAAGTTGATGAAACAATCAGGAATCCCTCTTGACAAATAAAAACCCTCTTTGTATACTTTTAGAAGTATATGAAACGGCTTGGAAGAGAAGAAGTAGCTTCAGGAAAGCACACAGAGAGCAGCCGGAGGGTGAGAGGCGCGTGCGGAACTTTTGCGAATACATCTCGGAGCTCTGCACCGAACAGAAAGATATCATATCTTGATCAGTAGGCTGCAGCGGACTGGCACACGTTATCGGGCTTAACGAGGCAGAAAGACATATCTTTCTGTGAATTTAGGTGGTATCACGGGACCCGGTTCTCGTCCTAAAAGGACAGGAACCGGGCTTTTTTAATACAGGAGGAATGAAATTATGACAGTTTGGGAAGAACTGCAGGCCAGAGGGCTGATTGCCCAGGTAACAAACGAGGATGAGATCAAAGAAATGGTAAACAACGGAAAAGCCACATTTTATATTGGCTTTGACCCTACTGCGGACAGTCTTCATGTAGGACATTTTATGGCTCTTTGCCTTATGAAACGTCTGCAGATGGCCGGAAACCGTCCCATCGCTCTTCTTGGCGGCGGAACTGGTATGATCGGCGATCCGTCTGGCAGAACTGACATGCGTCAGATGATGACAAAAGAAACGATCCAGCATAACATCGACTGCTTTAAAAAACAGATGGAGCGTTTTATTGATTTTTCTGAAGGAAAAGCAATGATGGTCAATAATGCCGACTGGCTGATGGATCTTAATTATGTAGAACTTCTCCGGGAGGTAGGCGCTCATTTTTCTGTAAACCGCATGCTGACTGCTGAATGCTACAAGCAGCGTATGGAAAGAGGCTTAAGTTTCCTGGAATTTAACTACATGATCATGCAGAGCTATGACTTCTACATGCTGTTCCAGAAATATGGCTGTAACATGCAGTTTGGAGGAGACGACCAGTGGAGCAACATGCTTGGCGGTACAGAACTGATCCGCAGAAAGCTGGGCAAGGACGCTCATGCTATGACAATTACCCTGCTTCTCAATTCCGAGGGCAAAAAAATGGGTAAAACCCAGTCCGGCGCCGTATGGCTGGATCCAAACAAGACTTCTCCTTTTGATTTTTACCAGTACTGGAGAAATGTGGATGATGCGGACGTGATCAAATGTATGCGTCTTCTTACCTTCCTTCCTCTGGAAGAAATTGAAGAAATGGCAAAATGGGAAGGAAGCCAGTTAAACAAGGCAAAAGAAGTTCTGGCTTATGAGCTTACCAACCTGGTACATGGAGAAGAAGAAGCGAAAAAAGCCCAGGAAGGCGCAAGAGCTCTCTTTGCAGGCGGCGCCAATACAGAGAATATGCCGTCTACAGAACTTACAGAGGAAGATTTCCAGGATGGAAGCATTGACCTTATTACAATGCTGGTTAAGACAGGCCTTGTTCCAAGCCGTTCTGAAGGTCGCCGGGCTATTGAGCAGGGCGGCGTATCCATTGACGGTGAAAAAATCACAGATATCAAGCACACGGTTGCAAAGGAAGACTTCAGCGATGAAGGAATGGTCCTTCGCAGAGGCAAGAAGAAATTCCACAAAGTGTGTGTAAAATAGGAGGAAACAATCATGAAAAAATACGGAGTAAATGAACTTCGTCAGATGTTCCTGGATTTCATGGAGAGCAAGGGACATCTGGTTATGAAGAGTTTTTCCCTGGTTCCACAGGGAGACAAGAGTCTTCTTCTGATCAACGCAGGTATGGCTCCCCTTAAGCCTTATTTTACAGGAGCAGAAATTCCGCCGCGTACACGTGTGGCCACATGCCAGAAATGTATCCGTACCGGCGATATTGAAAATGTAGGAAAAACAGCCCGCCATGGTACATTTTTTGAAATGCTTGGCAACTTCTCTTTTGGAGATTATTTTAAACATGAGGCTATCGCATGGTCATGGGAATTCCTTACAAAAACAGTAGGCCTTGACCCGGAACGTCTGTATCCTTCTGTTTATCTGGAAGATGATGAAGCCTTTGAAATCTGGAATAAAGAGATCGGTATCCCGGCAGAGCGTATTTTCCGTTTTGGCAAAGAAGATAATTTCTGGGAGCATGGCGCAGGCCCCTGCGGTCCCTGTTCCGAAATCTATTATGACCGTGGAGAAAAATATGGCTGCGGCAAACCGGATTGTACAGTAGGCTGTGAATGTGATCGCTACATTGAAGTTTGGAACAACGTCTTTACTCAGTTTGAAAACGACGGAAACGGCAACTATGAAACTCTTCAGAACAAAAATATCGATACAGGTATGGGATTGGAGCGTCTTGCAGTTGTTGTTCAGGATGTGGATTCTATTTTTGACGTGGATACCATCTGTTCTCTTCGTAACCTTGTCTGCCAGATTTCCGGAAAAGAATATGGCAAAGTTTATCAGGATGACGTTTCCATCCGTCTGATCACGGATCATATCCGCTCTGCCACATTTATGATTTCCGACGGCATCATGCCTACCAATGAAGGTAGGGGATATGTACTGCGCCGTCTGATCCGCCGGGCAGCCCGCCATGGACGTCTCCTTGGCGTTGAAGGAACCTTCCTTGCAAAATTAAGCGCGGAAGTGATCCGGGGATCCAAAGACGGATATCCTGAACTGGAAGAAAAGAAGGAATTTATCTTTAAGGTGCTGACAAACGAAGAAAACCAGTTCAACAAAACCATTGACCAGGGTCTTCGTATTCTTGCTGACCTGGAAGAAGAAATGAAAACAGCAGGAGAAAAAACACTTTCCGGCGAAAACGCATTTAAACTTTACGATACTTATGGATTCCCCATTGATCTGACAAAGGAAATCCTTGAAGAAAAAGGTTATGGAATTGACGAAGACGGTTTCAAAGCCGCTATGGAAGAACAGAGGGTAAAAGCCCGTACTGCACGTGAAGTAACAAACTACATGGGCGCTGACGCCACTGTATACGATGAGATCGATCCTTCTGTAACCACAGAATTTGTTGGATACGACCACCTGTCTTATGAGTCTCAGGTGACTGTTCTTGCAGGAGAAGAAGAACTTGTTTCTTCACTGGTTGAAGGACAGAAGGGTACTGTATTTGTAAAAGAAACCCCGTTCTATGCAACTATGGGCGGACAGGAAGGCGACAGCGGAATCATCGAAACTTCAAACGGCAGATTTGTAGTGGAAGATACAATCAAACTTCGCGGCGGAAAGTTCGGCCACGTAGGTTTTATGGAATCCGGCATGATCTCTGACGGAGAGACAGTGTCTCTTAAGGTTGCAGAAAGCGCTCGCCGTGACACTGAGAAAAACCACAGCGCAACTCATCTTCTTCAAAAAGCGCTGAAAACTGTTCTTGGTTCTCATGTAGAACAGAAGGGCTCTCTTGTAACACCGGATCGTCTGAGATTTGACTTTGCCCATTTCCAGGCAATGACCGAAGAGGAACTGGAAAAAACAGAAGCTCTTGTAAATCAGGAAATTCAGGCGGCTCTTCCAGTCGAAACAGCGGTAATGGATATTGAAGAAGCGAAGAAATCCGGCGCTATGGCTCTTTTTGGTGAAAAATATGACCAGAAGGTACGCGTAGTATCTATGGGAGACTTTTCCAAAGAGCTTTGCGGAGGTACACATGTTAAAAACACCTCCTCTATCATGCTGTTTAAGATCGTATCAGAATCTGGTGTGGCTGCAGGCGTGCGCCGTATCGAGGCTCTTACAGGAAACAGCGTAGTAGAATATTATAAAAATCAGGAAAATATGCTGAAAGAAGCAGCAAAAGCTCTGAAAACTCAGCCTTCTGACGTCTCTGAAAAGATCGCGCATCTTCAGGCTGAGGTAAAGGCTCTTCACAGCGAAAACGCTTCTCTGAAAAGCAAGCTGGCTCAGGGATCTCTTGGAGATGTGATGAACCAGGTAAAAGAGATTAAGGGAGTGAAGCTTCTTGCCGCCAAAGTAGAAGGTGTAGACATGAACGGTCTCCGCGATCTTGGCGATCAGTTAAAAGAAAAGCTGGGAGAGGGCGTAGTCGTTCTTGCAGCAGTAAACGGCGGTAAAGTGAATCTCCTTGCCATGGCTACTGACGCTGCGCAGAAAGCCGGCGCACACGCAGGTAATCTAATCAAAGGCGTAGCTGCCATTGCCGGAGGAGGCGGCGGCGGACGTCCGAACATGGCTCAGGCCGGCGGTAAAAATCCAGAAAAGGCACAGGAAGCCATTGACAGCGCTGCAGCTATTCTGGAGCAGCAGCTCAACTAGATCATTCCGTCTTTCCTGCAAAAAAATATTTTGCAAAATTAACCAAAAGCTGTTGACGAAAGTCGAGGCTATGATATATAATATAACTCGTGCAAGAAAAATACCCAGACAGTTGTATTTTAG
>NZ_CALFLA010000023.1 GCF_937880195.1 uncultured Blautia sp.
ACATTAATTCTCCGGGAGGGGTAATTGATGTTGGATCAGAAATCTACACACTGTTGCACAGGTTTAAAAATGTGAAAATCTATATTACAGGAGAAGCCTGTAGCGCTGCGTCCATCGTTGCAATGGCGGGATATTGCGAAATGTCCCCGACTGCTCTCATGATGGTGCATTGTGTGTCCTCTGGTGTACGAGGAAACCACTCTGACATGGAACGCATGGCAGAAACTCTCCGCACGGCGGACCGGGCACTCTGTACAGCTTATACGGCAAAAACTGGAATGAGCGAAGAGGAAGCGCTTGAAATGATGGAGCATGAAACCTGGCTCACCGCCCAGCAGGCTAAAAAGAGGGGAATGATTGACGCTATTATGTTTGAAGAGCAGAAAGAAGATACTCCTCTGGTAGCAGGTCCGCTCTTTGAACTTCCGGATGAAGAAAAACTGAACAGAGCAAGAAGATTGCTGAAAGAAGAAACAAGTGAAGCTGTCCCAACCGACTTATTGAAAGCCGAGTGGGATTTTTTAATGTTAAAAAGGAGATAGAAAATGAACAGAAAACAGTATGAAGAAAAAAGAAACAGCCTTATGAATGAGGCACAGGCTCTTATCAATGAGGGCAAAACTGAGGATGCGCAGGCAAAAATGGACGAGGTAAAAAACTTGGATGAGACATGGGATGCAATCGCACAGGCTCAGGCGAACTTTAACGCCATGAACAGAGAACCACAGGCGGCGAATCCGTTTGGGAATGTTGCAAGTGGAGTAATGAATTTTGGAGCGGTTGATGAGCCGGAAGATATGTACGATTCCAAAGAGTATCGTATCGCATTTATGAACTATGTCGTTAATGGAAAACCAATTCCGGAGAAGTTCACAAATGCAGCCGGTCCGACAAAAACATCTGACATCGGAGCAGTAATCTCTCCGACTGTGATCAACAGAATTATTGAAAAAATCGAAGCGACGGGTATGATCCTGCCTCTGGTGACCAGAACTGCATTTGCAGCAGGAGCGGTCGTCCCTGCATCTTCCGTGAAACCAGTGGCTACATGGGTGGCAGAAGGCGGAACATCTGAAAAACAGAAGAAGACCACAGGTCAGATTGACATTAAAGGCTACAAGCTGAGATGCGCAATCTCCATGACGCTGGAAACTACCGTGATGTCTCTTCAGATTTTCGAGACGGTATTTGTCAAGAATGTTTCCGAGGCAATGGTAAAAGCTATTGAAGAAGCAATTATGAATGGCGATGGATCTGGGAAACCGAAAGGCGTCCTGAAAGAAACTGCTCCAGATGGACAGAATGTTGCTCTTGCAAAAACAAAAACCATTGATTATAAAACTCTTTGCGATATGGAAGCAGCGCTGCCGCTTGCCTATGAAAACGGCGCAGTTTGGAACATGACTAAGAAGACATTTATGGAATGCGCTGCAATGGTGGATTCCAACGGTCAGCCAATCGCAAGAGTGAACTACGGTATTAACGGAAAACCGGAAAGGACCCTGCTGGGAAGAAGAGTAGTCCTGAATGACTATATGACTTCCAGTAACGCAACTCTTTCCGAACCTACAGTAGTAGCATTCCTGTTCGACTGGACGGAATACATGTTCAACACCAATTATGCCATGACTGTGAAGTCTTATGAAGACAATGACACAGAAGACCAGGTAACAAAAGCTGTGATGATCTGCGACGGAAAGGTGATCGACAAGAACTCTCTTGTTACTCTGACCAAAGCAAATGCCTGATGAGGTGATAGTTAATGGCATACACAGAGACGGATCTTGAGATTACAGTAGACTGGCTGAAAGACATGCTCAGGGAAAAATCCAGTGTCGCAGATACAGAGATTCGAGATCTTATTGAATCCTGTGTATTGGAGCTTAAAATTGCCGGGGTGCAGGGGAAACTCACAGATCCTCTGTACCGACAGGCAGTGAAACTGTACGCAAAAGCACACTTTGGATATGATTCTGACAGCGAAAAGTTTTTAAAAGCATTCCAGAATCTGAGAGATTCCATGGCTTTGTCTGGGGAATATGGAGGTGGTGCAAGTGGATTATGAAGGTGTATTAATCTGGGAAGAAACTGGGAAAGATGCAGACGGATTTCCACAGACCATCCAACATAAAACTCCTGCATATCTAAGTGAGGTAGCTATTAAAAGGGCAGAAGCCTATGAGGCCATGCGAACAGGTGTGGAACTTTCAGCGGTTTTCCGGGTGCGACTGGAAGACTGGGAAGAGACCCGGCATATTAACAACGGCAAGCCTGCTTATGCGGAAAAAGTAGCTATTGACGGAGCAGAGTACGACATTGTAAGAGCGTACAAACCGGATAAATCCATGGTCGAGCTGACCTGTAGTTAGGATGGTGATTTGTTGGGATTTCAAACAATGGGATTTGAGGACTTGGAAAAAGAGCTGAATAAAATTATGGATGCAGAAATGATAGCTTGCAAAGCGGTTGACGCAGCTTCCCCGTTATTAGAAGAAACTTTAAAAAGTGAAATTAAAAATACGGTGACAGAAGAATATTCAACTGGAGAACTTGCTGAGTCAATAGAAGCAACAGACGCCAAAATGAATGGATATGGATGTTTCGCGGCGGTTCGCCCAACTGGGGACGATGAAAAAGGTGTACGTAATGGCGAGAAGATGGCATATATGGAGTACGGAACCAGCAAACAGTACCCAAAGCCGGTATTGAGAAAAGCTATCAAGAAATCTGAAAAAACGTGTCTTGAAGCTATGCAGAAAAAATATGACGAGGTGACAAAGTGAGCGTGAACCAGACAATAGAATCTGCATTAAAGCCAATCTGCTCCGATATATGGCCGATTGTATGCCCAGACGACAACCATCCGGCGGAATACATCGTATATAATCCAGAGTATGAAGCTCCGGCAACTTACGCGGACGACCAGGATCAGAACTGGATCCATTATATGCAGGTTCATTTTTTTACGAAAAAAAATTATATCAAAAAAAGAAAAGAGATCCGCAGGGCATTACGTCAGGCGGGTTTTTTAATAACAGAAATTGATACAGATCACGAAAAAGATAGTGGGTATTACCACTTGACTTTTTCGTGCCAGATTGAAGAAAGTGAGGAATAATTATGGCATTTGTAGGATTAAGAAAACCGATTATAGGAAAAATGACAAATGAAACAACTTATGAAAAACCGGAAGCCTGCGGAAAGGCTATTGGAATCACGGTAACGCCGTCTTATGCAGAAGGAAGCCTGTATGGAGACGATGTGCAGGTGGAGTATGATAAGGAATTCAGATACGCAGACGTATCCTTGAATACCACAGACCTTCCGGTCACAATGCACAAAGCAATGTTTGGAAGAACATCCGCCGCAGAAGAAATTGTATATGATGTGGATGACGAGGCGGGATATGTAGGTCTTGCATGGATTTCAGTGGAAAAAGTGGACGGGGTGAGAAAGTTTGTTGCTAACTTCCTTCCGAAAGTCAAATTTTCTGAGCCCGCCGGAGAATATGCGACCAAGGGCGAAAACATTGAGTATAAGACACCGACCTTAACAGGACGTGCCATTGCTAATGCAGAGGGTGTATGGAAAAAGACAAAATCCCACGCGACAGAGCAGGAAGCTATGACTACAATCAATACAACATATTTTGGACAGTCCTGATCGGAGGTTAAGAAATGTTCGAAAAAAAGTTGAATACCATAACCTTATCTGGAAAGGAATATCCTATCAAGTGCTCTATTCTTGTCCTGGAGAAAATCCAGGATAAGTATGAGACGCTGGAAGCCTTTGAGGATGACCTCAGTATTTTTGAGGATACAAAAGAAAATGAGGAAATCAAGGTAAGGTTTCCGAAAATGACCGCTCTTTGTGATGCCCTCTACTGGATGGTTCAGGAGGGTGAAGAAATCACAGCGGAGGAGGAAGGGAGAAAACCTATAAAATACAAGAGGGAATCTCTTGCAAGAAAGATGGATGGCTCTCTTTTTACGACTGCTCAGATTTTAAAAAGAGAGTTCGGACGGAGTTTTACCTCAAAAAACCAGAAGGCCACGAAGACGGAGAATACGGAGACGAACCAATAAAAATCGACTTTGCATGGATCGTTTTCGTGGGGATGCAGATAGGATACCGGGAAAGAGAAATCGGCCACATGTATTATGGCAAGTGGTTCGATCTCTTCCGACAGTTTAAATTTTATCATAACATAAAAATGAAGCGAGCTACTTTTGAAAAGAGAAAAGTAGAATCTCTCGCAGATCTATAGCCCTGCGCCTTGCGTGGGGCTTTTTGAAAAGGAGGGCACATGGCTCGAAAGAAAATAGGCGCTATCATCGCCCTGGACGGCGAGAGAGAATATAAGCAGGCAGTCACGAACTGCAACAGGGCTCTGAATCAGTTTAAGGCGGAAATGGAACTGGTAAAAGCAGAATCCGAAGGACAGGAAGATAGTCTGGACAGCCTTGGCCGGAAGCATGAAGTCTTGTCTAAGGTGTTGGATGTACAGAAGCAAAAGCAGGAAGAAGTAGAAAAAGGCCTCAATCACGCTCGGGAATCTTACGATAAGATGGGCGGAAAAATTAACACCTTAAAAGAAACCTTGGAAAAAGCGACCAAAGAATTGAAGGACATGGAGGATGCCGGAGAATCTTCTGAAGACCAATTGAAACAGCAGAGAGAACAGGTTGAACAGTTGACCAGCTCATTGAAAAAGTCGGAAGAAAATTACCAAAAGGCTTCTGATCGTATCCAGAAATGGGAAACCGACCTGACCAAAGCAAAGACAGAAACTGCAAAAACCAGCAATGCCTTGAACGACAATGCGAAAGCCATGAAAGAAGTGGCCGAGGAATCAGTGGGAGCCGCAACAAGTCTCGAAGCGGTGAAAGAAGCGGCGGCAAACGGTGGAGGCGGTGTTGATCTGTTTGGCCTTGCGATGGAAAAAATCAAAAGTCCGACAGCAATTGCTACTGCAGGAGTAGCAGCTCTCGGAGCGGCGTTTACCAAGGCGGCAAAAGAAAGCGTCCAGTTTGCAATGAATATGCAGACAGTCTCCGCAAAGCTCCAGGGAGCTACCGGCGCCACAGCTGCGGAAATGAAAAAATACGAAGCCGCCATGCAGAATATCTACAATAACAATTTTGGCGAGAACCTGGAAGATATTGCAAGCGCAATGGCAAAGGTGAAACAGTATACCGGAGAATTAGATGCCTCTGAACTGGAAAGTATGACCGAAAACGCAATGGCTCTGGAAGATGTCTTTGACATGGACCTGTCTGAAACCATCCGTGGCGTTGATTCTCTTACTAAAAACATGGGAATCACATCCAAGCAGGCTTTTGATTTGATGGCGAAAGGCGCACAGAATGGATTAGATAAGTCAGGAGAACTGGGAGATAACATTGCGGAGTATGGTCAGTTGTGGGCACAGGCAGGTTTTTCCGCGGAGGAAATGTTCGCAATTCTCCAGAACGGATTGGATGCTGGAGCGTACAATCTGGATAAAGTGAATGACTTCGTAAAAGAGTTTGCTATTTCCCTATCTGATGGAAGAATCGAGGAAAACCTTGATTCTTTTTCGCAGGAGACACAAAATCTCTTCTGGGCTATGAAGGATGGAAAAGCCACATCCAAGGATGTATTTTACTCCGTGGTGCAAGACCTGAAAGAGTGTACTAATCAGCAGGAGGCTCTTACCCTTGCGAGTACCGTCTGGTCTGCACTTGGGGAAGATAATGCAATGTCTGTTATTACGGCTCTTGGGGATGTTAATGACGCTTATGCAGACGTTGGCGGAACCATGGAATCAATTAAGGATATCAGCTACGACAGCGTAGAAAACAAACTGGAAGCTCTGGGAAGAAAGACAAAGACGGAGATACTTGCTCCGATTGGAGAAAAGGCTCTCCCATTAATTAACAAAGGTTTGGACGCTACCGAAAAGATACTTGATGGATTGGCAGAAAAAGTAAATCCTCCAAAGACTGCACTGGAAGAATTTACGGAGGAAATCCGACTATCTACAGAAAATGTCAATAATGTTCTTGATAGCGTAGAAGAATCTATGAGTAATGCAGAGGCAGATTCTGGAAAGATACGCGAATACAAGAACACTCTTCTTGAGCTGAATGGCGTCACTGAAAAAACAGAATTCCAAAAATTCCAGGTAAAGAAGATTGTTGAGGAGTTGTCTGGAAGTATACCTGAACTTGCTTCGGCATGGGATGAAGAATCAGGAAGCTTAAATCTAACCAATGAAGAGCTGAAAGAGTTGCTTGAAAACCAGGAAGCATATGTTTTGCAAGCGGCAGCCGTTGAAGCAAAAACTGAAGCAATGAACGCAATGTTTGAGGCCGAGGTAAATGCTGCAAGCGCGGCTAACGCGCACAAAGAAGCTTTGGAAAAATTAGATGAAATTACCGAGAAGAACAGGGAATCCGCGGGAGGGTTAGCTGATGTTTTTGGAGAATACTATGGCGAACAATTAGAAGCCCAGAACGCTGTTGAACAAACCACTGTAGCTCTTTTGGAGGCTAATGACGCACAGGCAAGGGCCCAGGAAAGTTATAATAACACAATGACCGCGATTGATTCCACTACTAAAAAACTTGGCGGAATTGTAGCGGCACAGGACGAAGCCAAAGAAAGCACAGAAGCCCTTTCTGAGGCGCAGGGAGCAAATGGAGAAGCAGTGTCTGGCCTTGCTGATGGGATTGAGCAGAATACAGGACGTATCATCCAGTGTTATACAGATTATAAAGATGCCGTACTGGAATCCTTGCAGTCGCAAATGAATATGTTCGAAGAGTTTAACGCTGGCGAGGCTATATCTACAGAACAGCTCTTATCAAATATGCAGTCGCAGATCAATGGTGTAACCCAGTGGTCGGAAAACTTGGAATCCTTGGCAAGAGCTGGAATTGATGAAGGTCTGTTGAAACATCTGGCAGAACTCGGCCCGCAGGGATATGAATACGTGCAGGCTTTCGTGAATGCCACTCCGACACAGTTGGAGGAAGCAAACAGATTATGGCAAGAGTCTCTCGATTTTAAATCAGGAACCGCCGAAGCAGTAAACAGCGCTATTGAAACAGCTGCAGAAGGCATGGCCGGAGGAAAAGGCGAACTTGAAAAAGCCATGGCCGACATCGGAGTTGATTCATGGGCAGGATTTGAAAATGTGATTAAAGACAAGCAGCAGGCCGCTGAAACGGCAGGAATGGACCTGATGGAAATGTTTAAGGCCGGAGCAAAAAGCGAGATGGGAATTAACAGCCCGTCTAGGGAAATGGCCTTGATCGGAAAATATACGGTAGACGGTCTGATTAATGGAATCAAGTACAATGTAGACAGCGCTGTGAAGGTTCAGAAAAGCTTCACAAGGGAAATCCTTTCTGAAGCTAAAAACGGACTGAAGAAGAGCGAATTTGTGAAAATCGGCGAGGGAGTATCAGAAGGCCTGGAAAGAGGAATTGCGTCTGCAAAACAAGAGGCTATCCACCAGGCGGAATCTATGATATACGAGATTCAATCCGCTGCCAATAATATGCCTGACCTCTACAACGATGGCGTGAATCTTGCCTATGGTCTTGCTAATGGAATATATGCCGGAAGATCGTCTGTGGTAAATGCGGTGGCTTATATGTGTGCATCCGCGATCAACCAGGCAAAGAGTGATCTTCAGATTAATTCTCCGTCTAAAGTGTTTGAGGAACTTGGCGGATACACGGCGGAAGGTTTTGGCGTTGGGTACGAAAAGAAAATCTCCGAAGTAAACGATATGATCCGGGATAGTGTGTATGCTCCCGAGACAAGTAATCTTACGGCAGCAGGGACATTGGGAGACACAGAAAGAATGTTCGAGGAATACTTACCGTATCTGAAGACCATTGCAGAAAAAGAAATGTCCATGTATCCGTCCAGAAGGGATTTTGAAAAAGACGTCACACAGATTGTAGACAGCGGTGCTACAAAGATGCGGACAATTAAAAAGGCAGCAAGGGGGTATTGATTTTGTACGACATACAATTTAACGGAAAAACCGGAACAAGCGTTGGAGTGATCGTGCAAAGCCGCCCCAACATTCCGACTACGGAAAAGATATACGAATCCATAGATATCCCTGGGAGAGATGGAGTGCTGTATAGAGATACCGGAACAGTTAAGGATATTAAAATCGAGGTACCCCTTGCATTCCGGGAACAGGATCCTGACGTCTGGATGGAAAGATTTAGAGCCGTAAAAGAATGGCTCATGTCCAGTGTAAACAATAAACTGTTCTTTACGGACGATCAGGATTATTTTTATCGGGTCAAAAAAGTAGTGTTAAATAATACAGAGCGGACGGTTAAAAGGCAAGGAAAATTGACTGCGGCATTTTGGTGCGAGGGATACATGTATTTAAAATCTGGAGCAACGGAGCAACAACTGAATGCGCTGCTGAACAATCCGGGAGAAAGATGCTGGCCTGTCTATAAGATCGCCGGAGAAGGAATGTGTACGGTAACGGTTAATGGAAAACAAATTAAGGCCAATGTTGGCCAGAATCTCACGATTGACACCGAGAGAAAACTTGCCTACAGGACGGATGGAACCATGCAGAATACATCCGTTTCCGGGAATTACGAAGACATGACTTTAAATCCCGGAAAAAACAGCATATCTGTAACAGGCGGTTTCACATTGACAGCGATCCCGAACTGGAGGTGTTATTGATATGATACAGATTTATGATCCGGGCAATACTAAGTACGATTTTAACGGGGACGTGACGTTAGAACCGTACAGTTGTGAATGCACCATGGTCCTGAACGATGCGTGGAGCCTGGAACTGGAAGCGCTGATCGACAAGGAAGGGAAATTCAAGCACATCGTAAAAGAGGCGGTTATATCAGCGCCGACACCAGTATCAGACAGGCAGCTCTTCAGAATATGCGAAACGGAAAAAACGGACAGTTCTGTAACGGCTATAGCTCTTCCGATATTCTACGATTCCAAAGACGATCACGTTTTACTGGACGTCCGCCCGACCGGGAAGAATGGGCAGCAGGCGCTTGATATCATTTGTGCCGGCTCAAAATACTCGGGAGAATCCAACATTACCAAAGCAACCACAGCATACTATATTCGAAAAAATCTGATGGAAGCCATCAACGGCGACCTGGATCAGTCTTTCATTAGCCGTTGGGGTGGAGAAATTCTGTACGATAACTACAAGGTAATCATTAATGAGCGTGTCGGCGGAGATTATGGAGCAAGGGCGGAGTTCGGATACAATCTGGAAGGAATCAAAGAACATGTCGACATGAGCAATGTCGTCACCAGGATTATTCCTGTTGCTTACAACGGATATACACTGGATGGAAATACTCCATGGGTAGACAGTCCAAACATTAAAAAGTACCAAAAGGTTTACACGAGGACAATGGAATTCAGTGATATAAAATTAAAAGAGGATTCCACAGAGGATACAGAGGATGATGAAAATGCCTGCAATACTTTGGAGGAACTCAGGAGAAGACTTATTGAGGAGTGCCAGAAGCAATACGCTGCAGGAGCTGATCTGCCGGAAATTACTTATGAAGTAGACATGATATCCCTGGAGGGAACGGAAGAATACAAGGATTATGAAAATCTTGAAAAAGTCGGTCTTGGTGATGATGTAAAATGCAAACACCATATTTTGGAAATCGAAACCACAGCGAGGGTAACAGAGCTGACTTACGATTGTATTAACAGACGGAATCAAAAGATTAAGCTTGGAAAATTTTCCAAAACAGCATTTGACAGCCAGTTCGACACAGAACACAAGATAGAATCCATAATCGCTCCTGACGGCTCCGTAATGGCCGAGAAAGTCCAGGGCATCCTGAATGGCATCTACACGCAATTAAAACTGCAGTCCACAGTTGCCAAAAAAGTAAACGGCAGGGCATTTACAGTGGAAGATCTGGATCCAGACAGTCCGCTCTATGGCTGCATGACCTGGGGAACGCAGGGGCTGCAGCTTGCGGTTAGACGGACGGCAGATGGTCGAGACTGGGACTGGACAACAGCGATCACAGCGCAGGGGATTGTTGCAAATGCGATTATTGCCGGTGTTCTGTCCGACAAGACCGGAACCAACTACTGGAATTTGGATACAGGCGAGTTCCGGCTTACGTCCAAGGCGTTTACAGTGGATGGACAGACGGTAGGGCAGATTGCACAGAACGCAGCGGGAAAAGCGGAACAGAATGCTATTAATGCCGCAAAGAAAGAACTTGCCGACTATGCCAACACCGTTACAAAGGATCTGGAAAACATACAGGCGCAGGTGGATGGACAGGTTGAAGATTATTATTATGATTACGAACCATCCATGCAGAACATTCCTGCATCCCAATGGACCACTACAGAGGAACGGCAGAAGCATATCGGCGATAGATTTTTCTGGAAATCCAAAGGATATGCTTACCGTTTTATGGAAAACGGCGGCGTATGGGGCTGGACGCTTCTGCAAGACACCGATATTACAAAGGCCATGCAGACCGCACAGAACGCCAAGGATATTGCAGACGGTAAGAGGAGAACGTTCATAACAACGCCTGTTCCTCCTTACGATATTGGTGATCTTTGGACGAACGGAAAAGATATCCTTACCTGTATTGTTTCCCGTGCATCCGGCGCAGCATATGTATCCTCAGACTGGGAAAAACAGAATCATTATACGGACGATACGGTTGCAAACCAGGCACTGGAAGAAGCCAGGAAAGCCCATAATCTTACCATCAGCCTGGATAATGATTACCAGGGCATTCCGGCTGACTACAACGGGAATATTGCAGATTTTCCGACTGTAAAAACCCATGTAACCGTATTTTATGGTCATGATGATGTGTCGGCAAGCTGCACCTATTCGGTTCAGAAATCTTCTTCCGTAGCGGGATCATGGGATAATGCTCGAAGAGAATATACAGTAACTGGATTATCCGATGATACCGGATGGGTAGACATTATCGCAAATTATATGCAGCTGTTTACGGTAACGAAACGGTTCAATGTGGCGAAAAACAAAGATGGAGCTCCGGGAGCAAACGGTACGTCTGTAACGATTAAATCCAAATCAGTCACATATCAGGTAGGAACATCCGGTACTGTAAAGCCGATAGGCGCATGGTCGGAAACAATTCCGCAAGTACCAGCAGGACAGTATCTTTGGACAAAGACATATGTTGAATACAGTAACGGAGAACACACAGAATCCTATAGTGTATCATACAAAGCAAAGGATGGAGAAAACGGAACTGATGGAGCTGATGGAAAGCCAGGCCCCGATGGCCATGATGGTACATCTGTAACTATCACATCAAAATCAATCACATATCAGGCCTCTGCCAGTGGCACAACGCCTCCGACAGGGGAATGGAAGGCATCCATACCCTCTGTGCCAAAAGGACAATTTCTCTGGACGCGGACGGTTGTTAACTACAGTGACGGAACCTCTACAACTTCCTATAGTGTTGGGTATCAGGGAACAAATGGCGCCGATGGAAGTCCGGGAAGGACATACTTTATGGAGCTTTCTTCATTGGTGGTAAAGCAGAGCAAGGATAACACCATATCCCCGAACTATATCACAATGAGCGCTTTTTACCGGGATGGCACGAATACGGCGCGGACACCTTACGCCGGAAGATTTAAGATTGAAGAATCTACAGATGGAAATACCTGGAAAACCGTATATACATCAAGTGAAAATGAATCCTCAGTACGGCACAGCCTGTATTCCGTGCTTTCCACCCAGTCGGGCGGAGCGATCACTACGGCAAGCGGACGGTCTATAGGGATTCCAAGGGATGTAATTGCGCTGAGGTGTACCCTGTATGCGGCGGGAGGCACTACGCAGATGCTTGATACACAAAGCGCTGCGGTTGTCCTTGACGTGGATGCTCTAACCCATGAAGAGATTTTTAACCTCTTAACAAAAAATGGAGAGATTAAAGGAATCTATCAGGAAGGAAACCAGCTTTACATATCCTTCACCTATGCGAAGGGCGGGGCATTGACCTTGGGGGGAAGTGGTAACGGAAACGGAACACTAAAGATACTGAATGCTTCTGGCGCACAGGTTGGTTATATCGACAACACAGGGGTTCATTTCAACCAGGGCGAATTTGCAGGAGCACTTAAAGCGGCTACAGGTAACTTTTCGGGAAACCTGAATGCCAGTGTAGGCGGGACTATTGGAGGATGGAAGATTAACGTTTCTAACCAGACACTTACTTCACCAGATGGAAATATCGTTTTGGATGCAAAAAATGCAAAGATCATCACTTCGGGAAAAAACGTAAATGGTTCAGTAAAAACGGTGATTAGTAATATACAATCAACATTTCCGAGTGTTGATGTTATAGATGGGACAGTTAATGTAAAACGGAGCACTGGAGGATATTCTTTCCAGGTGGATTCTTCCTCCTCTTCGCAAATAGGATTTTTCAATCCATTTGGAGACGGAGGATCATCCTCCCCAACAGACAGGATAAAAGTAAATGGGAATTTTAGTGCAACCGGAACAAAAAACCGCGAAGTAAAAACCCAGGATTACGACAACAGACTGCAATACTGCTATGAGATGGCTTCCCCTATGTTTGGGGATATCGGAGAGGCGGTTACAGACGATTCCGGGAAATGCTACATCTATCTGGATGATATTTTTTTGGAAACGGTGAATACAGACATAGAGTATCAGGTGTTTTTGCAAAAAGAAGCAGCCGGGGATTTGTGGGTAGACCAGAAATCCAGAGAATATTTTGTTGTAAATGGAACTCCCGAACTTAATTTTGCCTGGGAAATCAAGGTGAAGCAAAAAGATTTTGAATTCGAACGCTTAAACGAAAGCGTGGAACTTGATGATGAAATAGACCGGATCCCATACCTGAGGCAGGGACAAACGTTGTTTGAAGAATATTCTCAGGAGCAGGAAGAAGGACAGTTATTATTTGAATCATATTGTCAGGAACAGGAGGCAGTGCAATGAAAAAAGTAACCAGCTTTACGCATTTAATTACAGGAGAGGGCAGCAGGATTGCCTTTACATACTCGGAAATGAACGAATCCGGGGATTTGATCAGCCAGAACAATAAGGGAAACTTTGTGGCTATGGATCAGGAACTGCTTGCTCATATTAATGCGATTAATGATTATATCAACAAAAACAAACTGGAGGGATAAAATTATGGCAGTAAAAACAGTACAGGCTATCATTAACGGCCAGACACATACACTTACATACAACGAAAGCACAAAAAGGTATGAAGCAACCATAACCGCCCCGGCAAAATCAAGTTATCCGTTATCGGGGCATTATTACGGCGTCACAATAAAGGCCACGGATGATGCCAACAATACTACAACAGTAGACGCGACACACGAAACCCTGGGCGCAAGCCTTCGGTTAAAGGTAAGGGAGAAAACAGCACCGGTAATTACGATTACTTACCCAACCGCAAGCGCAGTTATTACAAATAATAAGCCTGTAATTACCTGGAAGGTAACGGATGATGATTCCGGCGTAAACCCGGCAACTATCGGAATCACCATTGACAGCGGAACGAAAATCACAGGGAACTCCATTACAAAGAAAGCGGTTTCTGGAGGATATGAGTGCAGTTATACTCCTGCGACAGCACTCACAGACGGAAGCCATACTATCCGGGTGGATGCTTCTGACTTTGATGGAAACGCAGCCGTACAGAAGTCTGTAGTATTTAAGGTGGATACCGTACCGCCGACACTGAACATTACCAGTCCTGCAGATGGAATGGTTACAAACAACACGTCCATTACATTGATTGGTAAAACAAATGACATCACAAGCAGCCCGGTAATTTTAACTTATCAGCTTAACGGCGGATCAGAAACCCGGGTGGATGTAAATACCAACGGAGACTTTTCTGTAGCCTTAACTGCGAAAAACGGGGATAACACGCTTGTTGTAAAAGCAACTGACAGCGCAGGAAAAGAGACCATTGTCACCAGACACTTTAAGGTTGATACAGGTGCGCCAGTTATTCATAGCGCGACAATTACCCCGAACCCGGTTGATGCAGGAAAAACCTATGTGATTTCTGTGGAAGTTACAGACTGAGGCGGCCTATGGTTGAAAAACTGGAAGGCAAGGTGAATGGACAGGCCATTATTTTCCAGAGAAAAGAAGGGGACTGGTGGGAAACCATCATTCCCCCTAATTTAAGCGGAAGTTATATTGTGGAGCTGGTTGCCACGGATGAAGCCGGGAACCAGGGATTTGCTACAAGGTACATTCTGACTGTGGATTTGGACGCCCTGTGCGTACATTTAAGCCCCCTGCCATACCAGGCGGAGCTGAAACAGCCGGCATACGCTGCGGAGGTATCAGTATCAGATTTTTACAGTGAGGTAAGATGCCCGGAAATTTATTCAGATGTCCTGGTAAGTGATTTTTACGCAGAACTTGTCAGAAAAAAGAAATGTGAGGGATCAGGCTATGATGGTTGTTATGGATAAAGGGGAACGGAGACATGTGAAGCTCGTCATACATTCCTGCAGGAATGAGGAATTTGAAATCGTAGATGCGGAATATGAATTAAAAAAATATGGTTCAGATACGACAGAAGATTCCGGTACGGCAAATATCATAGAACACGTGATTGATATTGTAGTGGAGCCTAAAGAAAAAGGAGAATATAAGCTGACAATCACGTACCGGATTGCGGATGAAATCCTGATAGAACCAATAAGGGTGAAGGTGGTATGAGATGGCGAACATATATATTGCAGATGCAAGACTTACACCAGATACAGTAATAACAGGCAGGAGCTTTATTCTCTCTGTGGAGATCAAAGATAAGGTATTCGCCATCCTGGATTCGAGCGGAAGGTACTTAATGACACAAGATAATAAAGCGATTGAAAAAAATCCAAGAAAGTGAGGGATATATCATGTCAGATAGTATACCGGGAATTAAAATCAATGAGTTACCGGAAGCTGAGCAGTCGCAACTGACAGATGCCAGTGTTGCAGTAGTGGATGACGGCACAACCACGCGAAAAACAAAACTATCAACCTTTGTATTGTGGTTAAAAAGCAAACTTGGCATTGACACAATGCAGGAGGACATTAATAACCTAAATACAAATACACCTGTCGCTTACACCGGATATGACCCGTCCGGTAAATTTGAGGCGATTGATGATGCAAATTCCTGGATCCGGGCGTCCAGGATCGGTAAATTTGTACATTTTGATGCAGGCCTTAAAATTAAAACCAATTTTGGAAAAAACACAGAGTACAGGATCTGCGCCTTGTCCGGTTGCACGGCCCATCAGACACAGTACGGGTATGCGATCTCTCAATTAACAGGAAAAGTGATGCTGGTTAAAGTGAGTGAGGGACAAAATCTGTTGTATATTGCTTCACAGTCGCAAACAGTAGCCATAGGAGATCGATTGTGGGTACACATCCATTACGCGTGTAAATAACAGCTCTATATGGAGATAACGAATGTAAATTTTATAATTTGCGCCGGCGCAATGCCGGGGAAAGGAAGAATATGCAGCCTGAAATTGTAGTAGCCATCTGCTCCTTGATCGGAACGCTTGTGGGAAGTTTGGCCGGAATCATGACGGCCAACAAACTTACAACCTATCGTCTGGAGCAGCTGGAAGAAAAAGTAAAGAAACATAACAATTTGGTGGAGCGAATGGCGATTGTAGAACAGTCCACAAAATCTGCTCACCACCGAATTGATGAAATTGTGGAAAGAGAGGAATAACTATGGATATCAATTTTTTATTTGAGTATGTAAACCCTTTGATCTTAGGTATCTGTCTTTTGGTGGGATTTTGTCTGAAAACAGCTTTTGACTGGTTCCCAAACAAGTACATACCGCTTACTGCCCTGTGCATGGGGACGCTGATTGCGATCGTCATTAACCTGCAGGTGGGAATCAATGCAGAGGTAATCCTGGGAGGTATGATTTCCGGGCTGGCAAGCACAGGGTTATATGAAATGCTGCGGAACCTTCTCGAGAAAGATGGGAAAAAAGAGGAATAAAGATTGAAATAGAACTTTTAGATGTGATATGATATAAAAATGGAATAACCGTGTTACAGGGTGGCTGACCTCTATTCTTACATAGAATGGGGGTGGTGCTGATGAAACATTTTGATTTTAAAGACCTTATGGCTTTCGGAATGTTCATTTTATCACTGCTGACATTCATTTATTTGATTTGTCACTGATTTAAGGCATAGAAAAACCACCCTCTGAACTTTGACCGAGTATTTAGGGTGGAATTTCTATTCTACATAAAATGGGTCAACCCCTTGTGGGCGGTTGTTCCTTTAAATATATTATAGAGCAGATATCAGAATAATGCAAACGATTTTTTGAGAGCTTGGAAACAGGCTCTCTTTTCTATTGGAGGAAAAGTCTATGAATAAAATTATGGGACAGGCTCAGGCATCCGTGGAGCAGATGCGAGCCTATATTAAAAAGGTCAATCCAAAAGTACCGGAATCAGTGATTAAAATGATCCCTTATTACATCACAGAGGGAGCAGCAGAGGGCGTCCGTGGAGACGTTGCCTTTGCTCAGAGCTGTTTGGAGACTGGCAATTTTACCTTTAAAGGTTCCGCGGTCACACTGGATCAGAATAACTTCTGCGGTATGGGCGTAACCAGCAATGGAATGAAAGGTAACTCTTTCCGAACCCCACAGCTGGGTATTCGGGCGCAGATCCAGCATTTAAAAGCCTATGCAAGCAATAATAAATTAAACAATGCCTGTGTGGATCCGCGCTTTGCCTATGTCAAGAGAGCATCCGCCCCTTATGTGGAGTGGTTAGGAATCCAGGAGAATCCTTCCGGCGGTGGATGGGCGGCCGGAAAAGGTTATGGATCTAAGATCTTAAATATCTTATCGAACATCCTGAAAACAGGAGGAAAGGAGAACAATTTGAAGATCATTAAAATGCTTACGAAAAAGCGCTGCTATGTCGGCCAGAACAAGCCGGCTTATGTTGTGATCCACGAAACAGACAACTGGTCTAAGGGAGCCGGAGCGAAAGCACATGCAACGGCCATGAAAAACGGCAACCTTGCCGGAACAGTACATTATTACGTGGATTCCACCAGCATTTACCAGACACTGGATCATAAGGACGGTGCCTATGCTGTGGGAGACGGTGGCGGACGTTACGGCATCACCAACCGCAACAGTATTAATATTGAGATCTGTGTCAATCCAGAGAGCGATTATTACAAGGCGGTAGACAAGGCAGAACAGCTGGCGGCTTATCTACTTAAACAGTATGGATGGGGCACGGATCGTCTGAAGCGCCACTATGACGCATCACGGAAACACTGTCCACGCCGGATCCAGGACGAAGGCCTCTGGCCGGAGTTTAAGCGCAAAACCGCAGCGTACATGGGAACCACGACAACAGAGCCAGAGACACCAACCAACACACCAACCACACAGACAGGAGGTCATTATATGTTCGAGCCAAAAACAGTTAAAAAGGGAGACAGCGGATTATCCGTATTATTACTACAGGAGATTCTGATTGCCAGAGGATTTAAGGGAAAGGACGGCAAAGCACTCACTCTGGACAGAGTAGCCGGTACCAATACGATTCATGCCCTAAAAAAGTACCAGGAGAGCCGGAAAGATGTCCTGAAAGCGGATGGTATCTGCGGAGAGAAGACGTGGAGAGACCTGATTGCATTGTAAAAAGAATACCCCGCCAAGGTTGACTTGACGGGGTGAATATTGTATCATCCTGTTATGTCTTATTTTAAAATTACTAGTCACATATTAGTCACAAAAATAGGCCAAAGAGCCTATAAATACGTGGTTTGTGATAAATATGAGATAAAATAAGACAGAACCAAGGGAACGTATCCAGTTGGAACAGCTCCAGGGGCGCTGTCTTATTTTTCTTTGTATATATACAAAATCAGAATTGTGACAAGATCACGGAATCTTTTTTTATAAGGTGTATAATATAAATCAATAAGAAAGCAGGTGATCTGAAAATGGAAAAGGTCCTAATCATTGGCGCCGGACCGGCGGGAATTTCTGCAGCCCTTTATACAGCAAGAGGAAATATGAGGCCTCTTGTGATAAACTCCGGGATCGGCGCTTTGGAAAAAGCAGAAAAAATTGAAAATTATTATGGATTGGAACGTCCTTTGTCCGGTCAGGAGCTTTTTGACAGGGGAATATCACAGGCCAGGGCGCTGGGGGTACGTTTCCTTAATGCAGAGGTTTTGGGAATTACCGGGTTTGATACCTTGACAGTAAAGACTACAGCAGGCGATATTGAAACAGAAAGCGTAATTTTGGCAACAGGAGGCAAAAGAGCAGCTCCTTCCATTCCTGGAATACGGGAATATGAAGGAAGAGGAGTAAGCTACTGCGCTGTATGCGATGCGTTTTTCTACAGAGGGAAAAAAGTAGCTGTTCTTGGAAACAGTGATTTTGCCCTTCATGAGGCGCAAGAGCTGAAAAACGTCACTCCTTCTGTAACTATTTATACAAATGGAGAAAAACCGGAATTTACAAAAGATCACGCTATTGAAGTCAATACCATGAAGATCCAGTCCATAGAGGGAGAACAGACGGTTTCTGGACTTCTTATGGAAAGTGATGTAAGGGCTGCTGAAAACGAAAAAACAGAGGCTTCTTTTTATCCGGCTGCAGGCGTGTTTGTGGCAATGGGAACAGCGGGAAGTACAGAGATTGCCCGTCAGATGGGGGCAGAACTTACAGCAAAGGGAAACATCCGCGTAAATGAAAAAATGGAAACGACGATTCCGGGATTATTTGCAGCAGGAGATTGCACCGGAGGACTTCTTCAGGTGTCAAAGGCAGTTTATGAAGGAAGTATGGCAGGTATCAGCGCCGGAACATATGTCAGAAGAAGACATGCAGATCAATCATAAAGGAGGAGCATAATTATGGAGATTACACTTACAACACAGAATTTTGAAGCAGAGGTATTAAAATCAGAAAAGCCTGTACTGGTAGACTTTTGGGCAACCTGGTGCGGTCCTTGTATGCGCCAGGCTCCTATAGTAGAGGAACTGGCGGCAGAGGGATACTCTGTAGGCAAGGTAGATGTAGATCAGCAGCCGGATCTGGCAGGACAGTACGGTGTTATGAGCATTCCGACTTTGATCGTGTTCAAGGGCGGAAAAGAAGTTCACCGTGTGGTTGGTCTTACGGCAAAAAATGACCTTAAGAGACTTCTTGATGAATAAGCGAAAGCAGGGAGTCTGATCTATGAAAATCTTACTGGCAGCATGTAACGCAAAGTATATTCATTCTAATCCTGCTGTATATGATCTCAGGGCTTTTGCAGATTGTTATAGAGATTCCATATTGCTGCGGGAATATACCATTAACCAGACAAAGGATGAGGTGATGAAGGATATTTTCAGAAGCGGCGCAGATATTGTATGCTTCTCCTGTTATATCTGGAACATCTCCTATATCAGGGATCTGCTTCCCGATCTTAAGAAGATACTTCCGGGTACGGCCTTCTGGGCCGGAGGCCCGGAGGTTTCTTTTGATGGGGAAAACTTTTTAAAAGAAAATCCGTCTCTTACTGGAATTATGATGGGCGAAGGGGAAAGCACCTTTCTTGACCTGGCGGCTTATTATCTGGAAGGAAAGGGATCCCTGGAAGCCATTCCGGGAATTATATATAGAAGAGATGACAAAATGATTCACAATGGTCTAAGGGAGCTGATGGATTTAAGCCAGGTTCCTTTTACATATGAACATGTGGAGGATTTTGCCAACAGGATCATTTATTATGAAAGCAGCAGGGGGTGTCCCTTTTCCTGTAGCTATTGTCTGTCCTCTGTGGATAAGAAACTGAGGTTTCGGGAGCTTTCCCTTGTAAAAAAGGAACTGCAGTTTTTTTTGGATAAAAAAGTACCTCAGGTAAAATTTGTGGACAGAACCTTTAACTGCCGTCATGATCATGCAATGGAAATCTGGCAGTATATTTACGATCATGACAATGGAATCACAAATTTCCATTTTGAGGTGTCGGCAGACCTGATCCGGGAAGAAGAACTGGAGCTTATGAGCCGTATGCGTCCTGGACTGATCCAGCTTGAAATCGGAGTGCAGTCCACAAATCCAGAAACGATCCAGGCAATCAGGAGAACCATGAATCTGGACAGACTGAAAAAAACTGTGGCCCAGATCAAAAGCTATGGAAATATCCATCAGCATCTGGATCTGATCGCAGGCCTTCCCTATGAAGATTACCAGAGCTTTCGAAATTCTTTTTGTCAGGTATACCGTATGGAGCCGGATCAGCTTCAGCTGGGATTTCTTAAGGTGCTGAAAGGATCGGCAATGTATGAGGAGGCGGCACAGTATCAGATCCTGTATAAAGAAAAAGAGCCCTATGAGGTGCTTTCTACCAGGTGGCTTTCCTATGAGGAAATTTTGAAGCTGAAAATGGTGGAAAGTATGGTGGAAGTGTATTATAATAGTGGTCAGTTCCGGTATACGCTTGGATGGATCATGGAAAGAGTAGAGAATCCCTTTGATTTTTTTGAGAGCCTTGGAGCTTTTTATGAAGAAAAAGGGTACAGTGAAATATCTCACTCCAGAATCCGCCGCTATGAGATTCTTCTGGAATTTCTTCAGGAAAAAACAGCGATCTCATGGGAAACAGCTTCCAGATATATGGTTTATGATCTGTATCTCAGGGAAAAGCTGAAAAAACGTCCGGATTTTGCATCGGATCAAAAGCCTTATGAAAGAGCGATCTGGAACTACAGAAAAGCAAATGCCATACCTAAAACTGCTCATATTGAGGTGTTTGGCCATAGGGAGGCAGTGCTTTTTGATTACGAAAAGAGAAACCCGCTGACCAATAATGCAGAAGCATACAGGATCAGCCTGTCTTACGAAGACGATCATTAAAAGAGGTGACAAAAATGGGAATGTTTGATCCAAAAAAAAGAAAAGTGATCACTGCAGTGATCGCAGTTATTCTGGTACTGGCTATGGTAGTCCCCAGCATTCTGTCTATTCTGGTGTAACAGAGGAAACTATTTATGAAACTTGGACAAAAAGCAATGGAAACTCTGAAATCAGAAGTTACAGGGTTTCTGAATGAAGGCGATGAGCTGGTGGCAGCAGGCAGTATTGCCCTTATGGGAACAGCGTTGATCGTACAGAAGGAAAAAGAGTTTTTAAAACAGTTTTTTTCAGAAGGTTTTCTCTGGGACGCTGAAAGAGGGCATCTGTTTTATAGTGCTTATGAAACCGAGGCGCTTACGGACATACTGAGAGACGCCTGTTGGGAAGAGATAAGTGAAACCTGGATTTCCAGAATAAAAGAAATGTCTGTATGGGAGGAAATTAAGGACATGGGAGCAAAAGCCCTGTATCCTTTGAACAGCGGCGGAATCCTTGCAGGTATATGGAAGATGGCAGAGGTTTCCGATGTGGGGCTTCATGTGGACCTTCGAAAAATCCCTGTCCGTCAGGAAACCATAGAAATCTGCGAACGTTTTGATCTGAATCCCTATAAGCTTTTTTCAGGAGGAAGTCTTCTTATTGGAACAGGAAAAGGCGAAGCCATGGTGCGTTTCTTCCAGGAAAAGGGAATACCATCTGCTATAGTTGGAAGTGTGGATAAGGGAAATGACCGCCTTTTATACAGCAAAGGGATTACCAGATACCTGGAGCGCCCCTCACAGGATGAATTGACTAGATTTTCCTGGGGCGAAAAATGGAAATCTTCCGGCAGACAGCCGGGAAGAAAAGAGGAAACAAAAGAATGCTGAACATTGTACTCCATGAGCCGGAAATACCGGCAAATACAGGAAATATCGGACGTACCTGCGTGGCAACAGGAACAAGGCTTCATTTAATTGAGCCTCTGGGTTTTCTTTTGAATGAGAAGGCAATCAAAAGAGCCGGAATGGATTACTGGAAGGATCTTGATGTAACAACGTATCTTAATTATGAGGACTTCCTTTTGCGCAATCCGGGAGCAAAGATCTATTATGCAACTACCAAAGCGCCCCAGACCTATACGCAGGTATCTTATGAGGATGACTGTTATATTATGTTTGGAAAGGAGAGCGCGGGGATCCCGGAAGAAATCCTTTTGAACAATCAGGAAACCTGTGTGAGGATTCCCATGATCAATGATATCCGCTCTTTGAATCTCAGTAATTCTGTGGCCATTGTTCTCTATGAGGCTCTGCGTCAGCAGGACTTCAGCCATATGCAGCTTGGAGGACATCTGACCCGTTATGACTGGAAATAAACTGATAGAGGAAATATAAAAACGCAGGAGAATAAATATGTCCTGTCAGCAAAGCTCTGTGATCTTTTTTAAGAAAACAGGGCTTTTTTTGATACATTAAAGAAAGAAAATATGCGAAAAAATAATTGAAAATTTATGTAAATAGTGATAATATATAAAACAATAATAAAGAAAGTGAAATTTTATTCATAAAATTTACAACTCTGTTTTAAAATTTAGAAAAAGGAGGGTATGTATTATGGAACTGGAAAAATACCGAATTTATTCTGAGATAGCCAGAGGAATCCGCAAGGCTCCTCTTGTTTTGAAAAATGCAAATGTATTTTATGCTCATTCAGGAGAATTTAAAAAAGCAGACGTTGCCGTAGCAGACGGTATGATTATAGGAACTGGATTTTATCAGGGAGAAGAAGAACGTGATCTTACAGGCAGATATCTTTGCCCGGGATTTATAGACAGTCATCTTCATTTGGAATCAACCCTTGTAACTCCCGGAGAGCTGATCCGTCAGGCTGCTCAGTGCGGAACAACCACTTTTATTGTAGATCCACATGAATCAGCAAACGTATCAGGGACAGACGGCATTGATTATATCCTGGAACAGACAGAGGCTGTTCCTGCCAATGTTTATGTGATGATGCCCTCCTGTGTTCCGGCTACCCATGTGGATGATAATGGCTGTACACTGACAGCAGGCAAAATGAAGCCCTATCTGGATCATCCCAGAATCCTGGGACTGGGAGAGGTGATGGATGCGGTTTCTGTTATAAACGGAGGAGTTTCCATGCATGAAAAACTGGCCCTTTACCAGGATCGCGTACGGGACGGTCATGCCCCGTTCCTTTCAGACGGAGATCTGGCAGCTTATGCTCTTGCAGGAATTGCAACAGACCATGAGTGTGTAGATTATGAATATGCTATGGCTGAAAGAAGAAACGGATTACAGGTATTGATCCGGGAAGGAAGTGCAGCACGGAATCTGGACGCTATTATTACAGGAATTGTAGAGAATCATACAGATACTTCCGGTTTTTGTTTTTGCACAGATGACAAGCATATCGAAGAAATACGAAGAGAAGGTCATATTAATTATAATGTAAGACGTTCTGTAGAGTTGGGGCTTTCTCCGGAAAAAGCGCTTCAGATGGCTACCATTCAGGCTGCAAAGTGCTATGGTCTTACTCATCTGGGGGCGATTGCGCCAGGATTTCAGGCGGATATGGTGATTTTAGAGAACCTGGAAGAAATGGAGGTTCTTGAGGTTTATCATAAAGGCGTTCTGATAAAGAAAGACGAAAAAACAGAAATCCGTCCCTGCAGTCCATGCCTCAAAAATACAGTTCATCTCAAAAATTTTGATATGGAAGATCTGTGTCTGGTACATAAGGGCGGAAAAGCCCATGTGCTTCAGATGGTGGAGGGGCAGATCGTTACAGCAGATGTTTTGGAAGAGGTTCCTTTCTGTGAACAAGAAGGGAAAAAAGCCTTTGCCCCAGACGCCGTCTGGCAGAAAATGGCAGTTATAGAAAGGCATAAATGTACAGGAAAGATTGGACTTGGGATTGTTAAGGGCTTTGGGATCCAGGGAGGAGCCATTGCCTCCAGCGTTTCTCATGATTCCCATAATCTGATTGTGATCGGCGATAACGACAGGGATATGTATCTGGCTGTACAGGAGCTGGTACGCACTCAGGGAGGCTATACTCTGGTAGAAAAGGGAAAGGTTTTTGATACCCTTCCTCTGCCTGTTATGGGTCTTATGAGCGACGCAGGATATGAAAAGGTGAACGAGATTTTGAAAAGAATGATCCCCAAAGCACATTCCATGGGAATCAAAAAGGGATTTGATCCATTTATTACGTTGTCCTTTATGGCTCTTCCGGTAATTCCGGAAATACGGGTAACGCCAAGAGGTGTGTATCTGGTCAAAGAGGATCGTCTTCTTTCCAGTCCATTTGAAAAGTAAGAGAAATTTTACCGGAAAATTGATAAGATGGTATTGACAAATGAGAAAAATGATTTATAATGAACGTAGTTCAATTTGAGAGGAGTGTTATATTGAATACCGTTGTTACTTCAAGAGAAGCTATATTACAGACCAGTCGTGAATTGATACGGACTCAGGGCTGGGATGCGGTTAATATTCGTAATGTAGCCAAAGCCTGTGACATTTCTGTGGGTTCAATTTACAATTACTTTCAAAATAAATCATCATTAATCGCTGCAGCGATAGAGAGCGTATGGTGCGACATCTTTCATATGCCCGAAAACAGGGGAGCGTTTGAGAGCTTTACTGAATGTGTGGAATGGGCATATGAAAGTATGCAGAGAGGAAATGAGAAATATCCGGGATTTTTTTCCATGCATTCCATGAGTTTTATTGGAGAAAACAAAACAAACGGACAGCTTCTTATGGAAAAGTCCTGGCGTCATATCAAAGCAGGGTTTTATACTGTGCTGATGCAGGATAAAAAAGTGGGTCACAGTATTTTTAATAATGATTTTACCCCGCAAAAATTTGTGGATCTTGTTTTTTCTCTGATACTCGCATCGTTGCTTCAGCAGGACTACGACAGCTCTGGAATCGTGAGCATGATCAATTTAGTTTTATACAGATAAAAGATTTCCGATATCTCGGAAATTTTTTATAGATTAAAATGAACAATGTTCAAAAAAGAAAGAGAGGATTTTTTATGCAGGCAATTGTAGAAACAATATTTGACGCAGTATATTTAATATCGGTGATCGCAATCGGAATTTTAATGATTGTAAAGAGCAAAGGAAACAGAGAATACCGTTTATTTGGAATAATGGCTGTTGTACTTGGCGCAGGAGATTCTTTCCACCTTGTTCCAAGAGCTGTTGCTCTCTGCACCACAGGATTAGAGAATTTCACTGTTCCTTTAGGAATGGGTAAATTTATTACATCAATTACAATGACAATATTTTATATTATTCTTTATTATGTATGGAGAATCCGTTATAAGGTTGAAGGAAGAAAGAATATTACCATTGCAGTATATGTATTGTCACTGTTAAGAATCATTCTCTGCCTTTTCCCGCAAAACAAATGGCTCAGCGCTTCCGCACCGATTTCCTGGGGAATATACAGAAATATTCCTTTTGTGCTTTTAGGATTACTGATTATTGTTCTGTTTTATAAGAGCGCCAAAGAAGCTGGCGATACGGAGTTCCGCTATATGTGGCTTACCATTGTTTTAAGCTTTGGCTTCTATATCCCGGTTGTACTTTGGGCAGATGCAGTACCAATGATCGGTATGCTGATGATTCCAAAAACATGCGCTTATGTATGGACCGTCTTAATTGGATTTCAGTCTATGAAAAAAAATCTGGCATAATGATAAAAAAAACACATGGGGCTATCGGTAAATACCGTTTTTTAGCTTCTAACTCTTAAAATAAGAAT
>NZ_CALFLA010000024.1 GCF_937880195.1 uncultured Blautia sp.
TCTCCATAGCTCCGTAAACATATCATACTTACTTTTCAATTCTTGTTCTGTCATTTTGTCTCTGCTGTTCCTTCCACTGGTAATATTCTGGGTTAATGAATATTTTTGTTGATGGTCTGCCTTTTGTTCTTTTTTCTTCGATACGAATATAACCATGTTCCAATAAACACTGTAAACCCGGCTCCATATCTTCTTTTTTCTTAAATTGCTTACACATTTTTTGAAGATCACGCTTTGTAATTTCTGTTATTTTGTCCCTTTTGGTACTTCTGTCCCCTATACGCGATAAAATATATTTTGCATCTTTTATATTTTGTGGATCAGTTAAATCCATGATCTCAAATGCTTGCTTAGAGTGTTCCAGGTAATATTTTCCAATCTCTATAGCTGCTTTCATGGTATCTTCTTCCAGAGGAACATTAACAGAATTAAGCTTATGTTTTACCACATGAAGAATACCGGCGATCCTCATTGTGTTCCCATGCAGTTTTCCAGCCCAGTCCTCTATGGTTTCCAAATCGTCCAACAGCTTTCCTTCTATCCATTGATTGTACTCTTCCGATAACAAATCAGCTTCATTGCTCAATGTAATAATGCGTTCTGCAAAGTCTGTGAGATCTGGGATAGTAAGTAAATCCTTGCACAAATCCTCATATACTTTTCTTGTAACGTCCTTTATAGGATCTGTCCTATACTTCCTGCTGCCTACTCTGGAATTAGGTATGCTATACATAAAACGTGCCAGCAGTCCTCTTCCTCTAAAATTCTTATTTTCCATAACTTCGCCTATAACCTGTGGCTGCACCGCCAATCCTATTGTCAAATAAGGATGTTTCAGCTCTGTTCCTTCCCTTCCAATTCTTGAAAGTGCTAAATATTCTCCGGAGTACGCCTTTAAAAAAATATCTATATTTACATCATTACTATATCTTCCTGCCATTACTCCGAATATACCGCCTTCTGCCGATAAAATTCCCATCTTCTCCTCGTTTTGCTTCATAGCATCCACAAGAGCTTCCGGGGTTGTATCATCCATTACAAGCCTTAAAGGCTTTACCTCTTCCAAATCATCAAGTTCTTCTTGGCAATCAAACGCGTCCTGCATTGTATATTTATTGTTTTTCCCATTCTTTGCTAGTGCATCTTGTATTGTTTTAAGTTTTCCACTCAGAATCTTTTTTTCCAGTTCGTATTTTTTTATTTCCGGTTTTCTCTTCTCGTTTTCCTCAACCATATATGAAAATATAGGTTCTTCTATCTCTTTTAATACCGGTGATTTTCTCTCGGAAGGTCTTCCTATGACAACCATATACAGATTGACAGGCTCAACCCAATCTGATTTTACTTTAACGTAAAATTTCCCTTGTATACACAATGACAATGCCGCCAACACTAAGGAAGCCACCATATCAACCGGAACTTGTAAAGATTCTGCAACGGCTTCTATGTAGGTTTGAATTTCACTCGGTAAATATTCTATTGGAAAAGGCTGTAAAACTTTATTAAAGTTTCCATCTATAGGGTCAAAAGGGTCAAAAGGGACAGAAGTACATTCCTCGTATAACATTTTGCCCCTTTTGGTACTTTTGTCTCTGGGTATAGAATCTAAAACCGCTTTTGTATCATCCTGCTGCTGTATCATTTCTTCAAACTCTTCCACAGTATGTCCAGCTTCAAAATAATCCGTAATATCTGCTTTCAAGGTATCCTTTACAGGAATTATGATTTTACAGCTCTTTGTAATTTCCTTTACATCAGAATATACATTCCGGGCAAGCTCTTTTCCCGGTTCGTCATTGTCTGCCAAAATAATAAGGTTTGCACCATTGAATATTTCAGCATATCTACCGTCCCAATCTTTTGCAGCACCAGCAGTTAAAGCCGCACGACCTTTTTTCTGTAATGTATTTACGTCTTTTTCGCCTTCTGCATAAAATACAGTCTTCCCGTCTGCCACATGATCTTTAAATCGTCTCTGATCTCCATATACAGCCTGATATTCTCTTCTTGGCTTTTTCTGTAATCCATAATGAAATCTTCCATCATTGTCGAATATCCCATATATAAATTTCTTATTCTCCATTCTCAGGCGAGTAAAGGCATATTCCCCATTGGCAACGTTATTATAGTTGTATCCTGTCTGTAGCGCGCATTTTTCCCGTCCTTCTACATATCTTTGCCATGAAGGTTTACCGTCCTGCTGCTCTTCTAAAGTATCGTTATAAAATAAATTCTTCATACTCAATCCCACTGCCTGCAAAATATCTTCTGTCTTGCATCCGGCATGACAATACAAAACTGCTTTGTTTCCTTTATCTGTAACAGTAAGAGAAGCTTTCTGATCTCCATGAACTGGACATATAGCCTGTACACTGTTTCCGTTTCTCTTCTTTATGTCAAAATGTCTCGTGAGTTCTTCAAATGTCAACTGCTGTCACCGCCTTACTCTGATAAACTGTCCATATAGGCATCTACTTTGGTGAAATTGATTAAGTAACTCTTTCCTATTCTGATCACGGCTCCTGCGTCCTCAGCTACTTGGCGCATACTACTTTTCCCGATTCCATAACGTTCGCATGCCTGTTCAATTCTTCCAGTTTTTACCTCTGGGCTAGTTCTTTCCATTTTCCTCATAACTCATATCTCCTTTTTATGTTTTGTCTTGTTTTGTTCTGTACATATTGTATCAAGTGTGGTATTATATAATCAAATACTATAAAATTATATTTTAAAATTATTTTTATAATTTATGGAGATATATTTATGGACAAAAATAATATTGATATAGTCAAAGGAAATATCACAAGAATAATGAATGAAAAAGGAATAAACCAATCCGAACTCTCAGAAAGAACCGGTATTCCTCAACCTCGCATATCTGCCGCACTCTCATTTGGGAACGGTAAATGTTTCACCACTGAACAAATAATAAAACTTGCAAGCAAAGATGTTCTTAATTGCTCTACAGATGAAATACTTTTACCGCCAGATGAACAAAAGGCTAACAAAAATAATATTGAAACTTTTTCAGATGCACTAAAAATGCTTTTTGAAATAGATAATTTTATGGATTTTTGTATAGCTGAAAGTCGCATTGATGTTTCCTATGATGTTAACGGATATGTAACTACATTAGGGATTTGCTCCGACTCTCCTGTTTTTGAAAAAATTCTAAACGAATGGCAACAGCTAAAGGAAACTACATTACAAGAGCCTTTAAAAAGTAAAATCATAAAACAATGGCAGGACGATACTTTAAAGCTATATAAAGATTACAAAAAGGAAGATATAACTGGACTTCCTTTTAATTAAAAAAAACCCCGGCAGCAGGTGCATGATCTGCTTACCAGGGTAAAAACATCCTTTTTTTTCCAAATTGGTACTTTTTTGGTACTTTCCTTGATTTTATTGTTTTCGCATGTTATACTCATAGCTGTTGTAAAGCCCGCAAAAACAAGGTCTTATAGGGCTTTCGCCGATTCCCGGCGTAAAATGAATCGTGTGTTCGTGACCTTCCACACGTAAAACAAAACTAAAGGAGAGAAAACTTAATATGAAAAACAAAAATGTATCTTACCTGACCCAGGCTGCAATGATCGCAGCCATCTATGTAGTTCTTACTGCAGTTTTTGCACCGATCAGCTTCGGAGAAATCCAGATCCGAATTGCAGAAATGCTGACAGTTCTGCCGCTCTTTACTCCCGCAGCGATCCCTGGTCTTTTTGTGGGATGTCTGATCGGAAACATTATTGGCGGCGCTGTTCTGCCGGATATTATCTGCGGCAGCCTTGCAACTCTGATCGGCGCTGTAGGCACTTACGTTATGAGAAAAAATTTCCAGAAGCTGGCAGTTCTACCTCCAATCCTGGCAAATATCCTCATTGTTCCTTTTGTGCTTCGTTATGCTTATGGAATCCTTCTTCCGATCCCGTTCCTGATGTTTACAGTTGGTGTGGGAGAAATTATTTCCTGCGGTGTTCTTGGATCTATTTTAGCCATGATCCTCAAAAAATATAACAGTAGGATCTTCCTTACATCAGGTATCTGATAATATTACATCAGCCATCGGTTATAAAACCGATGGCTGCTTTTTAATTCTGCAAACGGCTCAGAAGCGCTTCCAGCTCCTGATAATCTGCAATTAAATTCGACTCTCTGCGAAGTCCTGCGCTATGGCGCATACCTGCCGTATACCAGGCCACATGCTTACGCATTTCCCTGATCCCGGTAAATTCTCCTTTTTTTTCTATCTGCATTCGCGCATGGCGGAGTATCATTTCCCTAACCTCCTGAATTGAAGGAGGAGAAAGCTTTTCGCCTGTAAGGAAATAATGATTTAATTCACGGAAAATCCAGGGATTCCCCCGAACTCCGCGTCCGATCATAACGGCGTCGCATCCTGTTTCTTTAAGAAGAGCTTCCGCCTTTTCCGGGGAATCCACATCTCCGTTTCCGATTACGGGAATACTTACTGCTTCCTTTATTTTCCTAATCGTTTCCCAATCTGCCTGCCCTGCATAATACTGCTGTCTTGTTCTTCCATGTACCGCAATAGCTGCTGCCCCAGAATCCTCCATGATTTTTGCAATCTCCACCGGATCCACTGGATATCCCTCAAAGCCGATTCGCATCTTGGCTGTCACAGGCTTTTTCACTGCGCCTGACACTGCTTTTATAATTCTGCCAATCAACTCAGGATCCTTTAAAAGAGCTGAGCCTTCGCCATTATTTACCACTTTAGGAACCGGGCATCCCATATTGATATCCAGAATATCAAAAGGCCGCTCTTCAATACTTTTTGCCACCTCAGCCATAAGCTCTGGTTCGTTGCCAAAAAGCTGTAAAGAAACCGGATGTTCTAAAGGATCGATTTCCATCAGCGATTCTGTATTTTTATTATGGAAAGAAATTGCCTTTGCACTGACCATTTCCGTGCAGATCAGACCTGCCCCCTGTTCTTTACAAAGTTTTCGAAAAGGCAGATCCGTAACTCCTGCCATAGGAGCCAGCACAAAAGGATTCTCTATTTCTACGCTGCCGATTTTCCACCGCATTTCCATAAATCAGACTCCATTATCCACAGAATCCCCTGAATTTTTTTCACTGTCTGTGGATTTTTCTTTAAGATTGTTTTCTTCCGGCGTTTCTCCCAGAAAGAAAACACGGTAATACATTTCCAGAGATTCCAGCAGCTCTCTTTTTTCACTTTGAAGCTGTTTGATCTTTAAAACGCTTCCGATATCATCATACATTGCATCCGCATCAAGAGCCTCTGTCTTAAATTTCAGGCTTCCATCCTCATCAAACTCCAAAGTAAGGATCCCCCCTATATCTTCCGTATAGAGAACGCACATAATCTGAAGCTCCTGCTTCACCGCCTCTGGAAGAGAGCTAAAATCCTGATTAAAATAATATTTCTGCTCATAAGCGCTGGCACCGCAAAGCACAATTTTATCCTGATACATATCTTAATTGTTCCTCCTTATTTACCCATTCCGCCTGCGTTTAAACCTCATACATAAGAGTACAGTCCACGCACCGAAACTTCGCCTGCCCGGACAGCATTCGTCTGTCCTTTTTGATCTTTTACCAGAAGTTCTCCCTGAGCATTGATCCCAACAGCTTCTCCTTCCCAGGGATTATTTTTATCAAGAATACGTACTGACTGATTTTTGTTGGCAAGAAGCCTGTGGTATTCTTCTGTCAATCCAGATAGATCGCAGGTCTGTACAAACGTCTCATAATTTTTTTCAAATTCTGCCATTATAAGGCCGATCAAAACCTCTCTGTTATACTTTTTTCCAGTTTCCAGAAACAGAGAAGTGGCCTTATCCTGTAAATCCTCCGAAATTTCTTCCTGGTTCACATTTAATCCAACGCCGATCACTACGTCCCGGATTTTCTCTCCATCCAGACGCATTTCTGTAAGAATCCCGCATATCTTTTTCCGCGATGCTACTACGTCGTTGGGCCATTTAATAGAAACAGGAACATTCATTTTCTCTATAGCCTGAGCTATGCTTAGTCCCATAACAATAGTCAGCATAGATGCAAACTGCGGAGAAAAATCCGGTTTCAGAAGGAGAGACATCATTACAGAACTTCCCTCCTCTGCCTGCCACTTTCTTCCCAGCCTTCCTTTTCCCGCAGACTGAAATTCTGCCACAGCCAGAGCGCCATGATCCGCTCCATCCTGTGACAGCCTTTTGATCCATTCGTTTGTGGAATCTGTTTCCTTTGCAAAATGGACGGTTTTACCCGCCCATTCTGTTTTTATTTCCTTTAAAATTGTTTCCTGATCATACATTATCTGTTCTCTGGCTCTCCCAGGGTAGCAACCATAACTGCCTTGATGGTATGCATACGGTTTTCTGCCTCGTCAAAAACAAGAGACTGAGAAGATTCAAACACCTCGTCTGTCACTTCCATATCTGTCAGATTGAAGCGCTCTCCCATTTCTTTTCCGATTTTTGTCTTCAGATCATGGAATGCCGGCAGACAGTGGAGAAAAATCGCATTTTCGCCTGCGTTTTCCATAACTGCCTTTGTTACTTTATATGGAGTCAGCTCACGAATACGCTCCTCCCATACCTCATCCGGTTCTCCCATAGAAACCCATACGTCTGTATAGATTACGTCCGCGCCTTTTGTTCCTTCTTCTGCATTTTCTGTAAGAGTAATGCTTCCGCCGGACTGCGCCGCATATCCCTGACAAAGTTCAACCAGCTCTTTATTTGGGAAATATTTTTCTGTGGTACATGCAACAAAGTGCATACCCAGCTTCGCACATGCGATCATCAGGGAATTTCCCATATTATAGCGGGCGTCTCCCATATACACAAGGCGGATTCCTTCCAGATGTCCAAAATGCTCGCGGATGGTCAGCATATCTGCCAGCATCTGCGTTGGATGATACTCGTTTGTAAGACCGTTCCACACAGGAACACCTGCATATTTTGCCAGATCTTCTACGATTTCCTGACCAAATCCTCTGTACTCAATTCCGTCATACATTCTTCCCAGAACTCTTGCAGTGTCGGCAATGCTTTCTTTTTTGCCGATCTGAGAGCCTGTTGGATCCAGATATGTGCTTCCCATTCCAAGGTCATGAGCCGCCACTTCAAAGGCGCAACGTGTTCTTGTGCTTGTTTTTTCAAAGATCAGGGCAATATTTTTGCCTTTATAATACTCATGAAGCTCTCCTGCTTTTTTCTTTGCTTTCAAATCAGCAGCCAGATCAATGAGATATCTGATCTCGTCCGGTGTAAAGTCCTTCAGTGTCAAAAAATTTCTTCCTGTCAAATTCATAATAATCCTCTCCCCGCATTGGCCAGAACAAAAATTCCTTTTTCCGGCAATTCCTTTTATTTCTGATCCGAAGCCGCTTTCTCCAGCGGTTCTTTTTTATCATCTGTTACAAATTCCTTCAAAGATGCTGCAAGACCTGCGATTCCCTGTAATTCTGAAGGAATAATGATCTTGGTCGCTCTTCCGTCAGCGGCCTTTGCAAATGCTTCCAGACTCTTCAATGTCAGAACCGCCTGGTCAGCGCCAGCCTCACGTATCATACGGATACCTTCCGCATTAGCATTCTGCACTTTGAGAACTGCTTCTGCCTGTCCTTCTGCTTCTTTGATCATACGCTCTTTCTGCGCCTCAGCCCGAAGGATCGCCGCCTGTTTCTCAGCCTCCGCATCAAGGATTGCTGACTGCTTCTTTCCTTCTGCAACAAGAATTGTAGAACGCTTTTCACCTTCTGCAATAAGAATTGCTTCACGACGTTCACGCTCTGCTTTCATCTGCTTCTCCATAGCGTCCTGAATAGCTGCCGGAGGAATGATATTTTTCAATTCTACACGGTTCACCTTGATTCCCCACGGGTCAGTTGCAACGTCAAGGGAAGCGCGCATCTTTGTATTGATAACTTCACGGGAAGTCAGAGTTTCATCAAGCTCCATATCGCCGATGATATTACGAAGGGTTGTTGCAGAAAGATTCTCAATAGCCATAATAGGATTTTCCACTCCATAAGCAAAAAGCTTTGGATCCGTGATCTGGAAAAATACTACCGTATCGATCTGCATAGTAACGTTATCTTTTGTGATCACTGGCTGCGGCGGAAAATCTACTACCTGTTCCTTCAGGTTCACTCTCCGGGCAACACGCTCGATAAACGGCATTTTGAAATGGATTCCTGTATTCCAGGTTGTCTTATACGCGCCCAGACGTTCCAGGACAATCGCATAAGCCTGAGGTACGATCCTGATGCAGGAAGCTGCAACCAGCAGTACAATAATTCCTACGATGATAATAAAAATCAAAAATCCCATAACTTAACCCTCCTTAACTTCTTCTACAATTAGTTTTACACCCTGTACCTCTTTGATCACTACAACTGCTTTCTCTGGAATCTGAACATCGTCAGATTTTGTTCTTGCCATCCATTCTACATCTCCCACTCTGACCAGTCCTGTCTGATTCAGATTATCGATTTCCTGAATAACAACTGCTTTTTGTCCCATCAGCCGTTCCACATTGGTCTTTTCCACATCTTTGTTCATATACCGTACTGCAACCGGTCTGGTAAAGATCAAAAGCACCAAAGACACAGCTATAAACAAGATCCACTGTACTGCCTCTCCCGCGCCGATCCATGCTGCAATCGCTGCAATAAGAGCGCCTCCGGCAAACCAGATAGTAGTAAGCCCTACTGTCGCCGCCTCAATAACCAGAAAGAGAGCTACAATCCCCAGCCATATTAATGGCCCCATAGCAATGTCCATGAATTTCCTCCTTTCCGAAAAAGCATTTCAGAGTCCAAAGCAGACAAATATTATCTTCTCCTCTGTCTGGCAGCTTCATACATCAGTATTCCACATGCCATAGCTGCATTCAGAGACTCCACCTGTCCGCACATGGGAATCCGAATCAGACAGTCTGCAGCCCCGGCAGCCTCCTCTGTCAGTCCCTTGCCTTCATTTCCAATAAGAAATGCCGAGCCTTTTTCATAGGATTCCTGATCGTAGGAATTTTTGCCCTGTAAATGTGCTGCAAAAAAGCGGATTCCTTTGCCCTGAAGTTTTTGTTTTAATGATACCACGTCTTCCACGTATAAAAAAGGCATTCTGTAAACAGATCCCATGGTTGCCCGGATTACTTTTGGATTGGTAATATCCACACAGGTTCTGGTAAGAAAAATACCATCCACGCCAGCTCCCTCCGCAGTCCGAAAGATCGTTCCCGCGTTTCCCGGATCCTGAAGGTCTTCCAGAACAACGATCAGGGGGGCTTCTTTTTTCAGGATATCCTCCTGCTGATAAGAGGGCTTACGAAGCACCGTCATCACACCCTGGGGGGTCTGAGTATCGCTCATCATACGAAAAACAGAATCTGCCACTGTCTCCCAGGATACCTTTCCGGCTTTTTCCATCACTGTTTTATCAGCTGTCATGGATTCTGTCACATAAACCTTTTCAATCCAGGACAAAGGGGCCTCCAGGAACATTTTTCTTCCCTCTGCAATAAACAACCCCTGTTCTTTTCGGGCTTTCGCCTTCTGGTTCAGTTTTATGATGTTTTTTACCTGGTTATTCTGTACACTGGTGATCATGGAAAACTCCTTTATATACAATAGAGGCCGCCTGACGGTGACCTCCGCTGTATTTTGATTTACTGTTTTTTATAATTATGAGAAAGGGAATTACATACCTCCCACATATGTGGGGAAACATCCTTCTGCATAGCAAGAGCTTCATTGATATCAAAGTCAACAAACTCTCCATGGCGGTAGCCTACGACACGGCAGGTTTTTCCCTGTACAAGAAGGTCAACGGCAAGGGCGCCCATCATGGAGGCATATACACGGTCCTTACAGGTCGGACTTCCGCCTCGCTGCATATGTCCAAGAATTGTTGCACGTGTCTCAATTCCTGTAGCCGCCTCAATACGCTGGGCCATAGCTTCAGAATGTCCAATACCCTCTGCATTTACAATAATGTGGTGTTTCTTTCCTGCCTTACGGCTGGCAATAATATTGTTGATCAGCTTCTGCTCATCGTAATCATATTTCTCCGGAATCAGAACATCCTCTGCTCCATTGGCAATACCACACCACATAGCCAGATATCCTGCATTTCTTCCCATAACCTCAATAATACTGCATCTCTCGTGAGAGGTAGAAGTATCGCGAACCTTGTCAATTGCTTCCATAGCTGTATTTACAGCGGTATCAAATCCGATGGTATATTCTGTACAGGCTATATCCAAGTCAATTGTTCCGGGAACACCGATTGTATTGATTCCCAGATTGGCAAGCTTCTGCGCACCTGCAAAAGAACCGTCTCCGCCAATGACAACCAGACCGTCAATTCCATGTTTTCTGCAGATCTTCGCGCCGCGCTCCTGACCTTCCGCCGTACGGAATTCCGCACAACGGGCTGTATAAAGAATTGTGCCTCCACGCTCAATAGTATCAGACACATCTTTGGCAGACATATCTATTATTTCTTCATTTAAAAGGCCATTATAGCCTTTATAAATACCTTTTACATTCAGTCCGCTACTCAGTCCTCGCCGTACTACTGCACGGATCGCAGCGTTCATTCCAGGAGCGTCTCCGCCGCTGGTAAGTACACCGATGGTTTTAATCTTTTTTTCTGCCATGATTTAATTCCTCCATCTCCGGATTTCCTGCTGCAAAAGCAAAAAATCTCATCTGTTTTACACATATTCGGTTATAGTTTATAGCATTTTTACAAGTTTTTCAATACTCTTTCCTCAAGTAAGTATGAAAATTTTCATCATTGAATCTTATGCTTTTTTAAGTTTTATATAGAGTATTATACCTGTGATATAATTTTATTGCTGCCGAACCTCCAGCAGGAAGGAGGTGTCGTTCATGCTTGGAATTATTATTTCGTTTCTTGTTTCTGTCACAGTAGGTATAGCCAGCTACTATATTTGCAAATGGCTGGACAAAAACGAAAGGCAGTAACAGCCTAAAGGTCTAAGCCGCCTTACATAAACGGGATAGAAAACCCCGGAAGTGTGCGAGACTTCCGGGGGTTTCGTTTTTGTTCATGCTTGTATTATTTCATTTCTTAGCTACTAATCATATGCGTTTTTCTTCAAAAAGTCAACCTGATTTTTAGGAAATGAGTTTTTTTTCGTATCATCAGGCTTACAGAATATTGATTTTTCCACACTCTTACAGGTTTTTCAATACTCTTTCCACAACTTTAACATTGGATTCCCCATATTTTTGTTTCAGGGTTTCCAGACTGGAATCTGTAATCTCCACATTGCATCCTGCTGGAAGGCGTTTCATGGCATTAACGTCTCTGAGATAAATTACAACGCCGTTGTTTCCCGGAATTTTGTGAAGATCACAGATCAGTTCCGCCTCCCTTAAACTGTAATGGCTCCTGTCCTGAAACTGTATCCACAATTCTTTCGGCATATCGTCAAAGGAGCGGACTTTTTCCAGGATCAGCTTAGCTCCTCTGTCGTCTCCTGCGTCTACATGACCTTGAACAAAGATCTTGGCATCCGTCTCCAGATAACGCTGCCATTTTTCATAATCCCTTGGAAATACAACAACCTCCAGTGTTCCAACCAGATCCTCCAGGGTAAAAAATGCCATTACTTTATTATTTTTTGTATATTTTATAGTTTTATCCGCAATCATTCCGCCTACGACCACTTTCTGCCCATCTGTGATCTTCGGAATACCACTGTCTTCATCCGGCTGGAAATCTGTGGTTTTTGCAGAAATCATTTTTTCCATAATAGTACAATAGCTTTCCAGCGGATGGCCGCTGAGATAAATTCCAAGAACCTCCTTCTCATATGCAAGAAGCGTCTGCTTATCAAACTCAGCTACATCCGGCATACGGATCTCAAAATCCTTTTTTACCTCCTCTGTGGCAAAATCAAAAAGGCTCATCTGTCCTGCTACAGTATTCTTTTTATCCTGAGAAATACTGTCTATAATCTTTGCATAAACCGCCATTTTCTGACATCGGTTCCCATCCAGGCAGTCAAGGGCCCCTGCTTTGATAAAATTCTCAATGGCACGTTTATTCACAACCCCTGTAAGTCTCTGGATAAAATCCTTCAGGGAAGTATAAGGCCCTCTCTCTTCTCTTTCCAGAACAAGAGCCTCTATCACCGGACGTCCTACGCTTTTTATAGCGGACAGCCCGTATCTGATCTCTCCGTTATCCACAGAAAAACCGTACATTCCACGATTGACATCCGGCGGAAGGATTCGGATTCCCATCTGACGGCATACCTGGATATACTCAGAAACCTTATTGGGCATTTCAATAACAGAGGTCATTAAAGCCGCCATAAATTCCACCGGATAATAGTATTTCAAATAAGCGGTCTGGTAAGAAACCACCGCATATGCCGCCGCATGTGATTTATTAAAAGCATATTTTGCAAAATCGATCATATCGTCATAGATCTTATTCGCCACTTTTTCTGAAATACCATTGGCAATACAGCCCGGAACTCCCTCCTCAGGATTTCCGTATACAAAGTTCTGACGCTCTTTTTCCATAACAGAAGCTTTTTTCTTGGACATGGCCCTGCGTACAAGGTCGCTTCGTCCAAGAGTATAGCCTGCAAGATTACGAACGATCTGCATAACCTGCTCCTGATATACGATACAGCCATAAGTAGGCTTCAAAATCGGTTCCAGCTGCGGACAGTCATATTGGATCGTGTCCGGTCTGTTCTTGCCTCTGATATATTGAGGAATAAAGTCCATGGGGCCTGGACGGTAAAGAGAAATTCCCGCGATCACATCCTCCAGGCTTTGAGGCTTCAGTTCCTTCATGAAATTTTTCATGCCTGCGCTTTCAAGCTGGAATACGCCGTCAGATCGGCCTGTTCCAAGAGAATCAAGAACCTTTTTATCATTATAATCAATTTGCTGCATATCCAGGAGAAGACCTGTACTGCGTTCAATCTGCTGAACTGCATTCTGGATCACTGTCAGGGTCCGAAGTCCAAGAAAGTCCATTTTCAAAAGTCCCAGCTCTTCCAACGTCGTCATAGTAAACTGCGTGGTAATGGAACCGTCCTGCGCCCTGGAAAGAGGCACATATTCATCTACATCCTTCTGACTGATCACTACTCCCGCCGCATGCATGGAAGTATGACGCGGAAGTCCCTCTAAACGCTTGGCCGTATCAATCAGGCCTCGGATATCCTCCTGTTCTTCATATGCCCTGCGAAGCTCCGGGTTCATCTGCAAAGCCTTATCAATGGTGATATTTAATTCCTGGGGAATCATTTTTGCAATAACATCTACCTGAGCATAAGGCATATCAAGAACACGTCCTACATCACGGATCACGCCTCTGGCAGCAAGAGTACCAAAGGTTACGATCTGTACTACCCGATCCTTGCCGTATTTACGCACCACATAATCAATTACTTCCTGACGTCTCTCAAAACAGAAATCCACGTCAATATCAGGCATGGAAACACGTTCTGGATTAAGGAAGCGCTCAAACAGAAGATCATATCTGATAGGGTCCAGCTGTGTGATCCCAAGGGTATACGCCACAAGACTTCCTGCCGCAGATCCTCTTCCAGGACCTACCATAATATCATTATCACGGGCATATTTGATAAAATCCCATACAATAAGGAAATAATCCACATACCCCATATTCTTAATGGTAGTAAGCTCATAAGTCAGCCTTTCCCGAAGCTCTTCTGTTACCGGTTGATATCGTTCCTCCAGTCCCTCAAAGCAAAGCTTATTCAGATATTCCCAGGAGGTATATCCGTCAGGAACATCATATTTGGGGAGCTTTGTAACGCCAAACTCAATCTCTACATGGCATCTCTTAGCAATTTTGTGGGTATTTTCCAAAGCCTGTGCCGCATAAGGAAACAGCATTTCCATTTCCCTGGGAGATTTTACATAATACTGACCGCCCTCATATCGCATACGGTCCTCATCCGCAAGTTTCTTTCCTGTCTGAAGACAGAGAAGCACGTCATGAGGCTGGGCGTCTTCTGCCAGAGTATAATGCACATCATTGGTAACTACCAGGTCGATTCCTGTTTCCTTATGCATTTTAAGAAGCTGCTGATTGACATTCTGCTGTTCCGGAATACCATGATCCTGCATTTCCAGAAAGAAATTTCCCTTTCCAAATATATCCTGGTATCTGAGAGCCGCGGCCTTTGCATCCTCATACATCCCTCTTGTAAGATATTTGGCAACTTCTCCTGCAAGACAGGCGCTCAAAGCAATTATCCCCTCATGATACTGTTCCAGAATTTCCAGATCCACCCTGGGTTTATAATAAAATCCCTCTACAAATCCTTTGGAAACAATCTTCATCAGATTACTGTAACCCTGGTTATTTTCTGCAAGCAGCACAAGGTGGTAATAGCGATCTTCTCCGCTTCCTGCCTCTCTGTCAAAGCGGGATCCCGGAGCCACATAAACCTCGCAGCCCAAAATCGGGTTAATCCCCGCCGCCTTGCAGGCTCGGTAAAAATCAATCACTCCATACATAACGCCGTGGTCTGTAATGGCCGCGCTGTCCATGCCCAGCTCCTTTACCCGGGCCACATACTCCTGGATCTTATTAGAACCGTCCAGAAGACTGTATTCTGTATGAACATGAAGATGTGTAAAATTCATTGTCTGCTCCTTATTTCTTTTCCGTATTACTTTTCTTTAAGTAAATTCTTCTGTCTCTGATCTCGATCTTTCCTTCTTTCAGAAGATGTCCTACGGCTCTCTTAAAGGCATTTTTACTGAGACCAAATTCTCTTTTGATCACCTCCGGGGAAGCCTTATCGTCAAAAGGCAGCACTCCTGCAAATTCCTCAATTACCAGCAGCACGTTCTCTGCATCTTCGTTGATCTGAATATATGCTTTCTGGCGGTCTGAAACATTCAGCTTGCCGTCTTCCTTGACTTCCGAAACCCGAAGATCCAGAACAGTTCCCGGACGATATTTTCCCGCTGCCTCTCGAGCCGGGATCAGTGCTGAAAATTTATCGTCCACAGCAACAAAAACGCCAAAATTGTCACTGATCTGGTAAATCCTTCCTCTCACTTGATCTCCTGCCTGATAGGGGGACTTTTTCAGCAGATAGGGATAAACCTTCATTGTAGCGCAAAGACGGCTACTCTTGTCCACATAAAGAGCCACCAGACACTCCTGGCCTTCACGTACTCTCACAGTCTGTTCATGGTATGGAAGAAGAAGATCTTTCTCCAGTCCCCAGTCGAGAAAAGCGCCGATCCTTGTTACCTGGCGCACCTTAAGAAGTGCCGTCTGCCCTACAGTCAGCGCAGGTTCTCTTGTTGTTGCGATCAGGCGGTCCTGGGAATCCTTATAAATAAATACTTCCAGCCTGTCCCCTTCTTTAGTTCCCTGGGGAACCTGTTTTGCAGGAAGAAGCACGCGGTTCTTTGCATCAGCCTCTTTATTCTCTGCAAGATATATTCCAAACTCCACAGTTTTTACTACGAGAAGTTTCTGTTTCTTTCCTAATTCAATCATTCTGATCCTCCGTTTATCGAATCTTCTACAATCTGATATGACACATTGTATCACAAAACCCTTCTGAATAACAGAAAAAAACTGCCCCCTGGAGCAGTCTTTTCCTTAAAAATATATTATTTTGTATTCTGTCCGTAATAAGCATTAGCGCCATGTTTTCTGTAGTAGTGCTTATCCTGAAGCTCCTGCGGAGCCGGCTGTACCTGCGGATTGATCTGCTCGCACCGCATTGCCATTTTCGCAACCTCTTCAAGGACTACTGCGTTATGTACCGCTTCGTGGGCGTCTGCTCCCCAGGTAAAGGGGCCGTGGTTCTTACACAGAACTGCCGGAACCGCCTCGTAATCCTTATCTTTAAAATAATCTGCGATCAATACGCCTGTATTTTTTTCGTAGGCTTCTTCAATTTCTTCTTTTGTCAGGTTTCGTACGCAGGGGATCTCTCCGTACATATAATCTGCATGAGTTGTTCCGTAGCACGGAATCCCTCTTCCTGCCTGCGCCCAGCTTGTCGCCCAGGAAGAATGAGTATGTACGATGCCTCCGATATTTGGAAACTTATTATAAAGAACAACATGTGTGGGAGTATCAGAGGACGGGTTGTATTTTCCTTCCACCTTGTTTCCCTGAAGGTCAACCACTACCATATCCTCCGGTGTCAGCTTATCGTAATCCACACCGCTTGGCTTGATCACAAACAGTCCCTTTTCTCTGTCGATGCCGCTGACATTACCCCAGGTAAAAGTCACCAGACCATATTTTGGCAGATCCATATTTGCTTTATAAACTTCTTCTTTTAATTTTTCCAGCATAGTTTTCTCTCCTCTTAATCATAGATTCTCATCTAAAAAACACCTGACTTTATTATATACTGATTCCTGACGCCAGCCAAGTTTTTTGTAAAATAAAGCCAGTAAAAAAGCCAAAAAAAATCAGTTCTATCTGGAAAACTCCACTACCGCATATGCCTGGCCTTCACTGTCGTTAAGACTTACCGTTACTTTGCTGCCCTCCACTGCTTTTTCCGGCCTGATCTTATCGTGAAGCCTTGCCTGCTGTTTATACTCAGCGCGCATCTGGCGAATCTGAAAATCCGAAGGAAGACAATCCATTGCCATCTGGATATACTGGCAATTATTCACATGATGATTTGTATCCAGATGATGCTTCTGTACAAAAAATTCCTCCTCCGGCGCAAAGTCCCCTGGAAGCGCGATTTTTCTGGAAGCATATTCCATATCCAGTTTTTCTTCTATTTCATAGCCCAGCGTATCTTCTGGTTTCAGCTTGCATGGAAGCCCGTTCTTTCCGTCAATAAAAGTCCAGAAGGTGTTTGCATAGGCCAGTCTTTCTCCATCCTTTGTTTCCATGGTAAAATTTCTCTGCCCCATAAAGCCCCGAAAGTTATACGGCCATGTAGACGTAATAATCTCTTCACCCAAAGCCGGATATCTGTTTACGATCACCTGCCAGGCAGACAATACCCAAAATTTATTTTTTTCTTTCAGTACCTGCATTCCATTCCCTATTGCCTCTGAATGAAAAGTGCTGCAGTCCTGAAAATAATTCAAAATTCCCGGAAGCGTCAAAAAACCGTTTTCTCCTATTTCGCTGTAACGAACTCTCCCATCAAAACTATATGACATCTTTATTCCTCTTTTCTCCGTAGATCTGTCTTTATTATAGTCATTCATTTTCTCTGCCGCAAGTACAAAGCGAACAAGTCCGCTTCGAACTCTCTAAATCCCTCAAGGAATGTAGAACTTGTTTCGCTTTGCGCGCCAGATGCAGACTGCCAGGGAAATAAAAAGGAGTGAGGTTCCTTCTTCTGCCTTTTCAGATAACAGAGTTTTACTTCTCTCCTGCCATAAGAATCTCCTTTCCTGAAATTCCAGGCTCTGTCATATTCAGTGGGTCAAGAACATGATCCAGCTGTTCCTCATTTAAAAGTCCTTCTTTCAAAATCAGATTCCGAACAGACTCTCCTGTCTGAATAGCTTTTTTTGCAATATCCGCCGCCTTCTGATAACCTACATGAGGACAGATCGCTGTAATAATTCCCACGCTGTTTTCTACAAGATAGCGGCAGCGTGTTTCATTTGCCGTAATACCTGTTACACAGTTGTCTACAAATGTCTGCACTGCATAAGCCAGCGTATCAATAGACTGAAACATGCAGTAAAACACAATAGGTTCAAATGCATTCAGTTCCAGCTGTCCAGCCTCTGCCGCCATAGTGATCGTAACATCATTTCCAATAATGTTAAAAGCAACCTGATTCACTACTTCAGGAATAACCGGATTCACCTTTCCCGGCATAATAGAGGAACCATTCTGTTTCGCCGGAAGATTGATCTCTCCAAATCCAGCTCTCGGACCGGAAGACATAAGTCTGAGATCATTTGCAATCTTGGAAAGTGTTACCGCACAGGCTTTTACAGCGCCTGATACAGCCACAAAAGGATCCAGGTTCTGTGTGGCGTCGATCAGATCATAAGCCTGAACAAATTCCATATCAGAAACTTCCACCAGATTCGGCACAATTCTGCGAAGATACGCCTCATCTGCGTTAATTCCGGTTCCCACAGCAGTACCTCCCATATTCAAGGTACACATTTCTTCCATGGCCCTGTCCATTCTGTGGATATCCCTCATAACAGCAACGGAATAAGCGTTAAATTCCTGACCCAGACGGATAGGAACTGCATCCTGCATCTGGGTACGCCCCATTTTGATCACATGGTCAAACTCCTTTGCTTTTGTACCAAGAGCTTTATGCAGGCGAAGAAGTTCTTTTTTCAGATTTTTCAAAAGACGCAGAGACGTCATTTTTCCTGCAGTAGGAATAACGTCATTGGTAGACTGTCCGCAGTTTACATCATCATTTGGGTTGATAATAGAATAATCTCCCTTTTCCCCTCCCAGGATCTCAATGGCGCGATTGGCAATCACCTCGTTTGCATTCATATTCAAGGAGGTTCCTGCCCCTCCCTGTATGGGATCTACAATAAAATCACCGTGAAATCTGCCTTCCAGAATCTCATCACAGGCCTGGACAATGGCTTTTGCCTTTTTCTTTTCCAGAATGCCTACCTCGCAGTTTGTAATTGCTGCCGCCTTTTTTATGTATGCAAGACTATTAATGATCTCCGGGTGCATATTCAGTCCTGTAATATGAAAATTCTCTGCCGCCCGAAGAGACTGAACGCCATAATACACGTTC
>NZ_CALFLA010000025.1 GCF_937880195.1 uncultured Blautia sp.
ATTTCACTTCATCTTCTCTTGCTAGAAATGATAGATGCGAGCATTTTATTCGTAAGCGCTTAACAATACAACGGCTATCTTTTTAAACCACGTTCTACTATTATTGAAGTAAAACGCTCCAACTTCAACTTTTTGATTCAATCCTGCATCTTTGCTGTATCATCTCAGACCAGGGCATCAGCTCTTCTATCCCTTCGGGCTCATTTTTGTAGTCCGGCATATAGAGCAGTACCGTCTCCAGATATACATAGATATTCAGATTGTTGAGTTTTGCAGTCTCTACTAAACTGTAAATGATGGCACTGGATCGGGCGCCTTTTACGGTATCATGGAACAGGAAATTTTTCCTTCCCACTGCGTAGAGGCGGGCGATATTCTCCGCGATGTTGTTGGAAATGGAACAACGGCCATCCAGCAGGTAGTTCTCCATGTAAGGCTTCTGGTTCCTGGCATAGGTAACCGCTTTTTCCAGGCGGCTCCCACCTGTAGGATTTACGGTTTCAAGCCATGACCAATAAGCCTCCCATATGGCAGGCTCTGTCTCAAGACGTTTTGCTTTCCGGGTGTCTGCATCCAGACCAGCATATTTTTCTTCCAGCTTAAACAGCTGATTGCAGTAATCAAACCCGATCTCCGCAGAGGTCTTTTCCGAAGCTGTCTTCGTTTTCCCTGGCAGCGCGTCATACCAGTACCGCCTCATATGCGCAAGGCAGCCGCAGCGGATGACTTTTTTCAGCTTATTATAACCGCTGAACCCATCACAGGTCAGATATCCGGAAAACCCTTTCAGGAATTCTTCTGCATGATAGCCTCCCCGGCTGGGCTGGTAATCATACAGACGGATCGGCGGCAGCCCATCATTTCCAGAGCCATATAGCCACATGTAGGATCTGGACTGTGCCGTTTTCCCATCCTCCTTCAGCACCTGGCAGGGCGTCTCGTCCGCATGGATGACTCCCCTCTCCAGCAGATGTTCGTGAAGCCGTTTATATACCGGCTCCATGTAATCCATGCCGCATTTGATGATCCAGTTGGCCAGTGTCGCCCGCCCCAGCTTTACGCCCAGCTGCTTCCAGTCTGCCTCCTGCCGGTAAAGCGGGATGCTGTTCACATATTTCTGATACATCACGTAAGCAACTGTGGAAGGGGAGGCAAGGCTGTGCTTCAGCAGAGGGCTGGGTGTTTCGGCCTCAACGATAACGGAAGCTCCGTCTTTTTTACATTCCGGGCATCCGAGCACTTCCTGGACATACTGGATCCGTTCCACCCTTGCGCGGGTGATCCGCAGCTCTTCCCGCACCACCTTTTTCCCGATCACTTCCATCGGGGTATTGCAGTAAGGGCAGTTTCTGTCTTCCACTGGCACTGTACAGGGGACTTCAATTACAGGCAGCCCCACCAGAATTTCTTCCCTGGAAGCCTTCGGCTTTTTGGGCTGACGGTTATAACCGCTGACTGCCTCATTCAGGGACGGCTCCGGGACGGAAGGCTCTGCGGCAGCTTCTGCCTCATTGAACAGATCCATCTGCCCGGGAAATTCATTCTTTTTGATTTTTTCACTGGACGACGAAAACAGTCTTTTCTTCAGATACTCGACCGTTTCGTTCAAGTTCGCGATCGTCTGGTTCAGCTGTGCGGTCTGCTCCTCGTGGCTTTTGGCCATCTGCTCGATCGTAAGCCGCTGGCTTTCCACTAGCTGGCGCAGGGATTCGATTGTCTCTTTTTGAAGCTGCAGGAGCGCTTCCATTTCTGACTGCGGCATAAGAGGGATCCCCTTTCTTTTTACTGGTTCCTATTATACCGGAAACCCAGCAGAAAAGCGAATTCTCCACCATACAGCTACCGTCATTTTGACGAAAGAAAAATGTGGAAAACCGAAAGCTTTTGCAGTGCATACTCTGCGAAAAATGCTGTGTTTTCCACTCGCAGACGGCAGTCCGGAGAAAAGGCAGACCGTTATCCCCCGGATGTCTTTCCAGTTCCGCTTTCATGTGGATACGCCGCCGGCGGTGCTTTTCCTGTCCTGCAAAAGCAGGGAAAATTTTCTCCCTTTTGCACAACGCTCAGAAATCCTTCCTCCCGGCAGGGCGGATGGCTTTGGGCTGGTCGATCGACAGCCCTTCCAGGAGCCAGCGGTATTCCTGGCGGGTAAGGTTCCTGACTTCTGAAGAATTCCGGGGCCACTGGAACCGCCCGTTATCCAGACGTTTATAGTAGAGACAGAATCCATCTTTTTCAAAGTGCAGCGCCTTGATCCGGTCGCAGCGTCTCCCACAAAAGAGGAACAGGGAATTGCTGTAAGGGTCCAGTTCATAGGTATCCCGGACAATTGCCATCAGCCCGTCAATGCTCTTTCGCATGTCGGTATAACCTGTCACCAGAAAAAATTTCGCCACGCCGGACAGTTCCCCTAACAAAGCTGACGCAGGGCAAGCAGGGTGCTGCAGATTACGTCTGCCCCTGCATGTTCGTGGATCTCAACACGGATGCCCTGCATTTGAATACAGATGGAAGGGGAAGGAGCAGAGATACCATCCGGTACCTGCGACCCTTCTTCCCAGAGCGGTATCTGGACAACTTCCTGCTTCTGTCTGGAAGTATCCGCTGTTTCAGGTATTTCACAGGCTTTTTTACGCAAAGCCCGGACATGGTAGTAAAATGTGCTGACGGGGATCCCGTTCTCTATACACCACTGACGGTCGGTAAGCCCGCTAGATCTGCACTGCGTGATCCGTTCCAGCCAGAAACTGTCATTTAAAGTTGTACTCATTTGCTTCAGAACCTCCAAGGTAGGATTTTGGAGTAATCAGGTACAAGCAAAAGCATGGACAGACGAATGGTTGAAATCCGGCCTTTGCAAGTCTGAGAACCAGATAAGAAGTGAATTACTCCAGGTATTTGAAGTATCTCACAAAAGTTGAAGTCTGACTATCCGGTCGATTATTAAGCGCTTACG
>NZ_CALFLA010000026.1 GCF_937880195.1 uncultured Blautia sp.
TAAGCGCCAAAGAAGATCAACTGATTATACGGGAGTTCAGTATGCCTGTGGAAGAGCGCTTCCTGGTGGCGGCTGATCCCTGTATGAAGAACTGGGAACAGGCGGGCATGGAAGATCTGGACAAGTATCTGGAAGATCTGGCACATGTCTGTCGCAAGATTAGCTGCCATGGGATTCCCTGCGATCTGGTATGGTACAGTGTTTTGACAGGCGAACTGCGCCGCAGGAATGTGGAAAGTCGGGAAGATCTGAACGGAACGCTGGAAGAAATACTGGGAATAAGGCCCTGCGAGCCTAACGATCTCATAAAGAAATATGTAAAAGCAAAAAGAAAACAGTATCAGAAAATAATCGTTGTTGCCATGGAAGAGAATCTCTCTGTTATTGAAGAACGAAATGATGGTATAAGATGAGAAAAAGAGCAGAAAAAATTTCCACAGGCTGTATTCTTTTTACGGCGCTCCTCTGTACCGAGGCAGGACTTCTGGTTTCCGGATTTTTGCTTAGGCCACGCTTTTTTCTTCTGTTTTTCGGACTGATCTGCCTGAGTCTGTTTTTTTCATGGTTTTACAGGGAAAGGGGATTAAATGGAAAAAGGATTCCTTTATTTTTGGGAATTCTGGTTTTATGGCTGATTCTGTGTTACCTGGCGCAGGATTCCCTGAAACAAAATCTTCTTTATTTTTATGATCAGGCTGTAAATTGTTTTAACAGGGCTTACAACGCTGAGATTAAGACTGTGGAAAGTGGAAGTTCTCAGGGAATCACGCTTTTTTTACTGGCGCTGTTTTTCTGGATGGCGGCGGTACAGGGAATTCTGATCCTGCGAAGTAAGAGTATGACGGGAATTCTGGCTGTTGTTTTTCCCTATACGGCTGTGCTGTTCCTTTTTGGGGGAAGGCCGGATTCCTTCTGGCTTTTTGCCTTGGTTCTTGTAGGAGCCGGACTGATATCAGGAAGCAGATCAAAAATTCCCGGATGGAAAGGCGCAGGAACCGTCTGTTTTTTTATTCTGGTTCTTGCGCTGCCGTCTCAGTGCGCAAAAGATTTTTTTCCTGAAAATTTACATGATATTTTATATCGCACTCGTTTGTTAGTAGAAACTCGCCTCACTGCGGGGATTCATAAAGCGCTGCCTGTTCTTTCCGGAGGCCGGCTGAATCTTTCGTTGGAAGGCGCAGGGGGCGGTGTGGAAAACGGAAATCTGAAAGAAGCGCAGGGGTATCGTACCGCGGGCGTGGACGATCTGAAAATTACCTGTTCTGAAAGGCCGGAAGAAACAGTGTATTTAAAGGCGTATATTGGAGAGACGTATACGGGAACGTCTTTTGAAAAAGGAAACGAAGAAGTTTTTCGTGATACTTCCCGGTCCTGGTACTCGGAAGGAGACCCTTCCCTGTATATACAAAATCTGCCGTTTCTCAGGATGATGTATTATGAAAACAGCGGCAATACGGATCAGAAAGAAAAAGGGACGGTAAAAATCCAGGTAGAGAGTCTGGAAGCAGACGAGGATTATACTTACGTTCCTTATTATACGTTTCTTAATGATTATTACGAAATAGAAGGGGGAGACGGCGCAGTTAAGGGGCAGAACGTTCAAGAAGACGAGTATGCTTTTTTCTGGAAAAAGGAGTATGGAGAGCAGATGAGCCAGATTCGGGATCAGGAGAAAAAAATAGTATTCTTGATTAGACAGAGGCTTCTTATCGGGCGTATTGCCTGACCCATGATCTTGAACTTCCTGAAAGCGTATCGGATAGGCTGGAAAAACAGTGTAGGGAGAAAATGAAAGAAGAAAAATGGGATGCGGCTTTGTGGATCCGGGACGTGCCGGACTGGCAGATTTCCGATCAGATTCGGGAAATCCGCTCATATGTAACGGAGATGCTTCTGAAAAAATGTGAATATAGTCAAAATACAACTGCTCTGCCGGACAACAGAGATTTTGTGGATTATTTTTTATATGAAACAAAGCAGGGAAACAGCATTCATTTTGCCGCTGAGGCAACGGTTATGTTCCGGGTTCTGGGAGTACCGTCAAGGTATGTGTCGGGTTATGCGGCGCCGCCGGAGATGTTTATCGATAACGGAGACGGTTCCTGGACGGCCGTACTTCAGGATGACAGCGCCCATGCCTGGACGGAAATTTATCTTCCCTTTGAAGGATGGTCGCCGGTGGAAGTAACACCGGGAAGAGAGACGGAAGAAAAACATATTTCCGATTCGGAGACAGAACCGGTAAAAAATGAGAAAAAAGCAGAGAGAGAAACCGCAGAGAAGGACAAAACAGTTCGGCTGCTCTCATGGATCTCAGGTATGTCAGGGACATTTATGAAATATATCGGAGGCGCGTGTTTTCTGGGGGGAATACTGTGGATTTTATACAGGATGAAAAAAAGGACATGGATTCTGAAAGAACCGGATGATAAAATCAAAAAGGAGTATATTTCACTGTACAGATTTCTGGTGAAAAAAGGAATGGAAGAAAACTGTTCTGTAACAGGAGAAGAAAGAGATGGTTTTATGGAGTTTATTCGGTCTCATTGCCTGTTTTTCGGGGAAGAGGAAATGGAACGTTTGACCTCCCTTATGGAACAGGTAAATTACAGCAGCAAAAAGGCAGATGAAGCGGAAGTTTTGTGGATAAAGAAACTCAGCCGTAAGGTACATAAAGAATTTAGAAAAAAATCTAAATAGTTATTGACTTAAGAATATAACGGTAGTATATTCTAATTAGAAATATTTCTAAATAGAATATAAAGAGGAGAGGTGATCAAATGTCTTTTGCAGAAACATTTAAGGCTTTGTCAGATCCTGTAAGGAGAGAAATCCTCCAGCTTCTGAAAAATGGGAAAATGTCTGCAGGAGAAATTGGCAGTCATTTTGATATGACAGGAGCAACCATATCCTATCACTTAAAGATATTGAAAAAGGCTGATCTGGTATGGGAGACGAAAGTAAAAAATTTTGTGTATTACGAACTGAATACCTCAGTGGTGGAAGAAATCCTGCTGTGGCTGACAGATCTTACAGGAGAAACAAATACGGAATCGTAGCAGAATGTAGTTATTACAGTTTGCGAAAAGGAGGTAAAGATTATGTTTAAACAATATAAAAAAACACTGATCGCAGCCAGTGTTCTTACACTTCTGCCAGTTGTGATAGGATTGCTGCTGTGGAATAAACTACCGGATCAGATCCCTACACATTTTGGGGCTGATAATGCGGCAAACGGATGGAGCAGTAAACCTATGGCAGTATTTGGGATGCCTCTGCTTCTTCTGGCCCTTGAATATTTCTGCGCGTTTTTTGCAAATGCAGATCCCAAAAAGAAAAATATCAATCAGAAGCTGATGCGCCTGATCCTTTGGATCGTGCCTGTTCTTTCTGTGGTAACATGTCTGAGCTGTTATGTCATAGCGCTGGGGGGTCCTGTGGATATAGGAATGCTTATTAACATTTTGATTGGTGTGATGTTTGTGATCATGGGAAACTATATGCATAAGATCAAACAGAATTATTCTGTGGGAATCAAACTTCCATGGACCCTGAATAGCGAAGAAAACTGGAACCGTACACACAGGCTGGGTTCCTGGCTGTTTGTTATCGGAGGAGTTGCTTTTATCATAAATGGCTTTTTTAAGTCAGAGTGGGTCCTTGTTGTTTTTCTGGTATGCGTATTTGTAATTCCGGCAGGATATTCCTTCTTTCTTTATAAAAGAGGAATCTGAAAATTACAGCAAAGGATGGCAGGGCGGAGCAGATCCCGGGAGATTAAGGGATTTGTTCCGCTTTATTTAACCTGTTTAATGAAAAAGAATCAGAGAAAAGAAACGCACGTCAGAGTCTCCGGACCAGCATACCATCCCTGCGGTTTCTGCCATTTTTTGGGCGTCAAGTCCATAAGCCGACATACAGGAGTGCTGTTTATAAGGACCGGCGCTCATAATAAGAATATCCTGGGTCTGGTCAGCCTGAATTTTTTCTGCCAGCTTTTCTGTAAGAACATTCAGATCATATTTCGCTTTTTTGAAGACTGCCGGACTGTTTTCCGGGTGGAGAAGAATGGTCTGAAGCACCAGGGCTTTTTTGTAAGCGCAGGCTCTGTCTTTCATTTCCTTTGGAGTGCCGCATTCAGGAGGACAGGCAGGAATCTTATTGTAGCAGCCGCAGAGATTTTCTTCACAGAACTGTCGATATTCGGGTACGAAATGTAAATCTTTTACATCTACCACAGCGGCATTGGCAAATCCCAGAGAAAGGGCTTCTTTTATGTAGTTCATAAATACACATCCTTTATTAATTTTGATGATTTTATTATATCTTAAATTTTTTAACTATGCTATAGACTTTGTAAAAAAAACTGTCCCTTTTAAAAATATAAAAATTGTATATTTTAAAAAGCACAGTTCTGAGATATGATATCCTTAATTTAAAGGAAAGAGGGGAAAGTTAATATGAATACTCAGAATAACAGGATTACTAAGCTTGCTGAAACAGCTCTTCTGGCTGCCCTTTGTTATGTAGCCTTTACTTTTCTGCAGATTAAGATACCAGTACCGGGTGGGGATGCAACTTCTATTCATATAGGAAATGCTTTTTGCGTTCTGGGAGCTCTTCTTTTAGGCGGATGGTACGGCGGCCTTGCAGGAGCAATCGGAATGACAGTCGCAGATCTTATGGATCCGGTTTATATTACTGTAGCTCCTAAGACTTTTGTGTTGAAGCTCTGCATTGGTCTGATCACAGGACTGGTTGCTCATAAATATGCGAAGATAAATAAAAGCACAGACAAAAAATATGTACTGAAATGGAGTATTCTGGCTTCTACTGCAGGGCTTGCATTTAATGTGGTGGCAGATCCGGTTGTGGGATATTTTTATAAACAGATTGTACTTGGCCAGCCTCAGAAGATGGCAGAGGTTCTGGCAAAATTAAGCGCAGCGACAACCTTGTTTAACGCTGTAGTTTCAGTGATCCTGGTAGCGGTGATCTATAATGCGCTGCGTCCGGTTCTGATCAAAAGTCATCTGCTTATAGTAGGGGATATGAAAGAACAGGCAAACGCATAAAAAGTATGAAGGCGGAAGACATCTTGTGTGGTAGAGCGAAAGTTCTGCCACACTTTTTAATTTGCTTTCTGCGGTCATAAAAAATAAATTAAAAAAG
>NZ_CALFLA010000027.1 GCF_937880195.1 uncultured Blautia sp.
AATACTAAAAAAAGCCCAATTCTTTTTTAGAATTAGACTTTTTCAGTGCCCTTGTCAGCAAGGGTTTGAGGGCTTTTCTCATTTATTCGTCCCAGTTATGCCATACGTCGGTAACGTCGTCATCCTCATCAAGGAGATCCAGGGTTTTCTGAATGTTCTTGATATCCTTCTCATCAGTAAGCTCTACATAAGTCTGGGGAACCATGGCAACCTGTGCCTCCAGCATAGGAACGCCTGCTGCCTCCAGGGCTTCTCTTACAGCGCTGAAATCATCCGGGGCGGTAAGGACTTCAAAACTTTCCTCTTCTTCGCTGAAATCCTCTGCTCCTGCGTCAAGGGCAACCATCATCAGCTCATCAGCATCCATCTCGCATTCTTCTTTGTCAATGATGATCTGACCCTTCTGGTCAAACATAAAGGATACGCATCCCTGAGTTCCGATACTTCCATAGCCTTTTGTAAATGCGTTTCTTACATTACTTGCAGTACGGTTCTTGTTGTCAGTAAGGGTTTCTACAATGATTGCAACGCCGTTAGGACCATAGCCTTCATATGTAGCGCGCTCATAATTGTCTGCTGAATCTGCTCCAGCCGCTTTTTTGATGCCTCTTTCAATGGTATCGTTTGGCATGTTGTTTGCCTTTGCTTTTGCGATCACATCCCTGAGTTTGCTGTTATTATTAGGATCCGGTCCGCCGGCTTTAACAGCCATAACGATCTCACGGCCGATCACTGTAAAGATCTTGCCTTTTTTTGCGTCGTTTTTCTCCTTTTTATGCTTTATGTTTGCAAATTTTGAATGTCCTGACATAACTTCGTTTCTCCTTTTGTATCATTTCATTTATTTATTTTTTCGGCTCGCACTTTTCCAATGGTTCTGTGTCCAAGGGAAATAATCTTAAAGCGATAACCGTTTGCTACCAATTCTTTCTCCAGATCTGCCTCAGTAGGAATATGTCCCAATACATCGGTAAGGAACCCGTTTAAGGTTGTCACCTCTACCTTGCCGAAGCTGATCCCCAGCTCCTCTTCCACATCCTCCAGTTCCGCAAATCCGTCAATAAGAATACTGTTGTCTGTCTGAGTCTGAATAGCAATGTCTTCATCTTCATCATACTCATCCAGGATTTCACCCACAATTTCCTCCAGAATATCTTCCATTGTAATGACTCCCTGAGTCTGCCCATACTCATCTACAACAACCGCCATGTGCGTCTGTTTCAGCTGCATGGTACGGAAAAGATTGCTGATGCTTCCTGATTCCGGGATAAAATCCGCTTTTCGGATCAGCCCGGGAAGTTCCTTAAGCGGTTTGAACTTTGCCCATGGATTCTGAGTCATAAACTTTAAAGCATCCTTATAATGGATCAATCCCTGGATATCGTCCAAATCTTCCGCATAAACCGGATAACGGGAATTTCCTTCTTCCAGCATTTCATCAATCACATCTTTCAAAAAACGTTCCTGATCAAAAGCGACCACAGAAGTTCTGTGTGTCATAATATCTCCAACCTTAGTCTCATTGAAAGATATGATGTTCTGGATCATTTCAGCCTCATTTTTTTCAATGACTCCCTGTTCATGAGCTTCATCCACAATGGAAATGATCTCTTCCTCCGTCACCGCTTCCTGCTGTTCCCGAAGCCCTACTCCAAAAAGCACTGCTGTCATTCTCGCCAGCGAGGTTATCAATACGGTCAAGGGCCACAATACAGTCACCACTGCATTTACCAGCCGGATATACCGGAAAGCATAACGAAGGGAACGGTAATTTCCGATCCGGCGGAACATAAGAATCCCAAAAGATGCAAGAATCATAACACAGAGAACGGAAATAAGCAAAAGAGCCGGAAAACGATCTATGTACCCCCGTGACATTTTAGCCAGCATAGGAACTAGGAACACACCGATAAAAATTCCTGAAGCTGTTACAATAAGCGGAATGGCATTAACATAACGCGCAGGCTCATCCAGAAGTTTTTTTAGAAGTCCGGCTTTTTTATCGCCCTCCGCCGCCATTTTCTGTATTTCTGTCTGGCTGATATTTCGTACTGCTGCGGCAAACCCGTAAAAGATTCCATTAAGCAGGATCAATAACGCCAGGATAATAAGCCCCCACAGGGGCCATCGACTGCCATCGTCCATTTGGTATTTCCTTTCTTTACAAATCGCATAATTACTGCTAAAATATAGCACTTTCCCTGACATTCGTCAAGAATCCACACTTAAAAAGTGCATATGCAGATCTCTTTCTTTTGAAACCCCTGTCTCCTTCCCCTTTTCCATGCTAAAAACTCAGCTCAAGGCTGATCTCAAGAGCATGGTTTACCCTATCCAGCATTCCCTGATCCAGATGGCATACCTTATCCTTCAGCCTTCTTTTATCAATCGTGCGAAGCTGTTCCAATAGGATCACAGAATCCTTTTCGATTCCATAGGCAGACGCGTCGATCTCAATATGGGTCGGAAGTTTTGCTTTATTCATCTTTGAAGTAATAGCCGCGCATATGACTGTAGGACTGTGACGATTTCCAACATCATTCTGAATAATCAGAACAGGACGTATTCCTCCCTGTTCACTTCCTACTACGGGCCTTAAATCCGCATAAAAAATATCCCCTCTTTTAATTACCACACAATTCACACTCCGATTCTGTTTTCTCTACAAATCAGTATTTCCAG
>NZ_CALFLA010000028.1 GCF_937880195.1 uncultured Blautia sp.
AATCATATGTTTCTTTCACTTCAGCGATTGCTTTTTCCACTGTTTTTTCAACCGGAGCAGACTGTGCAGCATTGTTAGCTTCATTCTTAGCGGCTCCCATGCTCTTCATTGTTGGGAAGAGAAGCACATCTCTGATTGCCTGGCTATCTGTCAGAAGCATACACATACGGTCGATACCAAATCCAATACCACCTGTTGGCGGCATACCAAATTCCAGTGCATGCATAAAGTCTTCATCTGTTGTATTTGCTTCTTCATCGCCCTGAGCAAGAAGCTCTTCCTGGGCTTTGAAACGCTCACGCTGATCAATCGGATCGTTAAGCTCGGAATAAGCATTTGCCATTTCCCAGCCGTTCATAAAGAATTCGAAACGCTCTACATAATCCGGGTTGTCCGGTTTCTTCTTAGTAAGAGGAGAGATCTCCACCGGATGATCCATAACAAAAGTAGGCTGAATCAGATGATCCTCTACAAATTCCTCAAAGAAAAGGTTCAGAATATCGCCCTTCTTGTGGCGTTCCTCGTACTGAACATGATGCTCGTCTGCAGCTTTTCTTGCCTCTTCCAGAGTATGAATTTCATTAAAATCTACACCGGAATATTTCTTAACAGCGTCAAGCATAGTGATACGCTCAAAAGGCTTGCCAAGATCCATCTCAATACCATTGTATACGATTTTCGTTGTGCCCAGAACAGTCTGAGCAACATAACGGTAAAGATTCTCTGTCAGATCCATCATGCCGTGATAATCTGTATATGCCTGGTAAAGCTCCATCAGTGTAAATTCTGGATTATGACGGGTATCAAGACCCTCGTTACGGAATACGCGGCCAATCTCATATACTTTTTCAAGTCCGCCTACGATCAGGCGCTTCAGATAAAGCTCCAGAGAAATACGAAGCTTCAGATCTTCGTCAAGAGCGTTGAAATGTGTTTCAAACGGTCTTGCCGCAGCTCCTCCTGCATTGGAAACCAGCATAGGAGTTTCTACTTCCATAAAGCCTTCTCCCGCCAGATAGGTACGGATCGCGCTTAAAATTTTTGAACGTTTAATAAATGTATCTTTTACTTCTGGATTCATGATCAGGTCTACATATCTCTGACGATAACGAAGATCTGTATTTGTCAGACCATGGAACTTTTCCGGAAGGATCTGAAGGCTCTTAGACAGCAGCGTAACTTCTGCAGCATGGATAGAGATTTCGCCTGTTTTTGTGCGGAAAACTTCTCCTCTGATGCCGATTACATCACCTACGTCAAGTTTTTTGAAATCCTTATAAGCTTCCTCTCCCAGACTGTCCCTTGCCACATAGGACTGAATACTTCCTTCCAGATCCTGCACATGACAAAAAGATGCCTTACCCATTACACGTTTGGACATCATACGGCCCGCTATTGTAACTGTCTGATTTTCAAGCTCGTCAAAATGATCTTTTATTTCCTGGCTATGATGTGTTACATCATATTTTACGATTTTGAATGGGTCTTTCCCATTTGCCTGCAGATCTGCCAGCTTTTCCCGGCGGACCTTCAGCAACTGGTTCAGATCCTGCTCCTGCTGCTTCTTCTGTTCTGCCACTTCCGTGCCTCCTTATTTTTATAAATATTTTGTACGCTCGGAGGAAGGAGAATACTTGCTTCGTTTGCCCTCTCTTTCCTTCCTCTCAACTCCGAAATCACCTGCTTCGCAGGAACGTCCTTACGGACTTTTTATTTCGTCGTTGTACGCTCGGGTGAAAGAGAATACCTGCTTCGTTTGCCCTCTCTTTCCTTCCTCTCAACTCCGAAATCACCTGCTTCGCAGGAACGTCCTTACGGACTTTTTATTTCGTCGTTGTACGCTCGGGTGAAAGAGAATACCTGCTTCGTTTGCCCTCTCTTTCCTTCCTCGCTACACGTTTCTCTGGATTTCCAGAACTTTATATCTCATAACGCCGCCTGCTGGCATCTCTACCTCAACCTCATCACCTGTATGAGCGCCGATCAGAGCCTTTCCTACTGGAGACTCATTAGAGATCTTGCCTTCCAGACTATTTGCTTCTGTGGAACCGACAATTTTAAGTTCCATTTCTTCCTCAAATTCATAGTCGTAAACCTTGACCTTGCAGCCAACATTGATACGATCAAGATCCACCTCATCCTCTACTACAACTTCTGCGTTCTTAAGGATTTTTTCAATTTCTTCGATACGTGCCTCGATGTCTCTCTGCTCATCCTTCGCTGCATCGTATTCTGCATTCTCAGAAAGATCTCCCTGCTCTCTGGCTTCTTTGATCTTTTCTGCCACTTCTTTTCTTTTTACTACCTTTAAATCATGCAGCTCTTCCTCTAATTTTTTAAGTCCTGCATAGGTCAATAAGTTTTTCTTTTCTTCCATATTACCATGCTCCCTTTCAATATCCGTAAATGCTATTGGACATCAGTTCCCAGATACATCATACCATCAAAACAGCAGGATTATTCTAGGATATTCACAATTCCAGTATTATACCCAAATCTTCCTTTATTGTCAAGCATAAACGTCCCTGTTTTCCCTTTATTTCAAGCCAAAAATCGACACTTACTACAGTTCCTTTTTGTTATAATTTCAGTAGTGGTTTCATATCCTTCTATTTCCACAAATGAAACACTTATGATTGAATTTATTCAGCTTCTTGCATCCCCCAAAAATATGTGCTATACTAACCCACATTAAAAGCCCGACGCAGACAGATTCCTTCCAAAATCTGCCATATCAAAAACAAGGTCTTATAGGGCTTTCGCCGATTCCCGGCGTAAAATGAATCGTGT
>NZ_CALFLA010000029.1 GCF_937880195.1 uncultured Blautia sp.
AAAAAAGAGGGCTGTTTGGAGGAATCTCTATAGCCTCCGAACAGCCTTACTGCTTAAATCTGATTTTATTTTTTCATATTTACAAACTGGGTATACCGCGGCAGCCATACAAGCTCTATGGTACCAATAGGGCCGTTTCTCTGCTTGGCGATAATAACTTCCGCAATATCCTTTTTCTCTGTATCTTTATGATAATAGTCATCCCTGTATAAAAACATTACCACATCGGCATCCTGTTCAATGGCTCCAGACTCTCGCAGGTCTGAAAGCATTGGGCGGTGATCCGGCCTCTGCTCTACTGCTCGACTGAGCTGGGAAAGAGCGATCACAGGAACGCCCAGCTCTCGGGCAAGAGCCTTTAAGGAACGTGAAATATCTGAGATTTCCTGCTGCCTGGAATCACTTTTGCCGCTGCCGCTCATAAGCTGCAGGTAGTCGATCATTATAATGCCAAGATTATGCTCCAGCTTATATTTTCTGCATTTGGAACGCATTTCCGCAATGCTGATACCCGGCGTATCGTCAATGATCAGATTGGAACGTCCAATAATATCCGCTCCCTCTACCAGCTTCGTCCAGTCCTCATCTTTCAGATTACCGGTACGCATATTCTGAGAATCTACATGTGATTCCATGGCCAGAAGACGGTTTACAAGCTGTTCCTTGGACATCTCCAGACTGAAAATAGCAACTGTAACGTTTTTGCGGAATGCCATATACTGGGCTATATTCAGCACAAAAGCTGTTTTTCCCATAGAGGGACGGGCTGCGATCAACACAAGATCTGACGGGTGCATCCCGGATGTTTTGTAATCCAGATCTACAAAGCCTGTAGGGATTCCTGTTACGCTTCCCTTCAGCTTAGATGCCTTTTCAATATTATTGATTGCATTCAGTACCACCTGCTGGATCGGTACATAATCGCCGCCGATACTTCTCTGCAGTATACTAAAAAGCTTTTTTTCTGCTTCCTCCAAAAGAGTTTCCGTACTTTCCTTTTCCAGATAGCAGCTGTTGGCAACTTCTTCCGTTGTCTTGATCAGACGTCGCAGAACTGCTTTTTCACTGACAATGTTTGCATAATACTTGACATTGGCAGAAGTAGGAACTGCCTCCAAAAGCTCTCTGACATATTCCATACTGCTGATATCAGGAGGAAGATCTTTTTCCTTCAGACGGTTCTGGAGTGTGATCAGATCAACAGGCTGCCCTTCATTGCACAGTTCTACCATGGAATCAAAAATAATTCCATACTGATTCTGGTAAAAATCGTCGCTTGTAAGAATTTCCGATGCAACCAGGATCGCATCCCTGTCCATAAGCATTGATCCGATTACTGACTGCTCCGCTTCAATACTATGTGGGAGTATTCTCCTGACAAGTGCTTCTTCCATACTTCCGATTCCTCCGTGTTACGCTTCCTTGATCCAGACTTTCAGACTTCCTGTTACCTTTGGATGAAGCTTCACCGGAACCTGAGTAACACCAAGATTTCTGATAGGCCCTTCCATCTGGAATTTCTTCTTATCCAGATCAAGATCCAGCTGTTTTTTTGCTGCTTCTGAAATTTCTTTTGCAGAAACTGATCCAAATGTTTTTCCGCCTTCGCCAACCTTAAGCGTAAGAATTACTTCTTTGGTTTCCAGCTCTTTTGCAAAAGCCTGAGCAGCTTCCAGATTCTCCTGGGCAACCTTCTCTGCATTTGCCTTCTGAAGCTTCAGATCGTTTAAGTTCTTTGGAGTAGCCTCAAGACCCAGTTTTTTTGGCAGAATCATATTTCTTGCATAACCGTCGCTTACATTTACAATCTGTCCCTTTTTACCAAGAGACTTTACGTCTTCCAATAAAATTACTTTCATTTTGATTCTTTAACCTCCTGATACATTTCGTCTATAATTTTTTTCAGCATGTCCTCAACCACATCAATAGGCGCCTTTACCTGGGCTCCGGCAATGTTGATATGACCTCCGCCGCCCATTTTTTCCATCATAACCTGCACATTCACTTCGTCTATAGCTCTGGCGCTGATATATACCTCATGATTATATGGGGTCAAAACAAAGGACGCCTTTACTCCGGAAATATTCAAAAGCTCATTTGCCGCCTGGGCGCCTACTACCGTAGGGCTTTCCAGACCTTCGCTTGGACACTTGGCTATGGCAAAGCATTCGCTGTAAATCTGGGCAGAACGAACCGCTTCCGCCTTTGCCTTATAGGACTCAATATTATCACGAAGCAGCTTGCGCACCCTTGTCATATCTGCGCCGCTTCTTCTTAAGAATGCAGCCGCCTCAAAAGTACGGACGCCGGCTCTTGTGATAAAGTTATTGGTGTCGATCATAATTCCTGCATAAATACAGTCTGCTTCTATATTACGAAGTCTTAAGTCATCTGAAAAATACTGCAGGATCTCCGCTACCATTTCACAGGTAGAAGAAGCATATGGTTCCACGTAAGAGAGAACTGCGTTCTGGATAATTTCGTTTCCTCTTCGATGGTGATCCAGAACAACTATGGTCTTTGTCATATACAGAAGTTCCTGGCACTCCGTATAGCTTGGCTTATTGGTATCCACAACAACCACTACAGTATTCTGATCTACCAGTTCCATTGCCTGTTCCTTATCTATAAACATAGACGGTTCATAATCCGGATTGTTCATATAGCCCGCCATCAATGGACGAATAGACGTAGAAGGATCGTTCACCACAATATGCACCGGCTTTCCAAGGGTCTTTCCAGCCCTGTAAATGCCGATTGCAGCGCCAAGGGCATCTACATCGGTAATCTTATGCCCCATAACTACCACACGTTCCTTGGTGCTCATAAACTCCTTTAAAGCCTGTGCTTTTACACGGGCTTTTACACGGGTTGCCTTTTCCATCTGCTGCGCCTTACCTCCATAATAGGAGATATTGTCGCCGTTTTTAATAACTACCTGATCGCCTCCGCGTCCAAGAGCCATCTCAATGGCAATACGGCAGTACTCGTAATTCTGGAGATAAGTAGGCGCATTCAGACCAATGCCAATGCTTAAGGTGACTGTCATTTCGTTTCCAATATTCACAGTTTTAACTTCTTCCAGAATATGAAATTTCTGTTCCTTAAGAGCTTCAAGAGAACTCTGGCGCATGATCAGGAAATATTTGTCCTTTTCCAGCTTACGCACAAGTCCGTCATAATTGGAAAAGTATTTCGTGATCTTACGGTCGATAAGCGCAATAAGAAGAGATCTTCTAACATCTTCCACACTCTCCAGGGCTTCCTCATAATTATCCAGATATGCAAGAGCTACCACAAGTTTGTTGTCCTCATTTTCCTGGATATATTCGCGAAGCTCTGTTTCATCATAAAGGTACATTGCAATCAGGCTTGTATTTTCTGCTAAGTCTTCCAAAACCTCAGACCGTCCCATTGCTTCGCCCAGAAGAACCCTCTGCATGGAAATCCTGTAAATACGATCTCCTACCTGTGAGCTTAATTCTGTCATATCATTGTCTTCCTTAACCGGAAGTTTATCTGCTGTAACATCAGGAAAAATCGTGTTGATATTTTTACGGTAAAACTGATCCTTTCCTGTAAGCTGTGCAAAAACTTTATTACACCAGATCATTCTTCCTTCCATATCCATAATCGCATATGGCAGGGCAAGCTCTTCCAGCACCCTCTTTTCCAGAAACTCATACTGGCTTGCAAAGGCTACCAGATCATTAAACATCTGAGGCTTGTGGTAAAGGAAAATCCCCACTGCGCATACAAGATAGATCAACGTCCCCAAAGTTACAACAGCACCTGCTTTTGCGTTGATCGCATAGACTACGGCGTTCAAGATCACCAAAAGCGCAGTCAGATACAGCGGCCACCGTGTCAGGTGCTTCAGATGGCCTTTTAATTTGAATTTACTTTCCATAACTTTTTACCATTCATTGTGAAATTAATCTATAAAAGTTTCTTTCAGTAAATTTTATTATACCAGATAACAGAGTATATTTCCATAAATTTTCCAAAAGAAATACCGCTGTCAGATTAATGACAGCGGCATCTGATTTCTGATCAGTCCTGAACGTATGGCATCAGGGAAAGATGACGTGCTCTCTTGATTGCAACAGTCAGAGCTCTCTGATGTTTTGCACAGTTTCCGGTAATTCTTCTCGGAAGGATTTTTCCTCTCTCAGAAACATATTTTCTCAGTTTTGCTACATCCTTGTAGTCGATTTCATTGTTCTCTTTACCGCAGAATACACAAACTTTTTTTCTTCTGCGTCCGCCTCTTCTCTTCATGGGAGAATCCGGTCTTTCGCCTCTATTGTAAGCCATGATGATTTCCTCCTATTTTATTCAATTTCATTTTGTTGGATGTTCTTAATTGAACGGCAGCTCTTCGTCGATTCCATCAGGAATATTCATGAAGCCGTCTGCGCTTGCTGCGCTGGGAGCCGGCATAGATGGCGCCGGGCCGGACTGCTGGGGATGAGACGCTGCATAATTATCGCTTGCAGCCTTACTCTCAGCAAACTCCTGCTCTTCTACAACAACCTCTGTTGTGTAAACCTTCTGACCTTCCCTGTTTGTATAGCTTCCTGTTTGAATACGTCCGCTTACAACGATGCGGATACCCTGGTGAAAATACTTCTCTGCAAATTCTGCCCCGCGTCCGAATACTACACAACTGATAAAATCAGCAGATGCCTCTCCGTCACGACGGAACCGTCTGTCGACTGCCAGCGTATATCTGGCAATGGCCAGAGCGTTTTCTCCTGCGGAATAACGTACCTCAGGATCTCTTGTTAAGCGTCCCATTAAAATTACTTTGTTCATTATTCTACCTCTCTTTTTCAGTAAGTGAACGGGTTCTTAATGGTGCTTTCTAAAAGCCTCTGTAAAAAGATTATGCGTCTTTACGAACGACTAAGTATCTTAATACGTTGTCCATGATGCGTACATGTCTTTCTACTTCTGCCGGACACTCTGCGTCTGCCTCAAACTGAATGAAATAGTAGAAGCCTTCATGCATCTTCTGAATCTCGTAAGCTAATTTCTTCTTACCCCATTCTTCTACTTCTGTGATTGTGCCGTTGTAACGTGTGATGTAGCTCTTTGCTTTCTCTACTACTGCATCACGTACTTCATCCTCAACTTTGGCACTCACAA
>NZ_CALFLA010000030.1 GCF_937880195.1 uncultured Blautia sp.
GATTCTGTAGTGACCTGGTGCGTAGGGCATCTGGTCACTATGAGCTACCCGGAAAAATATGATATCAAGTACAAAAGGTGGAGTCTCGATACCCTGCCTTTTTTGCCCTGTGAGTTTAAATACGAGGTGATACCGGCTGTAAAGAAGCAGTTTCAGATCGTTAAGGAACTTTTGAACAGAACGGATGTGGAAACTATTTATGTGTGTACCGACTCCGGGCGGGAGGGTGAATATATCTACCGTCTTGTGGCTCAGATGGCAGGAGTTCACAATAAAACACAAAAAAGAGTGTGGATCGATTCCCAGACAGAAGAGGAGATCCTAAGGGGAATCCGCGAAGCAAAAGACCTTTCTGAATATGATAATCTTTCTGCGTCAGCATATCTTCGGGCAAAAGAAGATTATCTTATGGGAATTAATTTTTCCAGAGTTCTGACTTTACGGTACGGAAACAGTATTTCTAATTATCTGAAGACAAAATACCAGGCCATTTCCGTAGGAAGGGTAATGACCTGCGTCCTTGGCATGGTGGTAAAAAGAGAACGGGAGATCCGTTCCTTTGTAAAAACACCTTTTTACAGAGTCTTAAGCAGTATTGCCCTGGAAGGAGAGACCTTTGAGGGAGAATGGAAAGCAGTAGAAGGGAGCCGCTATTTTCAGTCTCCGTTGCTTTATAAAGAAAACGGTTTTAAAGAAAAGAAACACGCTCAGGAGCTGATCGCACAGCTTAGTGTAAATCAGCCTCTTTCCTGCAGGGTAGAAAAGGTGGAACGCAAAAAAGAAAACAAAAATCCGCCTCTTCTTTTTAACCTGGCAGAGCTTCAGAACGTATGCTCCAAACTTTTTAAGATCAGTCCTGACGAAACTCTCCGGATTGTTCAGGAGCTTTATGAAAAAAAACTTGTGACATACCCAAGAACAGACGCCAGAGTTCTTTCTACGGCGGTGGCAAAAGAAATCTACAAGAATATTTCTGGTCTTCGCAGATATCCTCAGGCAGGAGACGCGGCTACACAAGTTCTGGAAATGGGCACGTATAAGGATATTGCAAAAACAAGATACGTCAATGACAAGCAGATTACAGACCATTATGCCATTATTCCTACAGGACAGGGGCTTAATAGCCTGAACGGACTTTCCCTTACTGCTCAGAGAGTGTATGAGACCATTGTACGGCGTTTCTTATGTATTTTTTATCCTCCGGCAGTCTACCAGAAGGTCAGTCTGACTACGTCCATAGAAAAAGAAAACTTTTTTTCTTCTTTCCGGGTCCTTCAAAGCGAGGGATACCTTAAGATTGCTTCCAATTCTTTTGCCCGGCAAAAAGCCGCGGAAAAAAATCAGGAAGGGGAGGAAGAGGAAAGTGTTTCCTGTAATGATGTTCTGCTCCTTGCATTGCAGAAGCTGAAAAAGAATGATATACTTTCTGTGGAAGCCCTGAACATCAAAGAGGGAGAAACCTCGCCGCCCAAACGCTATAATTCCGGCTCCATGATCCTTGCCATGGAAAACGCAGGCCAGCTCATCGAGGACGAGGAACTGAGGGCGCAGATTCGGGGAAGCGGTATTGGCACAAGCGCCACCAGGGCGGAAATACTGAAAAAGCTTTTTACCATTAAGTATCTTGCCCTGAACAAAAAAACACAGGTGATCACCCCAACTCTTCTTGGCGAAATGATCTATGATGTGGTGAATTGCTCTATCCGGCAGCTTCTTAGGCCGGAACTTACGGCAAGTTGGGAAAAGGGTTTGAATTATGTGGCAGAGGGAAGCATTACCTCAAAAGAATATATGGATAAGCTGGAGCATTTTGTAAGGGTTTGTACCAAACAGGTAGAAAACAGCAGTTATCAGTATGCTCTCCGTCAGTTTTTTGACGCCGCGGCGCAGAATTATAAGACGAAGCCTCAGGCTTCACAACGAGGAGGAAAAAAATCATGATGAAAGAATTTACTATTGAAAGGCTTCTTGATCTGAAGGAAACCATTGCAGCAGAACTTTTTGAGGGAAAAACCTATCCATGGGAAGTCCTTCCAGAGATTAAGGATTTTATCCTGAAGCTGGGCAAAACACTGGATCCTGAAGAATATGAATATAAAGAGGGAGATATCTGGATCGCCAGATCCGCTGAGGTGGCTCCTACAGCCTGCATCAACGGTCCGGCCATTATCGGGAAAAATACAGAAGTCCGTCACTGCGCTTTTATCCGGGGCAACGCCATTGTAGGAGACGGCTGCGTGGTAGGAAACTCCACAGAGCTGAAAAACGTAGTGATTTTTAACTGCGTTCAGGTTCCTCATTATAACTATGTGGGAGATTCTGTTCTGGGATATAAGTCCCACATGGGCGCCGGATCCATCTGCTCTAATGTCAAATCTGACAAGCAGCTTGTAGTTGTAAAGGATAAAGAAGAGAAGGTGGAAACAGGCCTTAAAAAATTCGGGGCAATGCTTGGAGATCATGTGGAAGTAGGCTGCGGTTCCGTACTGAATCCGGGAACTGTGATCGGAAAAAATACAAATATTTATCCCCTTTCTTCCGTGAGAGGCTGCGTTCCTTCTGATAGTATTTATAAAAACAAAAATGAAGTGATTTACAAAAAATAAGTTTCTTCAGAAGAAGAGTATCTGGCGCAGGATCACAAGAATGGTGATATGCAGGGGATAGAATACATAAAAGAAGTATTTTGAAATTTTTCCCCGGATGAATCCACGCTTCCCATTGTACATATTAATTGGAAGGAAGGCGAAGCAGGCCTTCCACTCATAGGACAGCCAGCAGCTTCCCAGGAACGCCTGGGAAGCTTTTGCATTGCGGAGAAAATACATGATCAGAAGAAATACATATCCCTTCCATCCATAATCTGCCCGCAAAAAATAAGAAACAGCAAAAAGTCCCAGCATACAGAAAAGCTGCATCAATTCTTGTTCCTTAAAGTAGTCAATGGCACAAAAAGCCAGATATCCAAGAAATAAAGTAAAAAAAACGTTCTGCTTTTCGTAGCGCCATGTGTTTGTAAACATGAAATTCCAGGGAATTTCAGAGATCAGGGCAAAGAGAAGGAGATTTCTTCCATATTTCCTGCGGTCATGAGTGTGACAAAAGCCCTCCAGAAGAAGAAAACAAAAAATCGGAAAAGCGATCCTTCCAATATCTCGGCAGATCCTATAAGGGGTATAGGCGTTTCCTCCTATATAAAAAAGCGGTGTGAATCCAGACGGATGCTGAGAAAGAAGAATGTAGGCCCCATGATCAATGAGCATAACGATTATGGCGATCAGTTTCAGGGCGCTTCCGCTTAAAATCTGTAATTTTTCAGGAAGAAAAGAGGGTGGTAGCAGAGACGGTTGATTTTTCGACATGAATGCCTCCTTTAGAATGTTTTTTTTAGTTTATCATATTCAGAATAAGAATACCATAGCAGGATTTGTCCGCGTCAGACTGACATTTGTTTAAAAATAGACTATATTATAAGATGTGACAGGAAATCCCTCTATTTTTTTACAAATTTTGACTGGACTATTAGACGGTTTTATGAGAAAATATGATAAGGTTGTTAAGAGAGACTTAACAGCATGAAAGTAAATCTACACTTGAAAGGAGTTTTACAATGATTTATTCACGCGAAGTAGAAGAAATGTGTCCAGTGGCACAGGGCGTTCATCATGGAGCTGCTCCTATCCCGGAAGAGGCAAAATGGGTACAGGCAAAAGAAGTAAAAGATATTTCCGGTCTGACACATGGTGTTGGCTGGTGCGCACCGCAGCAGGGCGCATGTAAGCTGACTCTGAACGTAAAAGAAGGTATCATCCAGGAAGCTCTTGTTGAGACAATCGGCTGCTCTGGTATGACTCATTCCGCTGCTATGGCTTCTGAGATTCTTCCAGGCCGTACAGTAATGGAAGCTCTGAACACAGACCTTGTTTGTGACGCGATCAATACAGCTATGAGAGAGCTTTTCCTTCAGATCGTTTACGGACGTTCCCAGTCTGCATTCTCTGAGGATGGACTTCCTGTAGGCGCAGGCCTTGAGGACCTTGGAAAGGGTCTTCGTTCTCAGGTTGGTACAATGTACGGAACTCTGAAAAAAGGACCTCGTTATCTGGAAATGGCAGAGGGTTATGTAACAGGTATCGCTCTTGATGAGGACAATGAGATCATCGGATATCAGTTCGTAAGCCTTGGCAAAATGACTGATTTCATCAAAAAAGGCGATGACCCGAACACTGCATGGGAAAAAGCAAAAGGTCAGTACGGCCGTGTTGACGATGCGGTTAAGATCATCGACCCGAGAAAAGAATAATCGCAGGATTCACGGTGTTAAGCCTGTCGAATGACTGTGAACAGTTTATGAGATGAAAAAATCAGGAGGATAAGTAAATGGCTTTATTTGAATCATACGAGAGACGAATTGACAAGATCAATTCTGTTTTAAACAGTTATGGAATTGCTTCCATTGAAGAAGCAGAAAAAATCACTAAAGATGCAGGTCTGAACGTTTACGACCAGATCAAAGGCATCCAGCCGATCTGCTTCGAGAATGCTTGCTGGGCATACATCGTAGGCGCAGCGATCGCAATCAAAAAAGACTGCAGAAGAGCAGCAGACGCAGCAGCAGCAATCGGTGAAGGCCTTCAGGCTTTCTGTATTCCGGGATCTGTTGCAGATACACGTAAGGTTGGTCTTGGCCATGGTAACCTTGGCAAAATGCTCCTTGAGGAGGAGACAGAGTGCTTCGCATTCCTGGCTGGCCATGAGTCCTTCGCAGCAGCAGAGGGCGCTATCGGTATCGCTGAGAAAGCAAACAAGGTTCGTCAGAATCCCCTTCGCGTTATCCTGAACGGTCTTGGAAAAGACGCTGCTCAGATCATCGCAAGAATCAATGGATTTACATATGTTGAGACAGAGTATGATCCATATACAAACGAAGTTAAGGAAGTATTCCGTAAATCCTACTCTGAGGGACTTCGTGCAAAAGTAAACTGCTACGGTGCAAACAGCGTTCCAGAAGGCGTTGCAATCATGTGGAAAGAGGGCGTAGACGTTTCCATCACAGGTAACTCTACAAACCCGACACGTTTCCAGCATCCAGTTGCAGGTACATACAAGAAAGAATGTCTTGAAAAAGGCAAAAAATACTTCTCTGTTGCATCCGGCGGCGGTACAGGACGTACACTTCACCCGGACAACATGGCAGCAGGCCCGGCTTCTTACGGTATGACAGATACACTTGGACGTATGCACTCTGACGCTCAGTTTGCAGGTTCTTCTTCTGTACCGGCTCACGTAGAAATGATGGGTCTTATCGGCGCAGGTAACAACCCGATGGTTGGTATGACTGTAGCTGTTGCAGTTTCCATTGAGGAAGCAGCAAAAGAAGGTAAATTCTAAAAAACGTTGATTTTAAAGGATTTTTGGGAGTAGGTAAAAGTAGTAAAAAGTGGTCTAAGACGGGTCGTTCGTACACTATTCGTACACCATTCGTACACCGCGTTCCTACACCACCTATTCTTCCAAAATTCCTACACCATTTTTTCTAAATCAGAGCGTAGCCACTCGATATCACGATCTGTATACGCTGACTCGGTTATATCTGAGGATTTATGACCAACTATAGCTTTAATAGCGTTGTCATTAATTCCTGCTTTTTTAGCTCGAGTCACAAATGTTTTTCGTGGATCATGTGGTCTATGCTCTGGATTTAGATTTAATTCATCTACAACCTTATCAAATCGTGTTGCATATTTATCGTAAGTCAGTTGCCATCGACCAGCATAGGTTTGTCCCTTATCATTAAATAGATAGTCACTTCCGATGCTGATTGCGAAATCGTAATTTTGTTTAACAAGGTCTTTTATTTTTGAATGAATTGGCACGGTACGTTGTTTTCCGGCATCTGTTTTCATTCCGCCAGTTATTGTCCACTTATCTAAATCAACCTCATTTAATTTTAAAACCGCCAATTCTTGTGGACGCCATCCCATATAACATTGAATTAAAATCCAATCTGCGAATTTTACTTCATTTACATTATTCCACATCACATCTAATTCATCATCTGTGAAAATTATATGATCTTTTTTATTAGCTTCTTTTTCTATCAAAATGGAATCAGATATATCGAATGTCCTAGCGTAGTTTTTGTCGACAAGTTCAAATTCTAATGCATAATCGAACATGAGATTGAATAATGATTTGATTTTTGTCTTAGTTGTAGCAGATGGAAATATCTTATTCCCTTTATTCTTACCTCGATATTCTATTCGATACCCTTCTTCCATACATCCTTTTATATGTCTTGCTCTTATGTCTTTAGCTCTCATATCGTATATAGAAGAGCAATAGGACCATGCTGAAATGATGGTTCTTTGATACGCTGGTGTAGATTCTTTGAAATAATGTTCTGTCCATTTTTCGTATAGCTCTTTTACCGTTATGGTATCATTTAAATCATACGGATTTTTGTTATATTCAACTAACGCCTCATACGCTTCGTTATATGTTGTGAAATATGCTTCCGGTTTTAAAAGTTTAGTAATCGGTTTTCCAACATTATTTTTTCCAACAGAAACCATTGCTCTGTAAGGTTTTCTAAGATTCTTTTTATTCAGTTTTGTGATTTGCCCAAAACCATTTGGCAGTTTCTTACGTTTTGGAGAAGATCTTTTGAACTGTTTCTTTAATTCTTTATCTTTTAATGGGTATCCACAATGTGGACATGAGAGGGCTTTATCGCTTACATTTAATTCACATTCAGGACATTTTATTAACATATACGCTCCTTTCCATTATCTACCATATCCTAAAATATTGAAAATATATAGGCCATAATATATCATAGTGTAGGAATTGTCAATTCATACACTGAAAAAGGAGCGAGTTTATATGATAAGAAAAAATAGTAGAGTATGTCCGGCATGTGGATATAAATTAAAGTATTACGATACAGTAATCCGAATATTAAAAGAAGGTAATAACAAACGTAAGAAAATATATATGCATCGTTTCAAATGTAGTCGATGTGGTAGAATCCACAGAGAACTACCTGATAACGTATATCCGTACAAACACTATGATTCAAATATAATAGACGGTGTTGTAAAAGGCTACATAACACCAGAAACAATGGGGTATGATGACTACCCATGCGAATTAACGATGATTCGATGGCGAAGAGCATATGTATGATTATGATAGGAACCTGTATCGGGTTCTTATTTTTTATGCACAAAATATTCACTCGTGTTGTTTTAACAAATACTGGATGGTTTTGTAACATAGTCATTGAAAGGAGATGAGAGCAATGTGTACTTTTAATGAAGGATCGGTACCTGTTGCCGTAGCAGCCCGAGTGTACGGAAAAGATGCAACTTGGATAAGGGCTGGAATAATAGGCGGATGGCTTCCAATTGGTACCGCAACGAGGAATGGAAAAAGAATAGAAAATGTAAATGAAATTAATTCAAAATACGGAAGAATTAATTATTCCATTTCACCGAAAAAGCTGTATGAAGAAACCGGATATATGTGGAAAGGAGAGAAAAAATAATGTCAACACGAGTTCGCGCTGAATTATCAACTAAAAATAAATATTGGATTCCAAAGCATAAATATTATGAACTTAAACATTATTGTTTACAGTATCCATACTGGGTTAAAAAATATGCTTCTATTAATCTGGAATGCTCGTCGAATAGTATCACCATAATCGGTAATAACTTTGGTGATGTATCAGATAGGACTTCCGAAAAAGCTATAGAATTAGCTCTTTATAAATCCAAAGTGGATATGTTGGAAAATATTGCTAAAAAGACAGATTCTTATTTATGGAAATATATATTAGTTGCTGTTACAGAGGGAGTATCGTATACGTATTTAAAAACAAAACTTAACATACCGTGTTGCAGAGACGTATATTACGAGTTATATAGGAAATTTTTCTGGCTATTATCAAAGGAGCGCGAATAAAACTTGTCCTTTTATAGAACATAAATAGGAGGATTTCAAAATGGTAATGGAAGCAGTTGTTAGTACAGTAGATAATAAGTATATACAGTTAGTGGATAGTTTGTGCCAAATTAAAAATGGTACAGATGTCGATTATGATAAACTATTTAGTTTAGTGCAAAGCATTCACGAAGATGAAATGATGCTTATTTATAGCTTACATGAGGAGCAGCAGAAAAAACGTAAACCGGAATTAAAAATACCTAAATTTATGTTTAATAAGAGGGCTTAATGCTCTCTTATTTATTTTCGCGAATAAAACGCTTCCTTTTATAGAAAACACTTAGGAGGTAATTATATGTACGACGATATGAAAACAGAAGAACATGATTTGATTTGTAGAATTCATAGACTAGAGGACAAGTTATTAAGAAGTAAGAACTTTAATACTCAGTTGGAACTACAACAAGTTCTAATGAACTATCGTAAACGTCTACAGACATTACAATGGAAAATTCAGAAAAGTCTGGGTTAAATGCCTGGGCTTTTCTTATTGTTTTTCGCGAATCGAACATCGCCTTATATAGAAAGGAGGAATGAGATTTGGGAAAAGCTTTAAAAGAACTTGCTAAATTTATTTTTATGGGAGTTATAGCAGGTTCTATAGTGTGGCTCGTGACAGTTTTAATCCGACTTATCATGAGTATTTTTAAAAGAGGGTCTTAAAGACTCTCTTTTTTTAATCTAGATTATTTTTTTTTAATTTTATTGTAAAGCAGGATATGGTCGCCCGTCTTGTGTTTTAAACTCCTAAAATCGCGATTGCTCGAAAGGAGGTGATTCAGATGAATGTTGTCGTATTTTTTATTATCGGATTCATTATCGGATCTATATTAGCAAAAAAAATATTTATCAAAGATCCAATAGGAACCCTGCGGATCGATAATTCTGATCCAGATTCTCCACCATATTTATTTTTGGAAATAGATCATGGTAATGCTCGAAAAATCCAAGAAGACAAATATGTACTATTCCGTGTTGATACTTCGCAAAAATAACACAGTCTATTATGAAATAAATAAAAGGAGGAAAATCGAATGAGTGTAGAAACATTATTGGCACAGGAAATTGAAGAGGAATTCAATGAGTTGAGTAAGATGGAAGTAGGCAGCGAAAAGTATAAGATGGCGGTCGAGGGGCTTACCAAGTTATGCGATCGAAAACTCGAGATTGAAAAAATGAAATCTGAACAGCAATTAAAAAGAAATCAATTAGAGATTGATACTCAGATGAAAGCTGAACAGATGGAAGATGAAAAGCGAGATCGAGTAGTTAAGAATTGTTTAACTGGTGCAGGAATCGGCATACCGGCATTGCTTACTATTTGGGGAACTATAAAATCTATAGACTTTGAGAAGACTGGAACTATCACAACAATAATGGGTCGAGGATTCATTCAGAAGTTACTCCCGAAAAAGTAATTTCAAAATGGAGGAGATTCGGGCGAAATGCTCGGTCTCTTCTTTTTCGCTATATTTACATGCTCTTATATGAAAGGAGGATGATTAAGATGTGGGGAACTTTAGAAGTACCAACTAAAGAATTACTCGAATCTAAAGCAAAAGAATTGTGTGACCTTGTACTAAAAACAGACTATGAATCTATGTTGGATAATGGGACAATAGCTACTATGTATAAGGATATGTACAATCATTTGTATACAGCTTTGGAGGACGCTGGTGCTATAGTGGAGTATCATAATTATCTTAGCAAGAATAAGGAGTCTCAATAACTGAGGCTCTTCTTTTTCGTTAAATTTACATCTCCCTTTATAGAAAAGGAGGTATTAACTTATGACAGATATGAGCAAAGAAATAGTTTTTAAGGACGGTATTACATTAGATAACGGTGTAGAAGATTTGACAGAATCATTATTAAGTGTTGTGGGTCAGATATGTGATCTAGGGAGGCAATTCGGATTATCGTTAGATGTATTTGGAATTGACGAAGAGATGATATATTTCGAGTGGCGCGGAACTAAACGTGATACGTTAGCGTTTTATACTTATTATAGTACTAATTTAACGACTGAACCTTTAGAAGAACTGGTAGAAGCACAAAAAGTTATATTAAGTAAATGATCTTATATGAAGAAAGGGACTAATACATGTTCTCTTTCTTTTTTTTTCGCTAATTTTACACGTCCTTATATGAAAG
>NZ_CALFLA010000031.1 GCF_937880195.1 uncultured Blautia sp.
CATCTGAGCCTTTTTCTTTTCACTCAGTTTTTCATATCTCACTTGACACTACCTTCTGTTGCAGTATTGTCCCAGGCGTTTCTAAATACATTCAATCCATAGCTTGTAAATGGATGTTCAAAACTTTCTTCATATACAGCCAGACCGCAAGTTACAATATCTGCTCCAGCCGCTGCGAACTCAGCAATCTGACGACCATTTCTTACTGCTGCTACAATAATCTCTGTTTTATAGTTATAATTCTTATAGATTTTTACAATTTCCTTAATATATTCTGCGTTATCTCCGCTATTTTCTTTCCATCCGAGGAATGGGGATACAAACTTAGCCCCCAGTTTTGCTGCCGGAATTGCCTGTGAAGGCGAAAATACCAAAGTTACATTTGTTCTTACTCCTTCTTTTTCTAACTGTCTGGCAGCAATCAGACCTTCTTTACAGCATGGAATTTTAATACAATAGTTCTTACTGTAGGAAGCTACCTCCTTGGCAGCTTTAACAATTTCTTCTGCTTTATCCAAATGTGGATTAATTTCAAAGGAAACCGGAAAATCCTTCCCCTCCAGTCCAGATTCCTTTAACCACTGTGCAATATCTTTTACACAGGTCATAAACGGTTTCCCACTCATACGAATATGTTTGGGATTGGTTGTTACACCATCAATCCCATAGTTCTCATATGCATACTTAATTTCATCTAATTTAGCACTATCCAGAAAATACTTCATAATTTATATCCCCACTTTCTTAATGATAAATTTGATCTTCCATTGCTTTTACCTTGGCTCTGGCATTTTTTAAATTATTTGCTCTCCACTCTTCCAGATTCTGAGTAAATTCTGTTTCAAGAAATGTATCTGCAATCTGACATCCTACCACTTCACCTGTAATCCAGCCTCCCATAGTAAGAATATTAGCGTCATTAATTGCTCTGCTTTTCTCAGCTGCATATGTATTTTCACAAACAGCAGCATAAACACCCTTGTATTTATTTGCCACAATCGCCATTCCCATTCCGGTTCCGCAAATTAAAATTCCTTTTTCAAATTCACCTTTTCCTATTCTTGGCGCTACATTTTCGGCTGCCTCATAGTAAAACATCGCATTTTCTTCACTTAAAGAACCGGCATCTGTGACCTCGTACCCCATCTCCATAAGATGTTGTTTTACAGCCTCTTTTAACTGAAATCCTGATTTATCTGAGCCAATAATAATTTTTTCCCCCATCTTCCTACCTCTTTTTCATTTCAATAGCAGCTTTTGCTGCTGTAGCAATATCTTTTGCTGTAAGTCCATACTTTTCTTTCAAATACGGAGTCAGACCAACCTCACCAAAATGATCTTTAACACCTATCTTTTTTACAGGAACCGGGTATTTTTCTCCCAGAAGTTCGGAAACGGCACTTCCAAGACCTCCAATCACCGAATGATTTTCTGCAGTTACAACACAGCCTGTTTTAGATGCGCTTTGTAGCACTATTTCTTCATCCAAGGGCTTCACTGTATGAATGTTGATCAGTTCTGCATGAATTCCTTCTTTTTGCAGTGCTTCTACTGCCTCCACTGCTTCTGCAACCATGATACCTGATGCAAAAATACTTACGTCTGCACCTTCTTTCATGAGCTTTCCTTTTCCAAGTGTAAAGCTTTCGCCATCTTCAAATACCTTAACTGCATTTCTTCTCAAAAGCCGGATATAAACTGGTCCATAATGTTCCAAAATCTGTGGAAAAACAGCCTTAAGCTGAGCGCTGTCCACCGGTTCATATACTACCATTCCCGGAATATTTCTCATTATGGAAACATCTTCCATGCTCATATGAGTTCCTCCATTATATTCCGCTGTAACTCCCGGATCGCTTCCCATCATTTTTACGTTCAGCCCTGCGTATGCTACTGAAAGAGTAACCTGATCACATACACGTCGGCTGGCAAATGCTGTAAATGTATGAGTAAAAGGTATTTTTCCCATAGCAGACATACCTGCTGCTGTTCCAATCATATTAGCTTCCTGGATTCCCACATCAAATGTTCGATCTGGATACTCTTCTGCAAATCTTCCAGTTCCGCCAGCTTTCATTAAATCAGCTTCCAAAATTACAATATCCTTATTTTCCGCAGCATACTGAATCAGCAGATCTACATATGTTTCACGGAGCCATCTGTCTTCCAGAACCATTTACATCTCCCCCTTTTCAATCATATCTACTGCTTTTTTCCACATTTCTTCTGAAATCGTCATGTTATGGCATTCCAGTTTGTTTTCTGCAAAATAAATACCTTTTCCTTTAATGGTATTTAAGATGATCATATTCGGTCTTCCTTTCTGCTTTTTGGCATTATCCACAGCATAAAGAATTTCTTCCATATTATGTCCATCTATAGACTGAACGTTCCATCCAAATGCTTTCCACTTATCTGCAATAGGATCTAAAGTATTGACATCACCTATATATCCGTCAATCTGCATTTTGTTATAATCTGTAAACGCAATAAGATTATCAAGTGCCCTGCTTCCGGCTAGCATAGCGCCTTCCCAAATCTGTCCTTCCTGACTTTCTCCATCTCCAATAATTGTATAAACATAAAGATCCCGTTTATCTGATTTTGCAGCAAGAGCCATACCTACAGCTGCGGAAAATCCCTGTCCCAGAGATCCTGTTGTCATATCAACCCCTCTTGTAAGCCGCATGTCACAATGACTTGGAAGATGTGTTCCTGGACGGTTCAGTGTGTCAAGTTCTTCCATCGGTAAATATCCTTTTAATGCTAAAGTCGCATAAACTGCAGGACCTGCATGTCCCTTAGAAAGAACAAATCTGTCTCTGTCTTCCATTTTAGGATTTTCTGGATCAACCTTCATAATATCAAAATACAATGCTGCCAGTACTTCACAGATAGAAACTGCTCCTCCAATATGTCCTACGCCAAGCCCTCCTATTGTTTTGACTGTCAATTTACGTATTTCTTTTGCCTTTTCATTCAGCATTTCTATTTTTTTATTCACATCTATTTCCTCCTTAAACACCCTGTTTCAGCGCATTGACTGATACATTTCATCCAGGATTTCCTCTGTGATCTTAACAGGATTGTTAAGCATATTGGGATGATTGCTTAAATGTACAAGTTCTGCAATTTGCTCATCACCCAGATTCAGATCTTTCAGATCATTACGAAGTCCTATATCTGCTTTTAGCTGGTAAATTTCGTCTGCCATTGCAATAGCATCTGTAAATCCAAGCTGTTTAGCAAACTCATGAATTCTGCCACCTTCTACATCTGCATTTATTTTTGCAAAATAATCTAAAGTCATGCCACATGCTTCTCCATGGGGAATATGATATAAATTTGTAAGAGGGAATGAGCAGGCATGAGAACTGGTTGTTTTCGGAAGAGTAAAAGCAAGTCCTGCAATTACAGACGCTTCTGCCATCTTGGCCCTTGCTTTTTTATCTTCAGGGTTACTGTATGCTCTGCGTAAATATTTGAATACAATACGTGCTGCATGAAGAGCCAGCGCATCACAGACTGGTTGATGTCCTCTGCTCCAGAAGCCTTCCAACGCATGACAGAGCACATCAATTCCTGTACTTGCTGTCATGTGAGGCGGAAGTGTATAAGTAAGCTCTGGATCAATCAACGCAATAGACGGATAAAAATTATTTGAAACGATCGGACCTTTTTTTCCAAGTTCATGATCGCTTAACACAGAAACACACGTTACTTCACTTCCGGTTCCAGCGGTTGTGGGAATTGCAATCAATGGATGATGCTCCTTTGAAAGTGCTTTTCCTGTTCCATGATATTCTCGGATAGATTCTTCTGTAAAGCATACCGATGCTGCAGCCTTTGCACAATCCAGTGCGCTTCCTCCACCTAACGCAACCACAAATTCTATCTGATTTTTGCGAATTATGTCTGCACAGGCATCCACTTCTTTTACCTCTGGATTCGGAGAAATTTCTCCATATACATGAACAAGAGTTCCTTCACTTTCCCGTACAATTCTTTCAGCCAATCCATTTTGTAAAAAAAATGGATCACTGACCAAAATTCCTTTTTTACATCCTATAGATGCAACAACATCTTTTAACTCTTTTATGATACCTTCGCCAAAACGAATGGTTACTGGCTGTAAATATTCCCATTTCATATAATAACCTCCTCTTTTATCTGCTATTTTTTGTAGATACCGTCTTCTGCTGTACCAAAATTCCCAATGCCCCTGCTATTACAACTGCCATTCCAATATATTGCTTACCTACTAACGTCTCTCCAAATAATACAAATGTAATCAAGGTAGAAAAAATCGGCATCAGAAGCAGAAATACCTTTACCAGCCAAACCGGATAATGCCTCAAATTGTAATAATAAACAATGTACACCAGTGTCTGACCTGCCGCAGCAAAAGCCAGCGACGTCAAAATGTCTGTTCTTTGAAACACTCCCGGAATCTCTTTTATTGTCCCTGAAATCAAAGACGCACATCCAAAATAGATCATTGTCACAAAGTTATTATAAAATGCAACCACATCATCACATACTGGGTTAGTTTTATGAAGTTGAACACTCTTTATTACAAATGCGTTAACTGACACGAACAAAGCGCTCAAAAGGAAAAATATATTGCCCGGTTCGTCAATTTTAAACTGAGTAAAATCAATTCCCATTACCATGAATACACCAAACAACATAACCATTGTGCATCCCCAGGTTTTCCAGGTAAACTTTTCCTTATAAATAACTGCTGATATGATATTAACCATCAAAACATCACATTTAAGAAGAGCAGTTCCCGTTGCTGCTGACGACATGGATAGTCCAATAAACGCTGTCCAATCCAGCAAAAACCCCAGTGTTCCAATCAAAATCAGTCTTGGAAGCACTCCCTTTACCTGAAACAGTAAAGGAATTTCTTTACGTTTGACCATAATCACCAGAAGCGCCCACAATACCACAAAACGAATTAGGAGCCCGGAAGTAAAAGAAGACGTAAATCCTACAAGCTTCTGGCTGGCTACATAATAGGTTCCCCATATTACAGGGAGGATCAGCAGGGGAATCACCTTTTTATTCCCATCTGTCATATTTACCACCACTTAATTTGTTTTGTAACGTACTCCCTCAGTTCTACAAATTCTTTTGAAGCAATGTCTCGCGGACGAGGAAGATCAATAATCTTTTCCTCCTTGATTGTTGTGGGTTTCTGCGAAAGAATCAGGCATTTTTCAGAAAGATATACCGCCTCTTCAATATTATGGGTAATAAACAATACTGTACTTCCTGTCTTTTGCCATAATTTAATTACCTGATCCTCCAGATAATAACGAACCTTAATGTCCATTTGCGCATACGGTTCATCCATAAGAAGCAGATCTGGATGAAGAGCAAAACTTCTTCCTATTACAACTCTCTGTTCCAAAGAGGCGGAAAGTTCCCTTGGATATGCATGACGCACTTCCTGAAGTCCTAAAGACTCTATGATTTCATCAGTTCTTTCTTTGATTAACTCTGGAGAAGCCTTTTTAATTTTCAGTCCATATTGGAGATTTTCCTCTACTGTCAGCCAAGGATATGCGCTTGGTTCCTGGAACACAAAAGAAATATTATGTTTTTTCGGATCTGCTGGTTCCCCATCAATCAAAATCTGCCCTGCCGTAGGTTCAATCAGCTTTACCAGCAGATTCAGAAATGTTGTTTTTCCGCATCCTGTAGGACCGACAATACATACAAAATCACCCTTTTTTACATTAAAGGAAATATTATCCAAAACCAACAAATCACCAAATTTTTTTGTTAATCCTACAACTTTAATTTTTGTCTCATCACTCATAGTCATCTCTCCCATTTTGTCAGATATCAAGATCTGTATTTTCTACAATCTCATTTCTATATTCCAGGAAAGCTTTATCTGTATAGCTTCTTGGACGTGGCAGATCCACTATATATTCCTTCTTTATTTCAGCAGGACGTGAAGAGAGAAGTAAAATCCTGTCTCCGAGATAAAGAGCTTCTTCCACATTATTTGTTACAAATACAATTGTTTTCTTATTTTTTTCCCAAATTTTAATAATTTCATCTTCCATAGAATATCTGGTCTGAGCATCAAGCGCTCCAAAAGGTTCATCCAAAAGAAGGATATCTGATTCTGAAGCATATGCTCTGGCAATTCCCACACGCTGTTTCATTCCACCTGACAGCTGTTTTGGAAGCGCCTTTTCAAATCCGTTCAAACCTACCAGATCAATGTACTCCTGTGCCTTTTTTTGACGGACTTCTTTCGAAACTCCTTTTAACTTTGGACTCATTTCCACATTCCCCATTACGGTTTTCCAAGGAAAAAGAGCATATTTCTGAAATACCATTCCAAGATCTCCCATCTTGGGGCGTCCGCCGTCAAACTCAATAGTACCTGATGTCTGATTTTCCAGTTCTGCAACAATATTCAGCAAAACTGTTTTTCCACAGCGCCCTGGTCCCAAAAGAACCAAAAACTCATTTTCATGAACGTCAAAAGATAAGTTTTTCAGGATTTCTACTGCACGGTCTTTCAAATAATAGGTTTTTGATAAATTTCTTAATTCTATTTTGTTTTTGAGAACTGCCATGGACAAAGCACTCCTTCCAGTTTACTTAAAATTGTAGAAAGCAGCATACTGACAATACCAATTACCAGCATACATACAACAATAAGAGCCGTGTCGCCAGATTCCTGTCCTCGTACAATCAGGAAACCAACGCCTTGTCTTGCAACGATCATCTCTGCAGCCACCACACACATCCATCCACTTGAAAGAGCTGTACGGATACCTGCCAGAATAGCCGGTACAGTTGCAGGCAGAGTAATTTCAAAAAGAATCTGCTTTCTGTTTGCACCCAAAACTTTTCCCGCACTGATCAGCAGCGGATCGATTTCTTTAATCCCGGAAAAAGTATTCAAAACAATCGGTACAAAAGAACCAATAAATACAATAATAATTTTAGGTGTCTCGCCAATGCCAAACCACAAAATAATCAAAGGAATCCATGCAATTGGCGGAATTGGGCGAAGCATTTCAAAAACAGGACCTACCAAAGCATTAAATGTTTTACTCCATCCAAGTCCTACTCCTAATCCAACCCCAAGTATAATCGCAAAGAAAAAAGCGATCAAAACTCGTTTCAGGCTAACCCAGATATGTACTGGAAGAATTGCCTGTGAAATTGGATTGACTAAAATATCTACAAATTTATCCCATGTAGCTGTAGGAGTAGGAATCATTGTATTTTCTGCGCTGGAAAGAAACAGCCACAATACAATAAATATACCAATCGATACAATCGGCAAAATATAATACCATTTTTTTATTTCTTTACTATCCATTATCTCTGTACCTCCATGGCGCCACTTTTTTCTCAAACAGTCCCAGAATGTTATTCATAAGAGCACCTGTAAGACCGATTGTAAACATACCTACAATGATAATATCCGGTCTAATAATCGTTCTTCCCATCTGAATCATGTATCCAAGTCCTCTAATAGACGCAAGCATTTCTGCTGCCACCAGTGTCGTCCAAGAGTTATTCAGAGAAAGTCTTATTCCAGTAAATACCATGTTCATAGAAGAAGGTATACAAACAGTTGTAAATATTTTCCAGTCACTTGCTCCAAAAGTTTTAGCTACGTTTATAAGAGTAGCATCCGTTAACCGTATTCCCAAATAGGAATTAATTACATTAGGTACAAAAGCTGCCACAAAAATAATGAATACTTTTGCAGACATTCCAATACCCATTGTCAGGATAACAATCGGAATCCATGCAATTGGCGGAATCGGTCTGATAATCTCGAAAAGAGGATTTAAAAGAAAATCAAGAACTTTATAATATCCCATCAGCCATCCCAGAGGAACTCCAACAATAGTGGCAATAAAAAAACTGGTTAAAGCCAGCTTCAAGCTCTGAAGAAAATGCTGCGGAAGGGTAGATCCATCAGGCTGAGCATTTGTCAGTTTAAAAATAAACGTCTGAATTACTTCTGACGGCGCATTCAGGGATCTGTCTGAAACCCATCCAAGTCTTACTGCCATTTCCCATACCCCAAAGAAGACAACAAGACCGATGATGCTCAGAACCCGGTATTTCATTTTGTTACTAGATTTTTTCATATTTTTCTACACACTACCTTTCTGTCATCCTAATGATCTCTGCCGGCTTTTTATGAAGTCGGTATGAAAGCTTATGCTTTCACACCGACAGGCTTTCCGGTAAAAACAAGAAGCAAAATCATTCCATAGAAAGACCTTTCTCCTCTGCAAGCGCTTTAATAAACTGTCCGTCAACAAATCCGCCCTCTTCCAGCTTCTTCTGATCTTCTTCTGTATAAGTACCCTGATCTACAAAAAACTTAATAATTTTACTGATAACCTCATCAGCTTTTCTGGATCCCGGCTCTCCTTTAAAAAATTCAATATTATCTTCAAGGGTCGGAAGCGGACGATCTTCAACAAACCGTTTTGCAAGTTCTTCTGTTGTGTCAATACCATTATCAAGCTGCATCTCTAATAAATATTTACTCTGTGTATCAATATCTTCTTTATATGTTTCTGCAATTTCATAATAATTCTTTATCCATGAGTAAACTGCATCCCAATTTTCATCAATTGCTTTTTGAGAAGCCACAAGAACTGTCGGCATTGATTCCCCACTGGCCTCACCACTGGAAACTTTAATCCATCCCTCTTCTTCTGCCTGATAAGACTGCGGATCCCAAAGAGCAACAATGTCTCCCTGTCCAGACTTAAATGCTGTATATGCAGACGGAACATCCATCGGAACAATATTTACATCTTCCTGGGTAAGTCCCATGGCATTCAATGTAGCAATCAACATGAAATGCGCGCTTGTCTGTGTCGGGCAAAGAATAGTTTTTCCTTTCCATGTCTCTGCATTTCCCATAATATCAGGATGACCTTCTACCTCTCCGGTAATTCCTGCAATTTCACTATCTTCTCTTACCCAATAGTCGCAGGAAACTGTATCATCAACAGACAGACCAACAATTTTTGCATCATAAGCAATACCTGCTGCGATTGCCGGCGGTGTACCGCAGGCTCCAGCCCCCCATTCATCTGCACCTAATGCCTCATTCTGTGTATTTCCTGAAGAAAACCAAAGAACTTCTGTTTCCAATCCATTTTCCTCAAAAACCCCTTCCTGCATTCCTATATATGTAGGAAGAGCATGGCTGTACGGCTGATGGCTTAATGTAATAGAAAGATCATCCGCCATTACAGTAGTTGCGGTTCCAACCCCCATAACCGCTGCAAGTAATAATGCTGTTGCTTTTTTCATTTTGCTGTTCATAAAATACCTCCTTTTGTTTTACCAACATTTACCATTTTTATTAATTAACTTGCTTAATTAATTTATCACTATAATACAACCTTGTCTTTTATTTGTCAACTTGTATAAATAACTATATATAAGAACTATTTTTTATGCATTTTTACCAATTATGTTAATGCTTTTCAATATCACACTCTAAAATGCTTGATTTATTCTATTTTTCATTATATAATTTATATATATTAATTAACTATGTTAAACAATTATTTTTAAGGAAAGACTGAGATCATCTATGAAACAGATAAACCCACTCTTAACACTTCCCAAAATGAATAACCGATCCAATACTTTGAGATTGCTTTTTGCCAATGAAAATATGTCTCGAACAGAAATTGCTTCTAATCTTGGAGTTTCTACAGCTGCTGTAACTTCTATCGTAAATGAATTTTTGGATAGCGGCCTTTTGCAGCAATGCGAAGAATCCAATGATTCTTCACACAAAAAGGCTGGACGAAAACAAAATCCATTAAAGATTAATTACAACTGGAAATATATTGTATCTATAGATATCCATCCGTCAGATGTTAATATTGCCATTACTAATTTAAAAGGTGATTTACTTTTAGAAGAGCCCTTCGAATATTCTTCTGAATGGGAACCCAAAGAGTTCTGTTCTCAGATTTCTAAAGAGTGCATTAAGATTCTCTGGAAGCATTCCATTCACCTGAATCAGGTTCTCGGTGCCGGAGTTTCTGTTATTGGCCCAGTTAATCATTTTTCTGGAACTGCGCTTCACCCATATCTGATTTTTGATACACCTGTACCATTTAAAAATTTTTTGGAAGATGAACTTCCTTTTCCTGTAACTGTAGAAAGCAATGTATGCGCCTTCCTTCAAAGTGAACTTCTTTTCCGAAAAAACATTGAAAATTCCCAGAATATCCTGATGTTGAAATGGGGACCTGGAGTAGGTTCTGCTACTGCCATTGGAGGTCAAATTTACAAAGGATATAATTACCAGTCTTCAGAGATTGGCCACAATCACCTATCCAAAGCAAATGGCGTAAAGTGCCGTTGCGGAAGAAACGGATGTTTAGAAACATTAGTATCCAACGATGCCATTATCACGTATATTAACAAATTAATAGAAGAAAAAAATGATTCTGCAATTCTTGAAGCAGAAAAAAAAGTAGGAAAACCTACATTCAAAAATCTTGGATATTATCTTGACAGCAACAGTATTTCTCTCAGAAATTTTATTACTGAATGTTCTATGGCATTAGCAGAAGTAACAAATAACGCCATCTTAATCCTTGCGCCTGATAAACTAGTTCTCTTCGGCGATATTTTCGAACACGATGCAATCGTATCTCTTTTTACTACCCAGCTATTAGCCATTAATCCTACTCTTCCAAATCATTTTTGCGTAAAAAGCACTTTCCGCGAAAAAAAGAAGTATATTGGCTCTACTGCTATAGCTGTAGAAAATTTCCTCCTCACCTGATATATGTTATAAAAAAACTGAAATCTCCTTTTACAGGAAACTTCAGTTTTTTTTTACTGTTCCATCTGCCGTCCAAGAAATCCTGCTGCTGTCTGCACCAGCATTT